>JBILLA010000221.1:0-3796 GCA_044376365.1 Bdellovibrionota bacterium | reverse complement strand
CCTTAGGGCCGGATTCGAACACGCATCGCCCATAAGGCGATGCAAAAGAACACTGTGAATCCGCTTTCTGCAACGCAGAAAGTTGCCCGGGCCTAATTTCACTCTATAGAATATACGCCCACTTTAGGGCCGGATTCGAACACGCATCGCCCTTAAGGTGATGCAAACCAAGACGTTTTATTTATCCAACAAAAAATATGTATAAAATAACTTTGCTTTTCTAGTGAAAGGAGCTCATAATTGGTGTAATAATATCGCAGTATATTTTTAAATGGATATCTTTCATGAAATTACTAAATAAACTCTTCCTTTCGCTATCTGTTTTCGTCATGACCGATAGCGCGGTTTTTGCAGCTCCATACACTTTCACAGCTCAAGATTTCATTGATTACGGAATCTTTTTTTCGCCACGTGGCGCGGATTTTAGTACGAAATTACTCACTATTCGAGCAGGAGACATTAATGGTTACTACTCAAAATTTTTTCCTTCCATCAAAGATGTTCCCTCTCAGCGGCAATCACTGGAGCTGAAAACACCGCGTGGCGCAGTGCGTGTACGCAGAAATGATAACGTAGGACTTGTCGTCATAAGAGACACTCATAACTCCAAAAAACGACAAGGGACAAAAAGACTTGATGTGACCTTTGAACGAGGTATCTGTACTGATGTCGATGGTAACTCTTCAGGTTGCTCTGTACATCTTCGACTCACAACGAATAAACCAGATTTCGATACTGTGCGTCAATCTCGCACCTTAAGGATTACAACATCAACTGGACTGTCATTCAGATATAAATCTTTATTTACTGATGGAGGCAAGCCACTTAACCTCCCTGCCCTAAACCGCACCCCTTCCATTGTTAATTTTGCAACGGAGTGGCGCCCAAGCATTAAATAGCAAGTATCCTTGCACACAGGGCAGCCCCCATATACTTTTTTAAATTGTATGGTTAAAAATCAGGCGCTACTGATTGATTATAGATAGTCTGCGCAGCAGTAAGCGCTATCTGCTCAAGGGCAGTTTGCTCTTGGCTCCGAATAAACTGACGAGGATCAAGACGTGCAAGGCTTGAGTCTGTGGTGAGTCCTCCTGCAAAGGAAGTAGAGCCCGCTTGCAAGCCTGCCTGCGATGCAGCAACTGCAGAAGACACCTGTAAGTTCGAATCAGCCCAGAGCTGCGTTCCATTTTTCTTTATAAGCCGCGCTTCTATCACAACTGTCGTATCAAACTGCTGAGAGACATCTGTCGTATTGGTAACGGCACGAGATGTTTTTTTGACTGATTTAATGCGAGAAGTAAGCTCTGCATCTGCCCCCAGTCGAGAATCAGTAACCTCTACTACGCCAAATCGCTCGAATTGATCACGAAGGGCTTCGGTTAAAAGATTTGCAAGCGAGCCTTCAGTCGAATCATTCTCAGTAAACGGTACATAGATTTTTTTTACATCTGGTGGAAGCACGCTGCCACTTCCCTGCAGCGTATAACCACAACCAACCAGATGAGTAGCTGCCACAATAATCAATAAGAAAAAAGATAGGATTCGATTCATGAAATTACCCTTTAAGTGGTCGGTATCGACTGAGCCGCTTTGGCAGATTATCTGCATACGCCATGATTACCTTAGACTTTTGTCGAAAGGATGCCAACTCCTTAGTACCAAGTGAGAGCCAATATTTTGCAAGCCCTATGACCTGTTCATGGGAAAAGAGAGCCCCCTCAAGGGCAGCTTTGTCCTGCTGAGGCCCCGTAGAAGCTTCAAGCCAGCTATCAAACTCCTGGATATATTGCTCCAAGAGTACGAGCTGGTCCTCTCGCTGCTCAGCATCGAGCATGTTGGTAATAATTTCAGGAAATGGAGAGTTCGCTATGACTTTATCGCGGGGAAAATCGGGAAAAACGTCAGCAGCCAAGGCGACTACATCCCCATAATGCTATAGCCGCAATCAACATGCATCGTCTCGCCAGTTACCCCTGCTCCGAGGTCACTCATCAGATAGAGCGCAGTGTTACCAACATCTTCGTTTGTAACATTTCTCTTGAGAGGAGCTTTTTGCTCAACGGTATGTAACATCTGTTTAAAGTCAGCGATGCCGGATGCTGCAAGTGTTTTGATTGGACCTGCAGAAATAGCGTTCACGCGAATATTGAGTTCACCAAGATCATAGGCAAGGTAACGAACGGAAGCTTCAAGAGCAGCTTTTGCAACACCCATGACGTTGTAGTTAGGAACTACTTTTTCAGCACCCATGTACGAGAGTGTGATAACCGAACCACCCTTCTCTTGCATGAGTGGCACAAGGGCGCCAGCTACTGCAACCAGAGAATACGCAGAGATATCAAGCGCAAGGCGGAAACCTTCACGACTCGTGGAATAAAAGTGCTTTGCAAGGTCGCTCTTATCAGCGAATGCTACTGAGTGAACGATACCATCAACAGTACCCCAGCGATCTTTTAACTGATCAGCAAGGTTCTGGATCTGTACATCATCAGAAACATCACAAGGTAGTACTATGCTAATACCAAACTCTTCAGCAATTGGACGAACTCGTTTTTCAATTGCCTCATTGACGTAGGTGAGTGCAATTTCAGCACCCTGGGCTTTGAGTGATTTTAAGATGCCATACCCAATGCTTCGCTCATTTGCGACACCAAGAATAACAACTTTTTTACCCTGCATTAGCATGTCGATACTACCGCGTTCTTAGTTAACAAGCTCAATAAGTGCCATATCCGCAGCATCACCAACACGAATGCCAGTCTTGAGGATTCTGGTGTAACCGCCATTGCGACCAACATATTTCGGTGCAATTTCAGTATAAAGCTTGTGCACGATATCTTTATCAGTGATGAAACCAAGAGCATCTCTTCGAGCTGCAAGAGTTCCAGTGCGTGCTTTAGTAATTAGTTTCTCAACTACAGGGCGAAGTGCTTTTGCTTTCACTACAGTTGTCTCAGTTCTTCCGTGGCGGAAAAACTCAGTTGCCATATTACGAAGCATCGCACGACGATGTGGAGTCGAACGGCCTAGTTTTTTTTGTCGTACGTTATGTTGCATGTTGCACCTCTTTTAATCTTTCTCAGGCTCTCTCATTGCTTCAAGCTCTTTACGGCTTGGGAAGTTATCAAGCTTCATTCCAAGCGTTAAGCCCATCTCGGTAAGAATCTCTTTGATCTCATTGAGGCTCTTACGTCCAAAGTTTTTGGTTCGGAGCATCTCACCTTCTGAGCGAGATACAAGCTCACCGATATACTTAATGTCTGCATTCTCGAGGCAGTTTGCGCTTCTGACTGAAAGCTCAATTTCATCAATACGTCGGAAGAGATTTTCGTTCATCTTCGACTTAGGCTCAGCAGATTTCACTTCAACTTGCTCAACGATAAGGTTTTCACCAACGAACAAACCAAGCTGATCAACCAAGATGTGTGCTGCTTGTGCAACCGCAGAGCGGGCATCAACAGAACCATTGGTCCAGATTTCCATGGTTAGTTTGTCATAGTCAGTACGCTGACCTACACGTGCATTTGTCACGTTAAGGTTTACACGACGAATTGGAGAGAAGACTGCATCGATGAAGATGGTACCAGCAGGAGCACCCTCAACTTTGTTTTTGTCTGCAGGTGAATAACCACGTCCAACTTTAACGGTGATATCAACTGAGAGTCTTGCACCTTCTCCAAGTGTCGCAATGTGTTGCGCTGGGTTAAGAATTTGAACAGCTGGGTCACCAGTAATCATGCCAGCAGTAACAAGGCAAGGACCAACGGCTTCAAGACGAAGTTGAGCTTCATCTTTG
>JBILLA010000058.1:0-12391 GCA_044376365.1 Bdellovibrionota bacterium | reverse complement strand
CCGCAACGTTATCCTCATGAGCTTCCGTTTGGCTTTATTGACGTTGCAATCTTTGCAACCTTTGCGGCAGTCTATTTCATGTCGATCACAAGCTTTATGAGTAAATACCCATTCCTGACTGTGTCGCATCCTCAGGCAAAGGGTGAGGTTGAGTGGTAATACAGTCAAGCATCGACCCTAGGGCGATGCTTAGATGATTATGTATCTGTAAAGAACAGATTGCATCAGCTACCATTAGGTAGCTGATTTTTTTTATGCCTAAGATTCATGCGTCATAGAACTGTCGATGTTGCCAAAGGTATCGGTATATTGCTTGTTATCCTTGGACATCTTCCTGCTGTGCTTGAGGTATGGCATCGATTCTTTAATTTAATTTTTTCTTTTCATCTTCCTCTCTTTTTTATTCTTTCTGGCATTTTTTTGAACGCAGAAGAGCGTTTTTCAACGTTTCTTTCAAAGAAGGCATATGTGCTCTTAGTACCGTATGTCACTGCGCTGTCCATCATTTGGATAGTTCTTGTGCCTTTTCATGATATTACTTTTGTCCATTTTCTTGGTGGGCTTTTCTATGCGACGGGTGCTTCCCTTGAGGGAGTCACAAATCGTTCGGCGATACCTCTGTGGTTTCTGCCCCATCTATTTATAAGCATCACGCTAGCATTTGGTCTGAAAAAAATTGCGACACGCTTTGCTATTCCTAGTAAATATCAGTGGCTTTACTGTGGCGTTTCGTTGGCGCTTGGCGTTTATTGTATTCAATGTTTTTGGGCATTATTGCCGTCACCGTCTATCGCACCCTGGCTTTACTTAGTTAAGAACTACATGATGGGATTGCCACTCAGTATTGATATTGTCTTGATTACGTCTAGCTTTATTCTGCTTGGATCGCTTTATTCGGCACATATTCAAGAGATGCGTTTTGATCTGGGAAGATTCCTATTGGCGCTTTGTGCATTTGGTATGTTTCATTATGTTGCTGATGAAACAATTGATCTCAACTGTCGATACTACTCAAATTTTTATATCTGTACGTTGCAGGCCATACTAGGTGCATATATTGTTTTTCAACTTTCATTGGCTCTTGCGCACTTTCCAAAGATTGAATCGGCATGTTCTTTTTTGGGACGATCGAGTGTACTGCTGCTCGTCTTGCATGCTCCATGTATTGCGCTGACAAGATATCTTTTACCTCCGTTGCAAAATCTGTTTATGGAATCCGTGTGCTTCTTTTTTATAAGCCTTGCTCTATCTATTCTATTGATACAGGTAATCGATGCTTCGAACATATTGCGGGCCTTGATGGGTCGTCGTCGCAGGGGAAGTGTGCATAGTATTTAAGATGGCCCTAATTTCTTATGTAATATCAAATGGTTATCAGGTAACTATTTGATAAAAATGTATGTTTTTAAGTACATCTGGCTGATGAAAGCTTCATATCCTTAGGGTAAGTACCAACTTTGGGGTTTTTGCATAATGGTTATTACTGAACAGCTTGCTCTTAAAGAGGCATCATCTCGTGAGGTGACTGGTGCGGTATTGGAAGATGCATTGAACAGTGCAAAGGCTCTACACACAGAAGCACAGGTACTCTCTCAGTATTACTTGAATCGCGCTCAGCAGATACTCAAGCTCTATAAGACGCCACTTGCGCAACATGACGTTAAAGCCCTTGCGCAACTATCAGACATAGCACTGCAAGAAAAAATTGAAAGCTGTACTCAGGTTATTACCGATCATAAAACAATCGAAAGAAGCTCAAAGAACTCCGTTAAACAACTAGGAAGCGATGAAAAATCTTCTCGCAACCAAGTCGAAGAGCAGTTTAAGCTTCTTGAGGAATATGTTGAGAACCATAAGCTTTTAGCTGAGCTGTTTAGAGAACAAGATGCACGTAAAGCAAGAGCGTTAGATGAAATACTGCATTCTCTTGGCTCCTCACAAGGAACTGTATTTTATGATATGGAGCAGCTACGAGATGAAATAAAAAATCTTAAGAAAGATTTTTTAGGATCGCTTCGTCATCGTAAAGACATAAAGCAACTTCAAAAAAGATATGACGCTCTATCGAGTACCAGAAAGTATGATCCAACTTATGGTCGTCGACCACATCTTTCAGATTATGAAGTGACTCATGCTGTCGAGAAAATTGCTATTGCAATGATAAACCATCTTCAAGAGCAGCACTATGGATTACACGAAAATACAAAACAATATACTGAGCTGGTTAAGCAAAATGCTGCTACAGCTTCTATAAGCCTTCTTTCACAAGAGCAAGTTGCATCGATTGTTTCATCAGCGATTCGTCCTGAATCGTTTCGTAGTCATGCTTATGCATTACACGGTGGATATCCCATGCAAGGTGGCCCCGCAGTTTGCGCTTTTCTTAAGTCATATCAGCAAGAATTCATCTCAAAAGCTCCATATTCAACAGACGACCTCTGTGTTGTGATGCAGAAGAAATATGTCGAGTGGATTGCAACAGCTGTATCTTCACAGGCAGAAGTATTCGAAGATGCTTCAAATATCACGAATAATTCTTATGGTATTCCTGACCGTTCATGGTGGCAACAGGGGCTTCCTGTGATGCAACGAGAAGTGGCGTCAACGCCACAACTTCAAATGCTCTTGCAGCTAGAACAAGAATTAAAGTGTTGTAATCGTGAATTATATCAACTGAAACAGGACGTTTCTGTTGAAGATTTGAGAGTATGGGCATATGGATATGATCGTAATACAGAAGTGCCTCTGTATGCTGATTCAAATTTCATGACGATGATGCAGTCGCTGCGTGTTGGGCGAGCGACTTGTGAAACATTAGAAGATAAGCGTGTGATTGATGCGCTTTTTAAAATATCAGAAATCCATGAGCAGGATAGTTCTTTGATTCGACAAGAAGCATACTATCGATTTTTACACTCCTCAACTGACAAGAAAAATTTTCAAGGATTTGCTTTTGAGCAACCAAAGACATTTCATGATTGGGCGATAGGGCATATTTTTCAGTTGACCCAATCAAATTCGACGCTTGATAGATGGCAAGATCCTTGCGGTGACATTCCTGACTTGTTGAAGGATACGGTTGCCCATTTTACGGCACTTTCAAATCCTTGTTGGAGTGATAAACAAGATCTTGCTTGGAAGCTTATGTGTCATGTGCGTCAACATGGTGAGCCACTTGAGCAAGAGATGGCTCTTCAGTTGATGCAAAACTTGAGATCGCTTCCAGAGCACGCAGCAGTCGAGCTTTTCAAAGAGAAACAACTTCGTGTTCTTTTTACAGTGCTTGAGCATGATATTCAAAGTAATGCACCAGTCCTTATTCGTGCCCTGCGAGAAGATCCGTCTCTTGATGCGGTAAAAAAGAAAGAGCTCGCACTTGAAGTCCTTTCTTTTGCGCAAAAAACTAATCGGGTCAGTGGGGTAGCTGTCGATGAAGATACTGTCGTTCAGTATAATCTTTCTGCTGAAGTCCGTAGTGACGTAGCTGTGATTCTCAATGTACCCCAATCAAGAATAGATGCACTGGTGGAGGGTGTGTCGCTCCTTGATTCTTTCGTTCGTAAGTCCCTGCCGAATAACAATAGAAATCTAATCTCACAATATCTTTCTCAACCAGAAAACCAAGATCTGTTGTGCAAGTTTGCTGCAACAATAGATACGAATGAGGCGCGCGTTAAAGCCCTTATAGAAGTTCTCTCAAGTCGTGCTTTAAGCCCTGATACTGTAGCCGTGCTTTGTGAGAATCCAGATCATATTGATGTTTTTTTAGCTGATTGCCAAAAGATTAAAACCGTTTGTAGAACGTTTCCAGCTGTAACCAACGTCATAGAAAATCCTTATCAGGTGCTGCTTCGAACTATGGCGCATGTCTCAGGCAGCTTGATTGCATTAAGCGATCAGAGCGCCTCTTTGACTGATGAGGATCTTGAGCATTTCAACAAAAACCAACATTATCACAAGCATCCGCATGCTGTTGATGAGTTACGTCAATTGTTCACAACGATTCATGATCTACGACAAAACGACAATCCTCGTGCGGCATTGTATGAGACGCTTTTTCAAAAAGATTCCTGGACCCGATGGCTTTCACAGCATCCTGAGGGCCTTATGTCGATGCAACAGTTCGTTGAGGATTGCTTTACGATTGCTGGCGATGCGCCTCGTCTTGCTACTGACATTCTGAGTCTTATAACTTCGGAATTTTTTAAGGATAACAATCAGCGACCATTGCCTGATCTCACTCAGGTGGCAATTCTTGGTGAATTTGTACGCAGTGCTGGTGGACGTCTTTATGATCAGTCGTTACTGGCATGCGCAGACAGACGCAATGAGGTTGCAGATCTTGAAAGCCTGTACCACTGGTACAACAAAGCAATCCTTGAGCACACACTCCCACAGCGTATTCATGAGCAGTCGAAAACGGATCCAATAGCAGTTGCACGAATGCTTCCTGCACTCAAAAGACTCGATCTGCAACTTGTCTCGGATACTGTGCTTACGAATCTAGACTCTTTTGTACATGAATTTAATGAGCGTGCTCCATTTGCCCTTGATAGGGGACTTGCAATTATCGATAGCGCGTTTGGTGGATTGAAAACTGAGTCAGATATTATTGATGCAGTCGAACGTATTCGTATCTTTACAAAATCGGGGTTTGCGACTCGTGATGCTTTTGATTGTGTACGCTTCCTTGGTGGTGTGATACGCGATAATGGTCGTCAGGCTTCAAGAGAAGACCTCAATGATATCTTGTTATACATGCGAGAGTTTGGATTTATGTCTTATCCAACGCTTTTTCATGCTTTCTGTAAGCTCAATAATCATGAAACTGTATCAGGATCTTTGGTCGGCGCTACAAAAGACTTGGATGGACGCAAAGATATTCATCAGCTTAAAAAAATTCTTTCTGATGTTATGAATAGCCTGATACAGGGTGAGGGCATTCAGAGCTCTGATATTACGAAAGAGATTGTTGCAGCCCTTACGAATTATCAACAGGCATCGTTTCGTGGTGCATCTATTGATGTCATTATTCAGCAATTTGCCAGCGGAGCTGTCGGAATAGAGCCAGTGCCAGACTATATGATACCTGGTAGTCTTCAAGTACAAAAATTGTCGCAAGAATCTCTTGACAGTTTTGCGCTGACAGAAGACGCACAGAAAAAGATTCAGGAATATTTAAAGGATATCTGTACCGCATTTGAATATGCTCCAGAGAAAGCATTCGATATCATGAAAGCGTCTATGCTCTTTGAGCTTACAACCCTTAAGGAGTCTTTTGAAGGCATGCTTGGGACAAGTGATCCTGCGAAGCAAAAGGGATTAACCCAGCAATGTAATTCTTTAGGTAGTTTGATTGAAGATATACATAATGCGAATGATATACAGGGGCTTTTTACCGCTTTGGTATCAAAACGGTTATCGAAGCGTGAACTTTCAGCTATAGCACCACTAGTTCGCCAGCTTTGTTTTCATGAAGTAATGAAATCGCAAGAAGTGCCTTCTGAGATTGTACAGCAGCGAGCAGCCAATATAACTTATCAAATGCTACCTCAGCTTCTAGACTTTATTGATCATGAAATCTTACAAGAATGGTCCTCGAAAGTAAGTCCGAGCATTGGCTTTGATAAAAAAGCTTTCACTGGATTTTTAAAATCTTGTATAGCGACAAATATTTTTAGTGATGAACTCGATCGATTCAATGCAGCTAAAACATTCAGTGGTGAAGAAATCTTTGTCCATCCGAATCGTTCTTTATTAGGCGAGGCATCTGGATATATAGCGAATGCCTGTTGGTCACGGCAGCATGATATATTAAAAAATAACCCAACAATTGTTCCATTAATATTCTCGAAAGGAAGTGTTGAGGTTGGTTTAAAACTTTTGGGTGCAACACTTTTAATTCCTGCCACAGTGGAGGCAACGAATGAGCGGGTCGTAGTTATTAGAGGATTGAATCCCGCACAAAACTACCTCAACGATACTGATGTTGGATCTTTTGTTGAGAGCCTTATCGATTATATCGAGAGCTGGGCCAAGGATGCAGGCTTCTCATCTATCCTTGTCGTGGGTGATGGTTGCAGTCGCGCTCAAACAAACCGCCCACAGATCTCGACATACTTGATGAACACGTATGTACATGGAAAGAAGCCAGTACCACTTGTCCAAGAATCAGCACTGCTATTTAATGGCTATGACATTGCTGCAGATAAGTGCTTTGTTGCACGTAAGCTTGGTGTGAACCAGGCTGAGGAGCCCGCTGAGCTCTTGGTAGGGAATTTGTAACTATTGGAAATCATTATATTTCGTGGATTCTGCCAGTAGTTTGAGCAAATTGCTAAAATGTGGTGTAATTGTGGGCTCTTAGAGTTAACTAAACCATTGATTTTCAAACAAGATAGAGTCCCCCATGGCAGTTCCAAAGAAACGAACATCCCGATCACGTAGAGATATGCGCCGCGCACATGACTTCCTTGCAAGTCGTTTAACTGTTGCGTGCCCTAATTGTGGTAACCCATCACTGCCTCACCATGTTTGCCTGAGCTGTGGGTACTATAAAGGCCGTCAAGTTCTTAAGACTAAAGAAAATCAAGCAGCTGCGTGAGCCACCGACCTATAGTCGTTGACGCAATGGGTGGAGATTTCGGCCCAAGCGTTGTTCTAGAAGGAGCAGTTCGAGCATTTAGAGAGCTCGGTATCTCATCGATTGTCGTTGGCGTCGAAGCAGAACTTCTTGCCTGCTTAAAACAATTTGGCATCGAGCCTGTCCCATCTGGTACAGCGGGTATTACTGTACAAAACGCAACTGAAGTTATCACCATGGATGATGCACCATCTGCTGCTATCCGTGGGAAAGTTGATTCCTCAATTCGTGTTGCCTTTGAACTCGTTCGAAAAGGTGAGGGCAGTGCTGTTGTAAGCCCAGGTAATACAGGCGCTGTTATGGCGGCTGGTCTTTTTGTATCGGGAACGCTTCCTGGTATTGCTCGTCCTGCTATTGCGACTTTAATTCCCCGTGTTGGTGATCGAGAGCCAACTATTCTTCTTGATAGCGGAGCAAATACTGATTGCCATGCCCATCAACTTGTACAGTTTGCACTTATGGGTACGTTCTATGCGAAAGCAATTAACCTTTATGAACATCCCCGTGTTGCAATCCTTTCAAATGGGACTGAATCAAGTAAAGGCAATGACATTACGCGCGCTGCATATGCTGCATTAACAGAGCTACCAGTTATTAATTTTGTTGGCTACATCGAAGGTCGAGGTCTTGGTAAAGATATCGCCGATGTTGTGGTATGCGATGGATTCATCGGCAATATTACTTTAAAGACGATGGAAGGAGCAGTAGAGCTAATCCTTGATTCGCTTCGCTACTATACTTCGCAAAGTTTATTCCGTTGGAAGCTTGGAATGATGCTCGCGAAGCCAATGTTTAAGCTCCTCTTTAAAGAGAAATTAGATCCGTCTACCTATGGTGGGGCGCCACTTTTGGGACTGCGTGATGTGGCAATTATTTGTCATGGATCCTCTAATGCACGGGCCATTATGAATGCAATTCGTGTTGCTAAAAAATCAGTTGATGGAGATTTAGTTGAGAAGCTTGGTGGTGCATTGACCCATCTTGATGAAGTCGGAGAGAGCTTTAACGAAGCGCTTTTTGATCGTATTGGTAAACGTTTTGAAAAAAAGAAAGGAGTGATCAAATAACATGAGTAAGCCGTTACAAGGACAAGTCGCAATCGTTACTGGTGGTTCACGCGGTATTGGAAGAGCAATTTCTCTTGCACTTGCTGCTGAAGGTGCTCATGTCGTGATTAACTTTGCTTCGAATCAAGCAGCAGCGGAAGAAGTTGCAGCGCTTTGTGAGCAAGCTGGTGGTAGTGCAAGTCTTGCTGGGTTTCTTGTTGGAGATTCTGCAGCAGTAGATACTGCATTTGATGCTATCAAAGAAAAGCATGGTCGACTTGATATTCTTGTGAACAATGCTGGTATTTCTCGTGATGGTTTATTTGTCCGCATGAAGAATGAGGACTGGGATAAGACGCTTGAAACAAATCTCAATGGATCCTTTTACTGTGCGCGCGCTGCTGCAAAAATTATGATGAAGGGCCGTTACGGTCGAATTATCAATATGAGCTCAGTCGTTGCTGAGATGGGCAATGCTGGTCAAGTACCGTATGTTTCCTCTAAAGCTGGGTTGATTGGTTTAACCAAAGCGATGGCAAAAGAGTTAGCGTCTCGCAATATTACAGTCAATGCGATTACACCAGGTTTTATCGAAACTGATATGACAGCAGCTCTTGATGAAAAGCTTCGTGAAGAGCACCTCAAAGTCATTCCTCTTGCACGATACGGTAAAGCAGAAGAAGTAGCAGCTCTTACCCGCTTCCTTGCAAGTCCTGATGCTGCCTATATTACAGGCCAAATTATCGGTATTAATGGCGGTATGCACATGTAAGTGCTCTTCATGAGCATTTTTTGCTCATGAAGCTTTTGCAGCCTGCTGCTCCTGTCTATATACTGCTTCTGTGCTGCTAGATTTCGCCCAGATTGATGCCGTATGTGATGCACTTGACGTGCTATCACAGCGCACGCCTTATGCGTCATTGTCGCTTGAGTTGGCAAAATCAAAAGACTTTGATCCCGAGCATCGTAAGCTTGGCTTGGAAGTCTTTCTTAGTCGCAATAAAGTCGTATCGTATTTGCCACAGCTTGCCAGAGGATATTTTACTCAGCGCGGACTTGAGCAGCGAACGCATCCTCGTATTGCGCAACATCATGCAAGTTTTTTTAGTCCAGAGGATACCGTGTTAGAAGTTGGCTGTGGACTTGGCTTTGATACGATACAGCTTGCGAAGCGGGTTCGCGCTGTTGTCTGTTTAGATACGGATCCTATCCATGCAGCTTTTGCCCGTCGTAATGTTGCTCTTGCTGGTTGTACCAATGTGGCGATTCATGAAATATCGTATGAGCACTACCTTACATCATCTGATTTCCATGGATGTACCGCGTTGTGGGCGGACCCGATGCGGCGCTCTCATGATGGTACTCGCACGAAAGTAGCAGAAGAGTTTTCACCACCGCTATCGCTTTTAATGTCGACTTCGTTGCTGCCTGCTGTGATTAAAATTAATCCGACTAATAAAACAGCTTATCCTGGATGGCACGCACAATGGATCGGTTTCCAAAAAGAGTGTAAAGAAAAACTTCTTATTAACACTGGTACTGACTTACCACACGTCCCAACAGTTTGCCTTCTTGATACCGCAACTGATATTTTTACTGACGCGTTCGTTGATCAGAGCAATCCGTATCTGACTGATATGCCAGTACTCCCTTGTGTCATCCTTGAACCGCATGCTGCACTGCTTGCTGCAGAGTGCTCCGATCAATATTTTGCTGACGCTGAATGTGCAGTGCTTCCGAAGCCAGGAAAGCTTGGTGTTTGTAGTGTAGAACACTACCATGAGCATCGCCATCGACTTGAGCATGTCGCTGAAGCATTCTTGATTGATGCAATTGAGCCGTATCGGCTCTCACATATAAAAAAATTATTTGCTGCGCGCGGCTGGGATTCACGCACTGAATTGAAAAAAGCGAATTTTCAGGAGGAACCAGAGCAGCTTCGTAAAGAGCTTGGCCTGGCAACACGTCGTCTTGATGAAGATGCTCCGCGAGGCGTTGCAATCTTTACACGTTTCTTTGATAAAAAAATTGTTTGCCTTGGTACGAGGATGACACCATGAGTTTTTCTGAACAAGCGCTCTTGCAACTACAACAAGGTCTTGAGCAATTAGGAGTTCCGACCACTGAAACGTGTATGGAACAGCTGATAGCTTATTGGAACCTTGTTGAACAGACAAACCAAACGTTGAATTTGACCCGCGTCACAGGTGATGCTGCTGTCACGCACCACTTGCTTGATGCTGCTACTTTGATTCCATTACTCTCACAACATACAGCGCAACGAATTCTTGATATTGGCACTGGGCTTGGTGTTCCTGGTATGGTGCTTGCGATTTTAATGCCGTCATCTGAGTTTGTATTACTGGATGCTCTTGATAAGCGAATTCAGTTTTTAATGATGGTTATTGATCGCTTAGGGCTACAAAATGTTCATGCTCGTCATGCGAGAGCTGAAGTCGTTGCTCATGAGCCACAGATGCGTGAGCAATTTGATAGCGTGATCTCACGTGCGGTGACTGCGCTGCCAGCACTTATAGAGCTCTCTATACCGTTCCTTGCGATAGGTGGTACTGTTTGTGCAATGAAAGGCCCCAAAGTACATGAAGAGCTTGCTGATGCGAATATCCTTGCGCCATTGCTTGGCAGCAGTCCCATGCAGATACATCAGGTTAAAGTTCCTTTTCTTGAAGAGGAACGGTTTGTTATTAGTGCTCATAAAGAGCAAGCAACACCACAGACGTATCCCCGTCGACCAAAAAAATTGGGATTACTCAAGTAGAGATGACTTTACGCTCTTTGTAAGATAGACATCATAGACAATCACGACACAGCATAAAGCTAAGATATCTGTGGGCAGCAAGAAGCGCCACTCGGGAGTATTATCGATTAAAAGATAAGGAACAATATAGCCTAGTGCTCCAACGGCAAGGGGTATGATGCGATCAATTCGCTGGTAGTACGCGCAGATGAGGGCAAAGATCAGCAGTAAGCAATAACACTTATGTTGTACAAGGATATGTGTGTTAAACCATGTTGTTATATCGGTCACAACAGACTTAGTTTTGGGAAAAAAGCTCACTTGTTCAAAGCCAAACGAATTTGCATCAATACCATGATGTGTAATTAATCCGACTTTTCCAGAGAAAAAAGCGCGGAAGTTACAAAGCTTATGTTGTAACCACTGAACAGGATATTCTTTGAGGACTTTGATAAATGCACTCAGCACATAGTCCTGTTCCGCTACGATAAGATCTCGGTGAAGAATAGGAGTGCTTGAGAACTTAGGAAAGATAAGGTAGCTCCAGTCGGCGCAATCATAGTGCTCAAGTGCTTCATTGAGCTTGCCATAGCCAAAAATACTGTCGAATTCTTCACGGAACTTCTGTCGCCCTGGATGTGTTGGATCGAGCTGTACGTATGCACCTAAGGATTGTGCAAGCAGTTGGGGAGCAAGCCGTGTGGTCTCGGGATAGGTATTTGGAAGATGTTCAATAAGCTTCGATGGTATTAAGCATATCGCACAGATACAGATGCACAGAGCTGCGCGTGAAGCTCTGTGCATAGAACTAAAAAGAAGTTTTCTATTAAAGAAGCATTCGAGTGCAGGAATCAGTGCAAATGGAAAAGCATTGTGACGAAAACAGAGTGCAAGCGCGAATGAGCATGTTGAAAGTATGAACCATCGGTACTGCATCTTTGATCTGCTTTGCATGAGGAAATAAAAACCCCACAAAACGCAGATTGTCATCCAGATATCTTTCCAAAGTGTGACGGAATAGTGCCAAAGCACCGGATGGAGGGAGAGTACTGCACAACCAGCCAACCAAGCTTTGCGTGATAGACAGAGTATCCCAAGAAGGGCATAGATACTGAGCCACCACATAATTGATTGTATCAGTGAAAACGTTGCAGGTGTTGCATCGATATATTGTACATAGTGCATCATCATCCCCATGAGTGGAGGATGTCTTGTGCCATATCGATGCTGTATTGCTTGAAACCATTGCTCAAGACTATCGGTGCTCATGAATGCCGGATAGAAGACAAGCCACCACGCAATACCAACAATCACTGCAAGAGCGAGTGCTGCGACGAATCGGTATCCTTGATTGGTTTTTCCATGACGGACGCAAAAGACAAAGATACAGATTAGAAAAGTTCCAAAGATCGCAATAAGAAACTGTTGTGTTAGGGAAGCACCTTCTTTGTTCAAGCGGAGCTGTGTTGCGGTACCTTCAATGGTATAGCCTGTACCTGTACTGCTTGCAGTAATTCGAAGTGGTGTTCCATCGATATTGGAAATAGAGAGCACATCATGTGCCCCAAGGGGATAAGAAAAAGTATAGCTGCGCGTGGTGAGGGTTGTATCTAAGCTGCACCGTGTCAGGCGCAGCGTTATACGTTGAGACTGTATCGAGTAGAGATCAAATGATTGATACAGATTGTCAAACTGGGTTTGTAGCTGTCCACTCCAGGGATGCGATAAGAGATCAAGATTAAGCTCTCCATGAGCGACACCAGAGATTGAGCTTGTGGCTTTTCCAATCGAAAGGAACACTTTTCCCATTGGGGAGCCTGGCTGTGGCTGTTCAATCCAGTCGCCTTGCAGGGAATTGCGCACTTTTTCTAAGGGCCACAGTCCACTCTTATCACTAATACCAAAGAGCCACACTTCACTTGACCGTGAAAAGCTGTGGCGAGT
>JBILLA010000220.1:0-3818 GCA_044376365.1 Bdellovibrionota bacterium | reverse complement strand
GCAAAAGCTCTTCAACCTCAGCAAGACCAGACAAGACAGTTCCATCAAACACAACTTCTTGATCTACTGCACAGCGAACAATCATGCCAGGCAGCAGTGCTTCTACTGGCAGTTCGCGAATGGCGTAATTACTGTACTCATCAAGGATAGTAACCATTCCACGGGTTCCATGTGACACCAATGTACAATCATCAATGAGCCAAGAGGTAATGGCATTAAAGATAAGCTTCTGCGCAACCAAGAGCGCACTGGCACCATAAAGATACACAGGATTGCTCGATGCGAAGATTGTTAAAAGAAGCAGTGCAGCTAAACTTGCGTGGCACGCATTAAAGCGGAGCAAAAAGATATCTTGAAACGCCTTGATATCACGCGGCGATCGATGAGCTAGCGCAAAGGCAGTCCAGCTGACCAACACACCCAGCCAGATGATTGGCTCACCCCAACCTGCATGATCTGTAAAAAGTTGCGGCTGCAACAACGGCAGCCCAATCAAGAAAGCAACTAACAGCCAGGGGACAACAACGAGGAGCGTCTCGTGTGAAGATCCGATTCGACGCTTGAAGACTCTTGCTGAGCGCAAAGACATGGAAGAACCGTTTGCTGATTCAACAACGTCTATACTACTTGCTGCCTCACCCATGGTTGGCAACGAAAAGACTTATGCAGCCTCAGGAGCAGCTTGGACGTCCTGTCCAGGGACATATTTTTTCTTGAGCTTTGAAAGCTTCTTGTCAGAGAATACAACGTGCTTACGAGCAACAGGGTCGTATTTTTTGAGGCTGAGCTTTTTTTCGCCTTTGTTTTTCTTCTTATTCTTGCGGTTGCAATAGAAGTATCCTGTCCCTTCGGAAGAGACTAAAAATGTGGTTTCTTTGTTCGCTTTTGCCATACGACTTACACCTAAGCTGTGTCAGATAATGAAAATTTCAGGTAAGATATTAGAAAAATTAAGAGTTTAGGTCAAATCGATGGCGTCGATATTTAAAACACTGCAGGGTACCGAATTAATTCAGGATTATTCCGATCAGGAAGCTCTAGAGGCCTTAAAACCTGGAGATTCTTTCTATGTAGGCTTCGATCCGACAGCTCAATCTCTGCAAATCGGCAATCTTGTCCCCCTTATCGTCTCAGTAAAGCTTGCTCGCGCTGGCCTTAAGCCTGTCATCCTTTTTGGTGGCGCAACGGGAGCAATCGGCGATCCGTCAGGCCGCAACACAGAACGACAACTCCTTTCCCTTGATGTCATTGATGAGAACATTGCCCGTCAAGAACGACAGATATCAAAGCTATTCCAGACAGTCGGTGTCACCCCTACCTTTGTAAACAACAGAGACTGGACAGCACCTATTGATGTCCTTTCATTCCTCAGAGATGTCGGTAAATTTTTCACTGTCAACTACATGATTAGCAAAGAAGTTGTAAAGACTCGTTTGCATGGCGAAGGGATATCTTACACTGAATTTAGCTACATGCTGCTTCAAGCTTTTGACTTCTATCACCTGTATACAACCAAGGGTGTGCGCATGCAGATCGGTGGCAGTGATCAATGGGGCAATATTACTGCAGGGCTTGAACTGATTAGAAAAAAAATGGGGGAGCATACTGCCGTTGCATTCTCTATACCGCTCCTGACAAATAGCGAAGGACAAAAATTTGGTAAATCTACAGGTACAGCGCTGTGGCTCGATCCTGAATTGACTTCACCATACGTGTTCCATCAATTCTGGCTCAACACTCCTGATGCTGATGTAATTCGATACATGCGAATTTTTACCTTCCTCGAAGAGGCTGCGATCGCATCGTACCAGGAGTCGGTTTCCCAAGCTCCCGAAAAGCGCGAAGCTCAAAAAGTGCTCGCAGATCTAGTGACGGAACTTGTACATGGCGGTGAAGCTGTTGCCTTAGCTAAAAAAAGCGCTCAGGTACTCTTTAGTGGTTCTATTGATGGACTCTCAGATACTGAACTTCTGACCATTTACAAAGATGTACCTTCTCAAGAGATTACGCAAAGCCAAGTCAGTGGCAAAACGGTACTCGATCTACTCGTGGAAGCACATGCAGTGAATTCTAAGGGGGAAGCCCGTCGCTTAATTGCTGGCGGTGGCGTCTCAATTAATGGCGAGAAAATTACTGCTGATACCGCAGCAGTTGATCCCTATCTGGCTCGCTCAGTTGCTCTGATTCGTATCGGCAAGAAAAATTATCACCTCGCAAAGTTCATATGACGGATCGTCCACGTGCTTCGCTTCGGTTGGATTCGCAAGGCACATGGCACCATGAGGGCGTCGCATTCACTAATACAAAGCTTGCTTCTTTGTTTAACCGCTCAATCATTTTTCGTCCGGACACGAATGAGTACATTCTTAAAATTAAATATGATGAGTCTACTTTTGAGTATGATACTACCCCACTCCTTGCGCTCAGTGTTCATACAACAGCCACAGGACCCGAATTCCTTTTAAACACTGAACGCACGCTTCCACTTACAGCAGATGACTACTTTTGTGTCCAAGACGGTGATTTCTTTTTACACTCTTCAACCGAGGGTATGGTCCGCATCCGACGAGATCTCTACCAGATACTCACCAGCAACCTTGAAGACCCTACACGTATGATTATTCAAAACCATTCTTTTCCTATTCGAGCATCATGACAGACATCCCCCTTCATATTGGTGATATTGTTGAACTTATCCGAATGCAACGTGAAGCAACGATTATTGAACTGCTGCCAAAGCAACGTGTCAAAGTACAGTTGGGTACACTGTCAATGATAGTGCGCTGTGATGAAGTGCGTCGTCTCGATCCACAACCTCAAAAAAACCGTACCAAGGATACTGTCACTATTAAAGCCGCAGGACCTTCGGGCAAAGAATCAGAAGATTTAGATCTGCATGGATATACGGTCCAGGAAGCACTCAACGCCCTTGAGAACAAACTCAATCGTGCAATTATGTCGAATATGAAACGAATTAAAGTCGTTCATGGTTTTGGAAGTGGAAAAGTGATGATGGCTGTGCACGAATATTTAAAGTCCTCAACACTTGTGAGTAACTTTATGGTTGATAACCTAAACCCTGGCCAAACTTGGGTATGGCTCTAGGCATGCCTGGAAGCCCCGTCATAAGCCCACGCTGCAATAACTATTCAAAGAGAGACTGGAGGTGCTCTGAGCTCTTTTTCATCTCTTTAGGCGATGCCTCATGTTGTTTTGCACTATCTTTTTTCTTTGCTTCAAAAATAGGAAGCACATAGCTTTGCAGGATATCAAAATATTCACGCTGCCCAGGTGTCGTACGCGACGGGTCCGTGAGAATAAAAAATAATCGATAGATAGCAGGGATACTTTTCTCACTGATAAGTTTATCTTCAGCAATAGCAGTGAATAACCGCACGGCACGATCCAGCACCAGCGGCGATGGCTCACGATTTGGCCCTGGTACAGGGGTTGGTGTTGGGGTCGGCGTGGGTGGGGGCGGTGCTTCTCCTTCTGGCACAGCCTCTGCTGGGGCTTCCTCGTGTGCAGTAGCATGCCCTTTCGGCGTAGGTTTTACCTTTGGAGCGTACCGCTTACAACTCTGCATGATAGTTTTCATCAAGGGGCGACATGCTTCACATCCAATGTCACGCTCTGAATATGCCGCAGCACTTTGCACAAGAAAATCTCCGCGCCCATCTTCATGCATCGCATCACACAGTGAGCGAAACTGAGGTGTTAAACTACTATAGCCTTTAAATGGTAATTTTTTCTCCTGTCCATAAACAAAAGCTGGGCTCAAAGAGACCCAGCTTAGGAGAACCAAAAGCACTACATGC
>JBILLA010000057.1:0-12450 GCA_044376365.1 Bdellovibrionota bacterium | reverse complement strand
GACTTTTGAATCTCAACATCATTTTTCTTTGCAGTAGAATTACTCTTGAGACGTTTATAGTGATTGTGCACTGCAACAGCGAGTACTTTCTTTGCACGCTCTTGTCCGATGATATATTCATCGAGTGTTTTTTTAATATCTTTTGGTGTTGGGATATTGAGCTTGAGAGCGCTTTGCGATTTGTCATCGAGCTCTTCAGTGAGGATATCATTACAAAGATCGACACACTCATCGCAGATATAGACCCCTGGTCCTGCGACAAGCTTCTTTACTTCGTCCTGCATCTTTCCACAAAAGGTACAGATAATTTGGCTAGGATTTTTGTCTTTGCTCATATCCAGGCTGGCTCCTTTCTATTGTGATGCTGTTTAGGGGGGTTGCGCACCCCAGAAAATGTAGGTCTATGCTTTCGGAAATGGAAAAAATTGTAATAAAATTGTACCGATAGGTGTATTGTGGGCATCCTAGATACGAAAGATTTAATACGGAGAGAACAGATGGCTCAACTATTTAAGGCAGGTGATAGGGTAGTGCGTGTACATGTCCCAGGTAGTCAGGGAACTGTCAAAGAAATACGGGAAGAAACTGTTCAATCAGGAGATTCTCGTGAGCGTGAGCGCCCAGTTATTATCGGTGTTCAGTGGGACAATGGGACTATATCCTACTTTGGAACTGCCGGCCTCAAGCTGGTTTAAGCGCGAGTGATTCGAGCTAGCATTTTCATAGTTGCGTGCTTCTTCTGTACGAATTTTGCGTACGCTCGTCCTATTTACGTATACCAACAACCAGACGGTTCGAAAAAATTCTCTACGCAACCACCACCAACGGGGGTCTCTGCGCAAGTTTTTACTGCGCGAAAATCAACCTTCTCTTGGTACAACCCTCGGCCTATGTACGGCGGGGTGAGCATGTATAAGCTGCATAAAAATAGCTTTGATGTTCATATTAAAGACGCTGCTTACAAGACAGGGCTCGATTATTCTTTAATTAAAGCCGTCATTCATGCTGAATCTGGCTTTAACCCACGAGCAGTTTCTCCGAAGGGTGCACGTGGACTGATGCAGCTTTTACCAACTACTGCTCGAGACATGGGTGTAGATAATGTCTATGAACCATCCGATAACATTGCCGGTGGTGCTAAATACCTGAAAAAGTTGGTGACGCGATATGATGGGGACCTCATCCGGGCCCTTGCTGCTTATAATGCAGGCATGAGCTGGGTTGATAAATATAAGGGGGTGCCCCCATTTGAAGAGACGCAAAAATATGTAAAAATCGTTGCGCGTCTTCGCGATAGATACAGCTCTGATGGTTAAAATCTCGTTCTCTATTCCTAATCTCATGACACTCTTTCGAGTGATGATGATACCTGTACTGATCTTGCTGCTTCGTGAACCATCAGATGCGATGTTTCGCGCTGCATTTTATCTTTTTGTCTTTGCAGCTATTACTGACTACTTTGATGGTCTTATTGCTCGTGCGTTTGGAAACGTATCAGACTTTGGAAAATTAATGGATCCAATCGCTGATAAGATCCTAGTGATTTCTACACTGGTGATGCTTGTCGCAATCCGAGATCCACTCTATGGTGATTCCTGGGTGCCCGCATGGATGGTTGTCTTAGTGATTGTTCGTGAAATTTGGGTCACTGGTCTTCGTGGTGTCGCTGCGACAGCAGGTCTTGTTGTTGCTGCTGGTGCTTCGGGGAAAGTGAAAAGCTTTCTGCAGATGTTTGCGATTGGTGCTTTTTTGCTTAATGATTTTGTGCTCGACCTTGGAGTGCTTCAATTACCAGCTCGTTTCGTTGGTCTTAACTGCATGCTCATTTCACTGTTTTTCTCATATTGGGGTGCGGTGCAGTACACACAGCTTGTGTTTGGTTGGAATCCTGAAGTTGAGCCCGCTCAAACTACGCCGCAAGATCCACAGGCATAAACCTTTTTACCGTACTCATCTGTATGCATTGCTTACTGAGGAGGCTGCACATCTTTGATTGCTATTTCTCGGACCAATGCAGTGAGTTTTGTCTCGAGTGCTAAGAGCCGTCCGTAAAGGAGCACGACAAAAAATGAGCACGCCATAATAAAAAGATAAAAGACTAGGTCCGCACCACGTCCTACACCAACGGTATGAGCAATAATAGTTGTGGTATCGGGGAAAAGAATAAAGAGGACAAACAGCGCAAAGACAGCGATGGTTAATGCTCGATCGGTTGCGCGTGTGCGAAATGCTTTGAAATAGAGCAGTGCTGTAATGAGTAAGCTTGCAATAAGAATGATACGAATCATAGCGTCACTACCTTCTTAAAATTCCAGTGCAGGATTCCCAAAGTATATTAAACGAGTTGGAAAGCTTTTGTCCTTTTGCAAGCGAGTAGTCTGTATAGAGAATCGTTACAGGAACTTCTTGGTACCGAAGTTTCTTATCAGCTATTTCAGTCAAGATTTCACTAGCATGCGCCATGCGATCTTGACGAAGAGAAAGTTTTGAAGCGCCTGTTCTTGTAAAACCTCGAAAGCCGTTATGGGTATCAGTGAGCTCAAGACCAGTTGTAAAACGGGTAAAGAGCGTTGCAAGATGCAAGATTTTACGACGAAGTGGTGGCATGGTAGGAGCACTTTCGGGGCGAAGAAATCGTGAGCCTAGTGTGACATCGGAAGTACCAGATTGTAGAGGTGCAAGTATTGCAGCTATTTCATCAGCTTGGTGTTGACCATCAGCATCGAAGGTCACAAGGTACTGAGCATTTTTTCGCAAGGCAAATGAGATACCTGTTTGGAGCGCTGCACCTTGCCCAAGATTGATGGCATGACGACATACAAATGCACCAGCAGCAAGTGCTACTTCAGCGGTTCTATCAGATGACGAATCGTCCACTACAACAACGCTATAGCCTCGACGACAAACATCAGTCACAACGTTGCCGATCACTTTGTCCTCGTTATAGGCGGGGATGATGATCCAGGTTGAAGTTTTGTTGAATTGGTCTGACATGTGTAGGGCAGATATGTAATGGGCGGTATGATAGCTTGAAATGTTTCTGTAAGGAACTGTGAAGTTCTAAAGGGACTGAGCTATCGCTTCTTCATAATCAGCCATCCGCTATCAGTTATTAGAATAAACTTTTTCTGCTGAAACAGAGGAGGCATCTAAAAATTTGCACGTACTCTCTTACAACTGTTCCCAATCCTGTGGTGGCGTTTTAAAAAGCGATGTCAGTGCTTCTGCATCAGCGCCAAAATCCGCAGCGCTGGCGTTGTACTCCCAGTTTGCATACTTAGGAAGAGACATCAGGATTGATTCGATGCGACCGCCAGTTTTAAGTCCAAAGAGGGTACCACGATCATAGATAAGATTAAACTCAACATAGCGTCCGCGACGATAGAGTTGAAACTGTTTCTGTTGTTCAGTGTAGGGGAGGGCTTTCGTTGCAGTGACAATAGGAATATAGATGTCATTAAAGTTTGTAGCGAAATCTTCTGCAAGATCGAGGCATGGTGCGATCAGTGATGCATCTTCGCGACCAAGATAGTCAAAAAAGATACCACCAATACCACGAGTTTCTTGACGGTGTGGTATGTAGAAGTAGTTATCACACTGCTGTTTGAATGTTTCATAGGAAGCTACTTCATGTCGATCACAGATGACTTTGAGCTTTCGATGAAATGTTTGAAAGATTTCACGATTATAAACATAAGGTGTGAGATCGATACCACCACCAACCCATGACCGATCGGCGACTGTTAAGAAGCGAAAGTTTGCATGAATCGTTGGAACCTGTGGAGAGGCTGGGTGAATGACCAGCGATGTGCCAGTTGCGTGGAAGGGCATCACTTCAGATCGACCCAGGAGAGTTCGACCCATCTCTTCGGGCAGCGTGCCGTGTACTTCAGAAAAATTTACACCACCTTTTTCAAAGACTGCACCCTCACTGATGACGCGGGTGATGCCACCTCCACCGTGGCCGCCCTGTTGGTCGGTTCGTTCCCACGTATCGGTGATGAACTGTTTGCCCATGTCGGCCTGTTCAAGACCGTTGCAAATATCCGACTGCATCTTTAAAAAAATCTGCTTAGCGCGATTAGTAAGGGGGTGGTGGGGGATATTGTCAGTCATACACTTTGCAGCACAAGGATAGAGTAGGTAGTATCAACCATCTATGACACAGCAATCAACAGCTTATGGCTGTAAGCAGAACTATGACCGTATCGGTGTCCTCATTAGTAATCTTGGGACTCCTGAGGCACCAACGAAGCAAGCGCTTCGTCCATATCTTAAACAGTTCCTCTCTGATCGCAGAGTGATCGAACTCAATCCTGTGCTGTGGTGGATTATTCTTAATGGGATTGTGCTTAATACTCGGCCAAAAAAATCTGCCGCTGCGTATGCAAGCATATGGACGGATGAAGGGTCGCCACTTATGGCGACAACAAAGAAGCAAGCAGCAGCAGTGCGAACACATATTGAGCAGGAAGGGCTTGATATAGAAGTTGCTATTGGTATGCGTTATGGTAAGCCATCACTTGAGTCTGCAGTTGATGAGCTGATGGCGAAAGGTTGCCGTCGTATTCTTCTTTTTCCGATGTACCCACAGTATGCAGCATCCACAACGGCATCAACGTACGATGCAGTCTTTAAGCATCTGTTGACCAAGCGCGAGGTTCCAACGTTGAAAGTTGTAGAGCCATACTATAATCGAAAGATCTATATCGATGCATTGGTCACTCGTTATAAAGAATATCTTGCAACAGTCGATACACCTCCAGAAAAAGTTATGCTCTCGTATCATGGTGTTCCTGTGCGGTATGTTGATAATGGTGATCCGTACTGCTGTCAGTGCGTTGAAACATCACAATACTTTGCAAAAGCTGCTGGGTTGCATCCTGATCAGCTTGTGCATACGTTTCAATCTCGCTTTGGTAATGAAGTATGGCTGAATCCCTACACTGATAAAACGGTAGAGAAACTTGCGCATGAAGGTACAAAGAGACTTGCCGTGATGTGTCCAGCATTTATCGCAGATTGTCTTGAAACACTTGAAGAAATAGGCGAAGAAGCTCGAGAAGATTTCTTACATAATGGTGGTGAGCGTTTTGATCTGATTCCTTGCCTCAATGATCATCCATCATGGATTCAGGCAATGATGCAGATTATTCAAGAAGAAACTGCAAGCTGGCGCCAGCATGATCGATTTCAGGCGGCTTGTTTAGCATGTCCAGTTGATCGAACTGACAAAGGTAAGTAAGCAAGTTTTTGCGCTTCGAGTGTGCCTACAGCAACTCTCTGCTGGCATACCCTTTGCTTGAAATATCTATCAAGATCAACAGGCGTTTTTTTATGGACGCGTGTTGACTGGTAATATAATGAATCATGATCCAGCTATGGAGCTCCTCGTTGCACAATCGATAGGTTTTATTTTTATCGTATGGTTGTTCTATACGTTGATAAAGCACTACTTTACTGATCCTCTAGAATTCGAGTCGATGAGCTTTGAGTCTATTTTTAAACGGCATTATGAGCTTGTTGCACATCTTATGAAGCAACACCCAACAAATATTATAAAAATTAAAGAAGCGAATGTTGCCTTTGAAAAAGAGTATATAATTACTGAAAAGCTCTATTACTTTTTTCGTCGACATAAAAAGTATTTTACGAATCACCAGTTTGTCTCTTTAGGACGTTTTCTTAATATGAGTCTTGCTGTTGTCGAAGCTGGCTCATCGAATGATTTTCGAGATCGCGCTCTGCATGATAGACCAGGTGTGCAACACTTTTACTGCTGTCGAAGCCTTAATCATGAAAGCCTCTATATCGGTATTGATGCCGAGCGCAAAGAGTCTGTCTTGCCTCAACGCTGGGGCGTTGTGGGTAGGCGGCAGCTCTATATTTATTCTTCTCAACGAGAATGCTTGTTTCTTGCAACTATTTTTGAGGACTATGTCTCTGACGAGAGCGAATCAACCTGGGTATATACTGGAACATCGGTGCAGCGATTTATTGCAGGCAAATGGCTAGAGCACTTAGGTAATGTTTTTGACCAGTTTAAACTTGCCTCTGATATTGAGTCGCTCAAAGATAAGTCATCCCAACGCGAGCAGGATGTTTCAAATTTTATCCAAAAGAGTGCTTAACGGGCTTTTTTGGATCTATTGATTAAGCAGCTTGTAAGAGCTCTAGTTCTCTAAAGATCTGTCCAAGCGCAGCACCAAGCTCTTCGATCATGTCATCGGCATGAAGCGGCGTTGGGGTAATGCGCAAACGTTCAGAGCCTCGAGGCACTGTTGGATAATTAATGGGCTGAATATAAATACGAAACTCCTGTAAGAGTCGATCGGAGATAGCTTTACATTGCGCGGAGTCTCCAACGAACACTGGAATAATGTGGCTTTCTTCGCACATAGTCGGGATACCGACGCGCTTTAGAACTGCTCGAGTTCGTTGTACCTGCTGCATCATTAAGCGACGCTCACTTGCGGACTCTCGCAGATAGCGAACACTTGCAAGCGCTCCAGTTGCAATAACAGGTGGAATAGAAGTGGTAAAAATAAATCCAGCACCGTAACTTCGAACAACATCAATAAGCTTAGAGTGCCCAGTAATAAAGCCTCCGACCACGCCATAGCCCTTACCAAGCCCACCCTGCAAACAGTCAACTTCATCAAGCAGTCCTAATGCTTCAACAACACCACCACCCTGCGTACCATACAGTGCGACGGCATGTGTTTCATCGATGTATGAAAGCGCATTGTATCGTTTACAGAGTTCAAGAATGTCAGCAATCGGAGCAATATCGCCTCCCATTGAATAGACTGACTCGAATGCAACAAGCTTTGGTCGATTGATAGCTGTTTTCTTGAGTAATGATTCAAGGTGTTCAGGATCGCTGTGACGAAATACGTGACGCTCTGCTTTGCTGTGACGAATCCCCTCGATCATAGAGGCATGATTGTCTGCATCAGAGAAAATCACACCGTCTTTTAAGATATTTCCAAGAGCAGAGAGTGCTGTCTCGTTGGCAACATAACCTGATGAGAATACAAGGCCTGCTTCTTTGTGATGGAGCGAGGCAAGCTCTGCTTCAAGTTCAACAATCGTGTGGTGATTACCAGAGATATTACGAGTGCCACCCGCACCAGCGCCGTTGTATTCAAGGCAATCTTTCATTGCGTGCAACACTGCAGGATGGTGGCTCATGCCAAGGTAATCGTTCGAACACCAAACCGTTACTTTCTCGATGGCGCCGTTGTTACGGTAGAATGCATAGGGCGCTTCGCCAACGCGTCGTTCAAGATTTGCAAATACGCGGTAGCGTCCCTCTTGTTTGAGAGTGCTTAAAGCAGTATCAAAAATTGTATCGTACATAGTCATCGTTAAAGTCCAAGTTGTTTAGCCATCCGAGCGCCGTACGTAATAATGAAGGCAGCACCTGCGCGTCGGAAGGTGTACCAAGTTTCCATAAGAGCCAGATCGAAATTCATCAGCTGTTGATCAGCAAGAACAGAAAGACCACCAAATTCACCACTGACTTGATATGCGCCAACTTGCAATCCTGTGGCCTGTTTAATTGGCTCAATAAGATCAATTGAAGTCATGCCAGGTTTTACCATGAGCAGGTCAGCACCTTCCTCTGCGCAGCGGATACTCGCTTGCAGTGCAGCCGAACGATTACGGACATCAAGTTGATACTGCTTGCGATCGCCGAATTGTGGGGCGCTGTCAGCAGCATCACGAAATGGACCATAGAAGCTGCTTTGAAATTTAGTGCTATAGCTCATGATTGGGGTCATGTGATGGTGAGCTTTGTTGAGTCCTTCACGAAGTGCTGCAACACGTCCATCGATCATATCGCTTGGTGCGATACCATGTGCTCCAGCGTCGGCGCATGCTACTGCAAACGATGTAAGGGCTTGGTGTGTTGCTTCGAAATCAATCGCACCTTCAGGGGTAAAGAGGCAGCAGTGTCCCGAATCTGTTTTTGAACAGAGGCAAGTATCAACCCAGAAAAAAGCATCATTCCCGAAACGAGAGGATAGTTTTTGCAGCACGCTCCTTGAAAAATCATGCTGAAAACCTGCTGCTTTTTTTTCTTGTGGAACAAAGAAAATAATAAAATTCTCAACACCAGCTTCGAGATCTGTTTCTACCTGTTGCAGTGCGCTTTCAGCCGTGAGTCGTACGTTGCCCCGTAGTGATGCTATCGGTTCATTGCGTGCGAGACCTTCGACAATAAAAAGGGGCTGGATAAGTTGTTTTCTATTAAAAGTTGTTTCAGCCAACATATCGCGAAGCTGTCGTGTCGAACGGAGTCGTTGTAGTTGTTTCATAGTACCTCTTGTATAAATTGATTCTCATCGAGACAGGGTATGATTTGAATCTGTGGATAGTTTTCTTTCATCCGCGTTAGTGAATTACCAAGTCCTACTCCGTGAATTTTCTTTGCTAACGATTGGTCGTCTTTATAAGCACGTTCAAATCGTCGTGCACTCTTCCAATAGCAGTGAGTTTTATTCGTAAGGCTTGGTATTGCAGCGTCAGTATCGAGTGCATAGTGAGGAATGATAGCTTGAAAAAGAGCGCCATCTGTAGGCGAAGCTGCAGAAATCACATCACGGTGCGTCAGTTTGATCCATGATCCAGGAAAGAGCTTTTGAAAGTGAGCGGCATAAAGTTCATCTTCTCCAAGAGACTCAACACAGCCGTTGACGTTTACACCAAGCTTTGAAAGTTTTTTCCACGAGCGGATACCCGCAGTAAATACAGCAGCAGCGTTGTTAAAAATGTCTTTATCGATGCCATCTGGCACGCGAGCAATAAATACATTTCGACCGGCAAGGAGTGAAGGATCGATTGGCAGGTTTGTTCGTGTGAGGTGTTCGCTGTGATCAATGTAGAGTTGATCGAGGCTCTGACATTTCGGCACTGCTTGATGAGGAGCTGCAGTAAACGATACTGACCCATCTTGAGGAAAGCGACGTTGATAAAGAATTGTTCCAGCAGGGCGATGGAGTGTTTGAAGATATCTCTCATCAGTATCAGTATCGGACGGAAGTACGATGCGGGGGATACAGATAAACTGCGATGCATGCTGTAATGTTTTGTATGCTTGCGTTTGCAGCAGTGTTGATGCTTTAACAAGTTGGGCATGACTTCCTTGAGCAGCGGCAAAAGCGAGAGGATCTTTAAACAGCTGCTCGATATCGATAGCAGCACCCTGTGGCATGACTAAAATCCACTGGTCGTCTGTCCAAAAGTTTGGTTGATTCACATAGTTAACTGTATCGAAACTGCTGGTAAAATCGAACCCTGATGACCAAAATCACTGGTTTGGCGATGCAAATTCTTCTTTCTTAGGGACTCGTTTTTATCTATTGTCATTGTAATGTCACAGAAGAAGTTTAAAGAGGTTATGACCCTGCGTTGTTTGATTGGAATGGTCGTTGCGCCGGTTGCCGTATCGTTGCTTTTGGCGCCTCGGTTTTTTGATTTTTTATTTCCAAATGTTGCTGCTGGTTTTAAAGCAATAATTCTCATCGGGTCGATTCTGTTGCTTTTGTGGATAATGCTGGATTCAGGACGAACCGCACTCTATGTAACAGTATGGACCCTTATCGTACACGTTTTTGCTGTTGCATTTGAAATCGATAGACTCTTGCCTCCTGAATCAAGTTCTCAAGCATTAATGAATTCATCTTCGGCCAGTATGCAGCGAAGACCACCACCTGCGCCCAAGCGACTACCAACTGTTATCACGAAAGAGAACGATACACTTGGTTATTCAACTTTTGATGCAAAAGAGAAAACACCAATTCCTACACCAACGGTAACGCCAAATTTAACTCCGTTTTTTGATTTTTCTCGATTTACAGAAAAAGATCAGTCAATCGGCACGTTGCCGAAGAGTGCATTCTTTGGCAAGGATTCAGGTGGGAAGGGTGGCTCAATGACTGATGGTCTGATGAAGGCCATCCGTTCATTTTTTCACTGGTAGAATCTCATCATTAAAAAGCGGCGCGCCGACAGTTTCCTGATGACGATATTTACCTTCATCGTCATACACTTTTGATGCAGGTGTCTTTAATTCAAAGAGTGCCACACGTGCAATTTTCATTCGTGGGTAGAGAAGGATTGGATTCGGCCCGTGATTTGCAAGCTCAAGAGTGACGCGACGATCTCGGTGACCTGGATAGACAAGCATCGCCGTTTGAACAATGGTGAGCCCAAGTCGAGCTAGAGTGCTGCGACCTTCGATAAAAAATCCAAGGGAGCTGCCAACAGAGACTTTTTGATATGTTGCGCCAAGGATAAACTCGCCTGGCATCAGTTTGTAGGGTGCCTCATCAGTGATGGTGAACTCTTGGTAGTCGGGATAGATATTGTTTTTTACGTCTACGACCTTACCGGGTTGTGGTTTGAGGAGGTCGGCACCAAGGTGAAGGGTGATGCCAGCGCCCCTGAGGTAAGCTTCGTCATAGGGCTCAATAATAAGCTCCCCAGAGCTGATAACCTGCTTAATATCCTCATTCGACATCATACTCATAAACGGAACTTGCCTCTCAGTAAGGGTTGGTTTTACACTTATTCATTCTAAAAGTCTTTACACATAAATACGAGAGCACAATATGCAACACGACGCAGCAGAACAAAAAAGAGGTATGATTTGGCTATGTATCGCTGCACCGGTAGCAATCGCATTTACCTGCACACTCTATTTCGTGAACAATTTCCTCGAGGCATCCCCAACTGAGCGTATTCTTGGCGAAACGCTTCAAGAGCTCCGCGGTGCACAAACATCCCTTAAGAGTTATGTGACCGATGAGCGTCAAACAAATGAGCAGGCGCATGAATCTGGTTTGCGTGCGGCTACTAATAGCGTTGCGCATTAATATTATTTTTCAGCGTACCGCTACTAGCTGTTCTTTGTTTATAGAACAGTGATTCATCTTTTTATTACAGTCGTATTACAAAAATGGTTGACAGAACTGAGTCCTTAGTGGAAAGCTCTGCCCTGTGATTACTTTCATTAAGCGTATTTCGGTTCGCCGGACCGCTTGTCCTATATTCAAGAAATCAAAATAGAATGCCACTCATGTCTTTTGTTAAATGTAAAAATTCCGCACGTATCGTCACTGCTGGTCTATTTTTCCTCCTATTATCTGAAAGCGCTTCTGCACAAACTTCTACAAATAAGCTGCTTTGCCAGAATACAAGCACACTAAAGGTAGTCGAGCGAAGCGGCTCATGCCTAACAGGAGAGAGACTAGCCGCCAATATTCAGAATGGTAAAAACGGTATCAACGGTGGCCAAGGTCAGTCGGGGGTTTCAGGTGTTTCTGGTGCCTCAGGTGCAATTGGTCTCTCTGGTCTCTCTGGTCTTTCTGGATTCGTTGGTGTTTCTGGTATCAGCGGTGTAACTGGTGTCACAGGTGTTTCAGGCGTTGTCGGTGATAGTGGTGTCAGTGGTGTCTCAGGTCTTTCTGGTGAAAGCGGCCTTTCCGGCATTTCCGGGCTTACCGGAGTTTCAGGTGTTTCAGGTGTCTCAGGCATCTCCGGTGAAAGTGGTATTACTGGAGTTTCTGGTGTCTCGGGCGAGACCGGGGTTTCTGGTGTCTCTGGTGTTTCAGGTGTGAGCGGCGTTTCAGGTGTTTCGGGAGTTTCGGGTGAGTCAGGTGTTACAGGGCTATCTGGACTAACTGGAGTCTCTGGTGTGACAGGTGTAACTGGAGTCACTGGAGCTATTGGTGATTCAGGTGTTTCTGGCGCAAGTGGATTTCAAGGTACTAACGGTGTCTCAGGCATTATTGGCTTTCCAGGTCTTGGCGGATTTCCTGGTATTGCAGGTATTTCAGGGGTCTCTGGTGTTTCGGGGGTATCTGGTGAGTCTGGAGTCAGTGGTATCTCTGGCCCATCAGGTGCTAGCGGTACAGATAACGTTACACAGGGCCCATCAGGTGTTTCTGGTGTAAGCGGTGCTTCTGGAGTTTCAGGTCTAAGTGGTCTGTCAGGTATTTCTGGTGAATCAGGACTTTCTGGAATTTCAGGAGAGAGTGGGGTTACTGGGGTAACTGGTGTCACAGGAATCTCTGGTGTTTCTGGAGTCTCTGGAGTGTCTGGACTTTCAGGCATCTCAGGCATCTCAGGAGTTTCTGGTATCACAGGTCTTTCTGGTGTGAGCGGTGATTCTGGCGTCTCTGGTCTAAGCGGCCTTTCCGGGATCTCTGGTTTATCTGGGATCTCTGGAATTACTGGCGCACAGGGTGCTACCGGTCCAACCAATACTGGTACTTTCCTAAGCGGTTCAGGCGCTGCCATTGACACAACTGCTTCAAGGTTTATTCCTCTCTCTGGTACTGGAAACTCATTAACTGAAGCAAGTGTCTCTCAAGCATTCCCAGTAACAAGTTGTACTCTTGATTCAATGTTTGCTGCAGTCGATGGTGCAGACCTCGGAGC
>JBILLA010000219.1:0-3835 GCA_044376365.1 Bdellovibrionota bacterium | reverse complement strand
ATGGATCAAACTTAATATCAGATGGAGCAATAAGCTCTGCGGTCTTTATCTGGTCGACTTTAGGGAGATCTGGCTTCTCTAGATCACCAATGAGCTTGGCAAATTTCTGTGGCGCAGCATCATCAAGGCTGACCGGTGCTGCAACCTGTCGTGTGACGTCTTTAAAGTGCCCTGTAAATGTAACTTTCATGAAAACTTGCCTGTTGCTCGTTACGGGTAGAGAGCAAGGCAAGTGCCATGTGTGTTTTCAATAGCTTAGCTATTTTATGAGAAAAAAATGACAAATTTATGACTGTTGGCGAGAGAGATACCTCCCCTATACCAACCTGAATGAGGACAAGACCTACTTCTTGAACACTGCTTCTAGTTTGGTCTGCAGCGTATCAGCCGTAAAGGGTTTAACAACATAGTTACTAACTCCTGCTTTCGCAGCTTCGATGACATTCTCTTTCTGGCCTTCAGCGGTCACAAGAACAAAGGGAACGTTCTTATACTTTTCATTGGCTCGGACGCTCTTCAGAAGGTCAATACCCATCATATTGGGCATATTCCAGTCTGAAATCACCAGCTTAAATTCATTGAGCTCCATCTTTTCGAGAGCAATTTTACCATCCTCAGCTTCGGTAATATTTTCAAAGCCAAGCTGGCGCAGACAGGTTTTAACAATACGACGCATGGTCGAAAAATCATCCACGACAAGAATTGGCATGTTTTTATCAAGTGAATTTAGTACTGACATAGTAATTTTCCCCAATGAACTCATTGGAACTATCGTCAAGCTCGACTCAATTCTTAAGTCTCAATTAATAAAATAGTCACCTTTTTTAAAATCTGTGAACGTAGTAGATTCGATTAGTTAGCAACTATGGACCAACAACTTATCCAACCTTTCATCGAAGCAACACTTTCAGTGCTCAATACAATGGGGCAAATTGAATGTTATCCCGGCAAAATTGTTGAAAAAGTAGGCACTAAAACTTATGGCTGTCTTACGGGTGCTATCAGTATGACGGATCCAAAAGTTACTGGAACCCTTACTGTTAGCTTTGATGAGAACACAATACTTCAAGTTGTTTCCAATATGTTCATGGAACAGATCAAAGAAATTTCCCCAGATGTCATCGATGCAGTTGGAGAGATAACAAATATGATCTGTGGCGCTGCAAAAACTACTCTGAGTACTATGGGTTATTCATTTGATATGTCGACCCCCTTTGTGATCACCGGTAAGGATATTGAACTTAAGCAGCTTTCAAAAGCTACAACCTATTCTATTCCATTTACATCAGAAGCTGGTTGGTTCGTGATTGAGATTTGCTTTGTTGTGCCAGGCACAAAGCCATCAATCAGTTGATTTTTTTAAGTAGGAATACATTGTAGCTCGCAGTTCAATCAACTGACGATGTACAGTAGACTCAACAGTTTCAAGAAGCTGTTCAAACTGATGCATAGCAGCATCAAGTTTTGCTTGGTCTAATGCATGGTTTTGCTCTGGTCTATCATCTCTATCATCAATAATCTGAAATAGAACACCAAAGGATTCACCCAATAAAGATGCAGCTTGAATAACCTTTGGTGAACAACTATTAAGAATAGCTGCGATACTGAGGCAAGCAGAAAAGAGCGCTCCTGTTTTCAGGCGATCAATAAATGAATCCTTATCATGCATATCCTTCGTGACGGCAGGCAATAGATCATACTGCTGACCTGAACAAAGCTTTATGAACGATGTTGCAAGCACATTACCAATAGGTGCTTTATGATCTGCATGAATCAGTTTAGATGAAAGCACGATATCGAATGCCATTGCAGTTAAGGTATCTGCAGCAAGTAGTGCAGTGCTCTCACTAAACTTGAGATGGTTACACGGCTTTCCCCAACGCTCAGAATCATTATCTAAGGATGGCAAATCATCATGAATCAGCGAGGCAACGTGCAGCATTTCAATTGCAGAGGCAGCATCAAGCATCGCAAGAGTGTCCTGACCTACCTCACTTGCGAAGTCATAGTATGCATTTGCAAGCAGAATAGGACGAAGTCGCTTACCAGATGCAAAAAGAGAATATGCGATAGAGTCCTTCAACTCAGGGGTTAGATCTGGTTGTTGCTCTAGGTAGTTTTTAAGCCTAGAGGTAACCTGTGTTTTTATTTCATCGTTCTGCACTGTTGATACTCCAAAGAGGCCGGTCTGGGATATCGAGTAACGACCTAAGTTTTCCAATCAGGTAGATAGAACCTGTCAGTAATATCAATGATTTAGGATCTAACATATTGATATAATTACATATTTTATCATAGCTACGCCCCCCATCCTCTACCCTACCCTTAAACGTAGGTACGCTAGATAGGTAGTCGACTATCGTGTTTCCACTTAAGGCACGGTCTGAATCTGGCTCTAAGTAAAGCATATCGCTGATAAGAGGAGCAAGTAAATTCAACGAGTTATGCCAGTCCTTAGTATCTAAAGTTCCATAGATAAGGCTAATTTTACCTGTCGTGTTTTGATCTAAGTACTCTCTCAGAGAGCGCGTGCCATGTGCATTGTGAGCACAGTCGATCAGAATTTCATGCCCATTATAAAGATATTTCTCTAATCTCCCTGGCCAAAAACAATTTCGAAGACCCCTCTCCTGAAGGTCTTTACTAATAGCAAGCTTTGAAACTACTGCTGCTGCAACAGCGGCATTTACCCTTTGATGACGACCCAAAAGTGCAATCTGTGAAGGAACTGCTGAATCCTCAAAATCATAGCCAAACCTTTGCACAGGCGCGCCCTTAACCGCACAACCTTGCTTAATCACTTCAAATACAGAGTCAGAAACTGCGCCGACAAACATCGTAGCCCCCTGCTTTGCTATGCCTACTTTCTCTCCTGCTATCAGCTCCTCTGTATTCCCAAGCACTTCCTGATGGTCGAGCCCAATTGAAGTAATAACAGTAGCTAAGGGTGACGAAATAACATTAGTGGCATCTAGCCGCCCTCCTAGCCCTACTTCTACAACCATGTAATCAAGCCCAGAGTCTGCAAAGCCAATGAAAGCTATTGCTGTTAAAGCCTCATGAAATGTGAGTGAGACATTAACCTCGTTACACGCGGCTTCGAGAATATGGCTATAACGATCGACCCACTCGTCATTGACTTCACGACCATCTATAATAAAGCGCTCAGTCATACGCATCAGGTGTGGAGAGATGGTAAGACCTACTCTATACCCAGCAGCTCCTAAACATGCTGCAATCATAGTAGCAGTAGAACCCTTGCCATTGGTCCCACCAACGTGAATTGAAGAAACTCTATCCTGAGGATTTCCGAGCTTTTCGAGAACCTTACGAAGCGAGTCAATGCCAAACCCTGACTTACCATCCCACTTAGTGAGTGTTGCAAGAAAACCGCCCTGCAGTTGCGTCATTAGAATGTCCCCCTTCAAGTGTCCCACCGAGGGACAAAATTAGCTAAAAAAAAGACCTTAAAAATAAGGCCTAAAAAACAACAATTTAACTCCAAAAGTGTCCCACCGAGGGACACTTTCTCTAGTCAGCTTCAACAAGCTTGCGGAAAAGAATCTGGAGGTCCTCATCCGAGTAAAACTCCACCATCAGTCTTCCACCGACGCCGCCAGCGCTATTACGATGAAGACGAACCTTCAAGCCAAGAGATCTTTGTAGCTCGTCTGCAATACGTTGGTCCTCAGGGCTTGTAAAATGCTTGAGTTTCTCTGTTGCTCGCTCTTCCTCACGTGTATCGACTTCTTTTTTAAGCTCCTGGCGAGTAAGGGCATCGAGGTCTTTAAGGTACGATGCACGAATCTCAGGATCTTCGATCTTAGCAAGAAGT
>JBILLA010000257.1:0-12499 GCA_044376365.1 Bdellovibrionota bacterium | reverse complement strand
CGACTATAAAAATCGATAACGATGAAGATGATCTTGAAGCACTCTTTGCTCAGGCAAAAGCTGAAGCTGAACAAAGCAAAGTCACACCTCAAGAGATACAACAGCCGCTATCAACACAATCAATAGCACAACCCAAGCAATCTGAGAGTGCAAAGAGCGAAAGTGCTCGACCTGGGCGCACAAGCGACGAAACAGTTCGCGTCGCTGCACATAAACTGGATGAACTCATACAACTAATTGGAGAACTCACTATTCATCAGTCGATTGTTTTTCAGGGACGTCGCACTGGAAATCTTCAACAGAAGTTTTTTCAAAATGCGATAATGTTGAGCAATAAAATTATTAAGGATCTGCATACAACAGCTTTGTCACTTCGCATGCAACCAGTTCAGAGCCTCTTTCAACGTCTTGAACGGGTGGCGAAAGATATCGCTCGCACACAGGGCAAAAATATATCGATAGTACTTGCTGGAACTGATGTTGAACTCGATAAATCCGTCATTGAACGCATTACCGATCCACTGGTTCATGTTATTCGGAATGCTGTCGATCATGGGGTTGAAAATCCACAAGCAAGAATCAATGCAGGAAAAACTCCAACTGCGACTATTACGATTAAAGCAGTGCAAGACGCAAGTGTTGTCAATATTACTGTATCTGATGATGGACGAGGCCTAAACACCAATAAAGTAAAATTAAAAGCCCTCGAGAAAGGTCTCATTAAAGAAGGTGATACACTATCAGACAAAGAGATACAGAATTTAATTTTTCTTCCTGGGTTTTCAACTGCCGAACAAGTGACTGATATTTCAGGACGAGGGGTAGGAATGGATGTCGTCATGCGCGCAGTGCTGGACCTGCAAGGCACCATTGATGTTGCAAGCATCGAGGGCAGTGGCACAACATTTACAGTAACACTCCCAACAAGCATGAGCATTATCGATGGTCTTGTCGTAAAGGTGCGCGACCTTCGCTATGTTGTATCAATGCACGAGCTTACAGAGATAATCGACTTATCTAATTACCCAATTGAACGCTCTGGCGCGAATGGTCAAATGATATCCCTACGAGGAGGGGTAATTCCTTTGGAGCCACTCAGAAAATACATTCAGACTTCCGACACATCGGAAGGAGAAGAAAAAACACGTCAAGGCATCCCAGCATTAGTTGTACGCAACGGAAGCAATTTAATTGCTTTTGAGATTGATGATGTTCTTGGCCAGCAATCTGTTGTCGTCAGACCACTTAATGAACAGATGTCCTCTCTTGGAGGATTTAGTGGCTCAACAGTCTTAGGTGACGGTGAACCGGGCATGATTCTTAATCTTTCAGAGATAGCTCGGTTCTATTTTAACCCAACTACGACACAGGAATATCACGCATGACGGATCATATTGATATACACGAGGAAGAAGATCGATATTTTATTTTTCAGCTCGGAAGCGAGCTGTGTGGCACTCCACTGCTTGGGGTTCGAGAAGTTATACAACCTCAAGAAATTAAACCTGTGCCAAACACGAAACACTACTTTGTAGGGATGATCAATATTCGGGGACAAATTATAGGAGTTATTGATTTACGAATGAGGTATGGACATCCCCTACTCAGCTCTGAGCACAATGCTTTTGTTGTATTCGACACCCCGAAAGGCACGATTGCTGCGATAGTTGATAGAGTTGACTCAGTCACATCAATTGCACAAACAGCTATTGATCGTTCCAAGTCAGTAATTACTGAAATTAGCCCCGAGTACCATCTGGGTGTCGCTCATGTACGCAACCGTCTTGTCACCCTCCTTGATCTTAACACTATTTTGGCTGAGGAAGTGATTATTTCAAAAAATCTTAACAAAGAAGCACGACTCTAATTATGGCACATCTCCTCTCAGAGCATGACAAAGAGCTGCTTTTTGACATTGCAGAAAAAACTATCGGTACGTGTCAGCGTGGCAGATTTAGACACGAAGTGATCGTCTCTAATGTTGAACGTTGCATCTTTAATTGTGGTGCATCGTCATTGCAAGACTATTTGCAAAAAATTAAGTACGACACCACAGAGTATGACAAATTTATTTCAGCGATTACCATTCACACAACAAGTTGGTTCCGTGAGATGCCTCACTATGAGCGTCTGCAGCGTGAAATTGAAGCACATCTTTCAGAAAGACGATCAGCGCCCTTTCGAATCTGCTCTGCTGCATGCTCTACCGGTCAAGAAGTCTATTCATTTGCTTTGATTCTAGAGCAATTTCGCTCTATCAATCCGTTTTTTGAATATGAGCTCATTGGCATAGATATAGATCCTGTCAGTATACGTACTGCACAAATTGGCGTCTATCCAATTGCCGAAGCGCAATCCATTCCCCAGCAGTTTCGTCATGCAATTATGGTTGGCTCGGGAAAGACAGAGGGATTTTTTACCCTCACAAAAGCAATACGAGATCGATGTAGATTTTTCACTTCGAGCATCCTGACAATACCTAAATTCGATATTCTTTTTGATCGAGTAGTCTGCAGGAATGTCTTGATTTATTTCTCTCCAGATGAAGTAAAGAAAATCATTCCTCAACTGATAGCAATGCTCAATCCGCAGGGAGAACTTTTACTTGGGCATAGCGAAGCTATCGATCCTCGTGAATATAAACTTGTGCCGCTTGGCAATGCTTCATATCAACGCAAAACTCATTTTAGGACAAATCCCTCTGGTCGATCCTCTGAAAAGATTCTTATCGTCGAAGATTGCCTCATTACACAAAAAGTTCTCGCGAAGCATCTTGAAGATTTTACCTGTGAATTCGCAAAGACGACTGCAGAAGCAACTGAAATTCTAAAAAGAAAAGAGATAGATCTAATTACACTCGATCTTCATATGCCTGATATGAACGGGTTGTCATGGCTTCAATTACAAAGGCGCAGCGGCTTACGAACACCTATTATCGTGCTCACTGGCGCCAAAGATATAACAAGCGATGAAGTACTTGGTGCTCTTGAGCATGGAGCTCAAGACTTTATTGATAAAGCATCAATTGAAAAACAATCACTTGCCATCAGGATTAAAGGTTTTATTGCTGCATTTAATGGAGTAAAGAAAACGCTCCTGCCGAATCGAGGCTCTGGCTCGACGGATGTCACACTTTTTAAACCTGACGTTATACTGATCGGTGCGAGTACTGGTGGCCCTGAAACGCTCGCTAAGCTCCTCAAGCATATGCCTGCTGAGAGCCCGCCGATTATTGTTGTACAGCATTTATCTCCTGACTTTGCACCCGCATTTGCTAATCGCATTGCTGAAAACTGTGGGCTAACCTGGGATGAACCTCTCAGCGGTAAAAACCTTAAACGTGGTCATGTGTACATTGCCAGTGGTGACTATCATATTGGTATTCGTCAAGGCACCAATGGCCTCACCATCTACACATCGGATGCACCTCCAGAGAACAGACACCGCCCAAGCGTCGATTTCCTTTTTAATTCAGCCGCCAAAGTAAAAGCGAGAATTTTTGCGATTCTTTTGACTGGTATGGGAGATGACGGTGCACGTGGACTTCTTGCTCTCAAACAACAAGGAGCCCTTACATTCTGCCAAGACGAACAATCATCCATCGTTTTTGGTATGCCTAAAGAAGCAATCGCTCTTGGGGCAGCTACTGTAGTTGGTAATGTTGGGGATATACGAGTACAGATTGATCGTGCATTATCTCTCAGACGATAATTGCACAATCGACGATGACTTCCTCTTTATTCCTTCCAGATGCTGCTGAAATGCGCTCATATGATGCTTGCACCATTGCAGGAGGCATTTCAACTCATACCCTCATGGAACGAGCAGGTCGAGGGTGTGCCGAATATCTTATTGCAAAAGAAAAAAAATTCTCAAAGCGCTCTCATATCGTCATCTGTTGCGGCCCAGGCAATAATGGCGGCGATGGTCTGGTGATAGCACGTATCCTGCTCAAGCGTCACTATAATGTCATTACCATACGCACCGATAAAAACCAGCTCTACCTCATGAGCGAAAAGCAGCATCCTAAGAAACTTTCAAAAGGAGAGGCTTCTGCCTTCCTCATGCAAAGTAACATCATCATTGACGCACTCCTTGGCACAGGACAAACAGCGGCTCCTCGAGCAGCAATCAAAACACTCACAGAGCTGATTCAAAAAAGTAATAAAACTAAAGATAAATTTGTCATTGCAATCGATATACCGACGGGTATCGATTGCTCAACTGGTACGGTCTTTACTCCGCATATCGATGCTGACCTTACCTTGACTATACAATTTCGTAAAAGAGGCATGGCGCAATTTCCAGGGAAAGCCGCCTGTGGAAGACAAGTTATCATACCGATCGGTATCACAGCTCAGGCACCCTCTCTCTTTTCTTCATTCACTCCGCAACGTGATGCAATATTTCCCAAGCGATTTACGTACAGTCACAAAGGTACCTATGGCTCCGTTCTAGTTATTGGGGGAAGTCGTAATATGCCAGGAGCACCAAAGCTTGCTACACATGCAGCGTTACGCGCAGGAGCTGGCACCGTTACCCAGGCTGTCCTCAACAGAAGCGAAGAAGATACACCTCCAGAGATTATGCTCCTGCATGTAGAGTCTAAGCGTGGCCTCTTTCAACCTAGCCATCTTGCAACGCTTCGTAGTGCTATTGAAAAATCATCTGCTGTGATTCTTGGACCAGGTTTATCCACGAACATTCAAACAAAAGAATTTGTACGAAAAACTGTTCGCTTGCTTGATCACACTCTTACACCCGTGGTCATCGACGCAGATGCTTTAAATGCACTTGCCCCACTGAAGCGTTCGCTCTCGCTTAAACACAGCGTATGCACTCCTCATCCTGGTGAGGCCGCTCGCCTTTTGGGCACAACAACAAAAGCTATTGAAGCAGATCGCTATGCTGCCGCCCTTACCCTTGCCAAAAAAACAGGTGGCATCATCGTCCTAAAAGGTGCTTCAACTATTATTGCCAGCGCAACAGGAGGCCTTGTCCATGAGCATGCAAGTCCCTACCTCGCTACTGCTGGTAGTGGTGATGTGCTCTCTGGCATAATTGGAAGTCTTCTTGCTCAGGGGCTTACCCCATTTCAAGCCGCGGCAACGGGCGTTTATATTCATGCACAGGCAGGTATTACTGCAGTGAAAAAAACAGCTGGTCCTATTATAGCATCTGACATTATCTCGCAGCTTCCACGAGTTATTGGTATTCACCAGGAATAAATCCAGGCTCTTGAGGGTGCTCAACGATGTTCTCTGGCACTAATGAATCGGCCTGTACGGCAGCAAGAGACCTACCAAACAAACACAAAGCAATACAAAGAGAGGAAGAAACCGAAGCCTTGACAACCTAAGCAACATATCCCAATTTTAGCTTAAATAATTCATAAATTATAATAAAAATATAATAAATAAGAGTAAAATATAACCAAGTTAGGTAAATACTATAAAAAATAAGGTAGCACTACACTTTCCACTTTAGCTCCTTCTCTTTCCTGCCGATAATATTAGTGCACTATTGTATGTGGGAAACATATCTACTATGACGCTCGAATTTTTCGCCAACCTGACCCTCATTTTTAGCATTGCGTACACGTGGCATAGCTACAGAAAGAATGATCAGAGTTACATTGCAGCGCATGAGAAAACTGTCAACTCATACAACCGTCTCATATCTAGAGAGCAAGCTTTCTTTAATCAACTTAGCCTGCTTGAAGAAAACTCAACCCGATACTTCCAAACCCTCAACGAAGCAGGCCTCTCTGAAGCTCTCAAAATTCGAGACCAGCTTATCATGGCCAATCAAGACATTGTGAATTTTATAGATTCAGGAAATTACGAAGCAGCTCATGCACTCATAACATTCCTTGAAAATCCGACTACAAAACCGTTCCCTTGGCTCCTTACAATTACAACAGCGAAACTGAATTCACTCTACAACTGGAAAGATAGAGCTAACCAGCATATTACAAGCTGTGTCATAAAATTGGGTATCGTCACATCCCAAATTACAGCAAATCAAGAACAAGAATCTAAACGAAGAAAAACAATTCACTCACTAGAGCAGCTTCGCGAAGTCATGAATAGAAACAGACATCAAAGCGATAGAGTTGTTGACTGGTAAAAGCGCAATCAGCACCTAAGAGAAACCCGCACACTCTTACATATACCATTTAAGTAAGATTTCAGAGCACTGCGAAAAAAGCAGATTTCATTCAGCTTGTCACATTTCGATTTAAGACCTGGCAAATTTTGCCGACCTACCCTATATGAGCATCGTCAAAATGCTCAAAACCATTACAGGTAGGTAATGGAGGTAGTATGGATATCAAGGATGTATACATAGCCAGTGGCCTTGGTCAGGCATGGAAGACAGCGCTCTCAGAGCGAACTGCTACTACTGTAGCTGCACAACAGCTATCCTCTGATAATCTCAAGCCACTTCCTGATGCACGGACTCTTTCGACAAATATTCGAAATAAAAAAATTGAATCGACAAATTATTCAATCAGCTCAGTAAACCTTATCACTGTTCAGACAGATAAAATCACCTCACTCCTAAAAAGCGTTGTGGGGATGGCTTCACAAGCTTCCAAAGCTCCTGACGAGCAGATTTCAAAACTACAAGATGAAGTTACTCAAATTATGGCTGAAATTCAGAAAGCCGGAAAAAAGCTTCGAGGCACGTTTCATACATTGAATCTCGATCCAACAAAGATGCAAGCATCTGAAGCAGTACTCGATGAAATTGCTCCTGAACCTCCAACTGAACCACCACTACTAACCCTATCTACTGAAGTAGGGATTTTGATGACACAAAATATTATTGCAAAAGTTCAGGCTCAATTTATTGCGCTCCAAGACTCTCTTGGGGAGGCAACGAAGGCCAACAGAACTAACGTTCAAACGCTCAGAACATCCGACCCGATTCAAACTGATGAGGATGCATTCAAAGCGACAGTAGCCCTCGTGAAAGACGTCGGCTTACTGGCCGATGGTGGTCTTGGAGCTATGGATCAAGAGCTGCTCAAAAAAAGCGTTGTCGCCCTGCGATAAAGCACCGCACGACTTATATTTTGTCTCAAGTCGCAAGAAGCGGTACAATCACACCCATGTTTGATTCGCTCCAAAGCAAGCTTGAAGCTGCCTTTCAAAAGATTAGAGGTCGTGGGTCGCTGACTGAAAAAGACGTCGGCGAAACTCTCAAAGAGGTTCGCGTAGCGCTTCTTGAAGCTGATGTTAATTTTAAAGTCGCAAAAGACTTCTGTCAGAAGGTAGAAAGCCTTGCTGTTGGCGAAGCCGTCCTCAAAAGCCTCTCCCCTGCCCAACAAGTAATAAAAATTGTGCACGAACAGCTCATCGAAATGATGGGAGCTCAATCAACAGAACTCGATCTTAAAGTTGCGCCTCCCGCTATTATTATGCTTGTTGGACTGCAAGGTTCAGGTAAAACAACTACGTGCGCTAAATTAGCTCGATACATTAAGCACGAGCTTCGTCGTTCTCCACTTCTCGTTCCTGCTGACGTTTACCGCGCTGCTGCTATTACACAGCTTAAAACACTCGGAGCTCAAGCTGATGTTCCTGTGTTTGATTCACATGAGCAACAAGATCCAGTTGAAATTACAAAACTCGCTGTCCAGTATGCGAAAAATCATGGACAAGATACTGTCATCATCGATACAGCAGGCCGTCTGCAAATAGACACCGAGCTCATGAAAGAGCTGCAAGAAATCTCTCATGCTGTAGAACCACATGAAATCTTACTTGTCGCAGATGCAATGACTGGACAAGAATCCGTTCGCGTTGCGCAAGGCTTTGACGAAGCGCTTGAAATTGATGGTCTGATTCTTACGAAGTTTGATGGAGACGCTCGTGGTGGAGCTGCACTGTCGATGCGCGCAGTAACAGGCAAACCGATTAAGTTTATCGGTATCGCTGAAAAACTTGAAGGGCTAGAAGTATTTCATCCTGAGCGAATTGCATCTCGCATCCTCGGCATGGGTGATGTACTCACACTCATTGAAAAAGCAGCCAAAGAAGTGAGCATCGAAGAAACGCTCGAACTTCAGAAAAAATTCAAGAAAAACACATTTGATCTGCAAGACTTTTTAAATCAAATGAAGATGGTCAAGCGGATGGGAAGCATCACTAGCCTTGCTGGCATGATTCCTGGCATGGATAAACTCGTCAAGCAAGTAGATCCTGAAAAAGCTGAAAAAGAGATGAAGAAAGTTGAAGCTATTATTCTCTCAATGACCCCCAAAGAACGTGCAACGCCAGAAATACTCAATGGCAGCAGACGTAAGCGTATCGCCAATGGATCGGGGACTCGTGTTGAGGATGTGAACGTACTCCTCAAGCAGTTCACTGAAATGAAGAAAATGATGAATCAAATCTCCAAAATGGGGCTTGGTGGCATGATGAACATGATGGGCGGCATGAAGGGGCTTGGCAATCTTGGGGGACTATTTAAACGATGACTTTCTACGTAACCACCCCGATCTACTATGTCAACGATGTGCCCCACATCGGTCACGCATATACAACGGTTATTGCGGACGTGCTGCACCGCTACCATAAACTTTTTGGCGATGACTCATTTTTCCTCACTGGCACCGATGAGCATGGTCAGAAAGTGCAAGCTGCTGCAGAGAAGCGAGGCCTATCCCCACAAGCACATTGCGACGAACTTTGTGTTCGCTTTCAGGAAGCTTGGGAGGATCTCAATATTCAGCACGACGTTTTTATGCGAACGACCTATCCGTATCACACAAAGGTTGTCCAAGAATGCCTGCAGGAACTTTTTGAAAAAGGCGATATCTACGCACATGAATATGAAGGTTGGTACTCGGTTAGTGAAGAGATCTTCTATACTGAAAAAGATCTGGTCGATGGCAAAAGCCCCATGGGCAAAGAGGTCACAAAAATATCCGAGAAAAATTATTTCTTTAAAATGTCTCGGTACCAAGAAGCTCTGATAGCCTATATCGAGCAGCACCCACAGTTTATTCAGCCCGATGGCAAGCGAAGCGAAGTGCTTGGCTTCTTACGTCAACCGCTCCAAGACCTTTGTATTAGTCGACCAAAAGCAAGACTATCATGGGGTATCGAGATACCATTCGATAAAGACTTTGTTACCTATGTTTGGTTTGATGCACTCCTTAATTATTGCTCTGCTATCGGCTTAAAACAGGGCCCAGAACGAGAAAAAAACTTCAATCACTACTGGCCTCATACCGTACATCTCCTCGGCAAAGATATTCTGATCACACATACCGTTTATTGGACAACGATGCTCATGGCACTTGGCCTACCTCTACCAAAGCAAATATTTGCTCATGGTTGGTGGCTCAATGAGGATGGCGGCAAGATGAGCAAGTCAGAGGGCAAAGTTGTAAGCCCACTTGATATGAAAAATCTTGTTGGCACAGACCCTTTTCGCTACTTCCTTATTCGTGAAACTGTTCTTGGCAACGATGCTTCTTTCTCTCCGCACATAGTCGTTAATCGTATTAATAGCGAGCTCGCTAACAACCTCGGTAACCTCTTTAGTCGAATTACTAACCTTGTTGAAAAGTACTATGACAGCAAGAAGCCTTCAGAACATGGGCTCTTACCTCAAACAAAATCTATTCAGGAGCTAGCGCTTACTACTGCTCATAAAGTGCAGCAGGAAATACTCAATATGGCACCCCAGGCCGCAGTCGGTGCTGTTATCGATCTTCTCTCTGCAACAAATAAATTCATCGATGAAATTGCTCCATGGAAACTCGTCAAAGAGGACAAAGATAAAACTGGAGAGTGCTTAAGCGTTTGCCTTGAAGTGCTTCGCATCGCAGCAATACTCCTCTCGCCAGTCATGCCAGAGAAATGCGCTTCAATACTCTCTCAATTAGGAGTTCATGGAACTCCTCAACTTGCGGATGCGAAAGTATGGGGCCGTCTTATGGATGGCGCTGAAATTAAAAAAGGAGAGATTCTCTTTCCGAGAATAACACTTCCTTAAAGAATTACTGGCAAATAAATCCGACGAGGACGTCTACAGTTGCTGGCGCTCCGTTTGAGCCTGTTAATTGAACGGCAAGCCTATCACCGGCTGCTACACTAGCTGTATTAACAAGATCCGAACATGGATTAACTGTATCAGTTAATGCACAAGTTACCGATGTGGACGATCCATTAATGATGAGTGTAACCGTTACACTTTCACCTACAGAAATAGACGAGCCCGCTCTTGCCCTTAAGCTTGAAGCAGTACATGCAGATGGCGCAAGCTGCTCTACTTCACCTGAAGTAGCTGCAGTTGTAGCAGCACCTTCAATGACACCAATAAATCTTGTTGCTGCACTGCTAAGATTTGCTGCATTCGTTCGCACTGTATACATCATTGCCTTACCTGCAACTCCTGTGACTCCAGATACCCCACTGACTCCGCTTGAACCGATAGTGCCGCTTACTCCAGATACGCCACTTAGACCAGAAACTCCGCTGATACCTGAGATACCACTAACGCCACTGACTCCACTAACGCCGCTAATACCGCTGACACCTGATTCTCCCTGAAGACCAATTGCACCAACTTCACCAGTGACACCTGATACTCCGCTGACCCCAGAGAGTCCACTAACACCTGAGATACCACTAACACCTGAAAGTCCGCTTACGCCACTAATGCCGCTGACACCTGATACACCACTTACGCCTAAAAGTCCTGTTTCACCGCTTACACCGGAAACTCCGCTCACTCCTGAAATTCCACTAACACCACTAATGCCGCTGATACCTGATTCACCAGAAAGACCACTCACTCCTGAAAGTCCTGTCTCTCCGCTAACACCTGAAACTCCGCTTACACCTGAGACACCACTCACTCCTGAAATTCCACTAACACCACTAATGCCAGATTCACCACTGATACCACTCAAGCCTGAAAGTCCTGTCTCTCCGCTAACACCAGAAACTCCGCTTACACCTGAGACACCGCTCACTCCTGAAATTCCACTAACACCACTAATGCCGCTGATACCTGATTCACCAGAAAGACCACTCACCCCTGAAAGTCCTGTCTCTCCGCTAACACCAGAAACTCCGCTCACACCAGAGACACCGCTCACTCCTGAAATTCCACTAACACCACTAATGCCAGATTCACCACTGATACCACTTACTCCGGAAAGTCCTGTCTCTCCGCTAACACCAGAAACTCCGCTTACACCAGAGACACCACTGATACCTGAAATTCCACTAACTCCACTAATACCAGATTCACCACTGATACCACTTACGCCTGAAAGTCCTGTCTCTCCAGAGACACCAGAAACTCCGCTCACACCAGAGACACCGCTCACTCCTGAAATTCCACTAACACCACTAATGCCGCTGATACCTGATTCACCACTGATACCACTAACACCGGAAAGTCCTGTCTCTCCACTAACACCAGAAACTCCGCTTACACCTGAAACACCACTGATACCTGAAATTCCACTAACACCACTAATACCAGATTCACCACTGATACCACTTACGCCTGAAAGTCCTGTCTCTCCAGAGACACCAGAAACTCCACTCACTCCTGAAATGCCACTGACTCCGCTAATGCCGCTGATACCTGATTCACCAGAGATACCGCTCACTCCGGAAAGTCCTGTCTCACCACTAACACCAGAAACTCCGCTCACTCCTGATTCACCAGTGACTCCTGAAATTCCACTGACTCCACTAATGCCGCTAATACCTGATTCACCAGAGATACCGCTTACGCCAGAGATCCCTGTCTCTCCGCTAACACCAGAAACTCCACTTATACCTGAGACACCACTGACACCTGAAATTCCACTGACTCCACTAATGCCAGATTCACCACTAACACCACTTACTCCTGAAAGTCCTGTTTCACCGCTAACACCGGAAACTCCACTCACTCCTGAAATTCCACTAACACCACTAATACCGCTGATACCTGATTCACCAGAAATACCGCTCACTCCGGAAAGTCCTGTCTCTCCAGAAACTCCTGAAACTCCTGAAACTCCACTTATACCTGATACACCACTGACACCAGAGATTCCGCTAACACCACTTATGCCGCTGATACCTGATTCACCACTGATACCACTAACACCGGAAAGTCCTGTCTCTCCGCTAACACCAGAAACTCCACTCACTCCTGAAATGCCACTGACTCCACTAATGCCGCTAATACCTGATTCACCAGAGATACCGCTTACGCCAGAGATCCCTGTCTCGCCGCTAACGCCAGAAACTCCGCTCACTCCTGATTCACCAGTGACTCCTGAAATTCCACTGATACCACTTATGCCGCTGATACCTGATTCACCACTGATGCCACTGACTCCTGAAAGTCCTGTCTCACCAGAAACCCCTGAAACTCCACTCACTCCTGAAATGCCACTGACTCCACTAATGCCACTGATACCTGATTCACCAGAGATACCGCTTACGCCAGAGATCCCTGTCTCGCCGCTAAC
>JBILLA010000056.1:0-12542 GCA_044376365.1 Bdellovibrionota bacterium | reverse complement strand
TGGCGGGCGCCAAAGAGAGCAGATCCAATGCGTACATGGGTGGCACCCTCCTCTATAGCGATCTCAAAGTCATCTGACATGCCCATGCTGAGCAAAAGAGGCTCTCCGTGGCAGATATCCCTCGAAACGGAGAGGCTGATTTGATGGAGCTTTTTAAAGTCAGGACGCGCATCCTCAGGGTGGTCATATGCTTTTGTTATTGTCATTAGCCCCACAAGCTTCAATGCTGGGCAAGACTGTATAGTCGCACACAAAGCTTCAATACCATCTTCGGCAACACCAAACTTATTATCATCTGATGAGATATTGACCTGTAGCCACAGGGGCATAGGGCTATCGCGGTGAAGCTTTGCGAGTACATCGATACTCTTTTTTGAATCTATCGTTTGAATACTTTCAAAGAGTGCAGCTGCCTCCTTAATCTTGTTACTTTGAAGATGCCCTATCGCATGAGCAGTATAGACACCTGTAAGCAATGGTTTTTTGAGTGCCCACTCTTGTACGTAATTTTCACCGAGGACGCATTGATACCCACGATCAGCACAGAAATCTATGTAGGACTGTATGAGAGCGACTGGTTGCTTTTTACTCACTGCAATAATAGTCACTGCATCTGCAGGACGCCCAGAGCGTACAGTAGCTGCTGCAACACGATCAAAGATATCCTGAAATTGGGCATCGAGTTTATTCATTTGCTATCGTTACAATATCCATAGCACGAAGCATGTCGATGCAAGCGGCAAGGTTCATACCAACGACATTAGTGTATGAACCGCTCACTGCGGTCACCAGCGAAGCGCCAATACCTTGAATTGCATAACTACCAGCTTTGTCAGCAGGCTCTCCCGTTTTAATGTACTGTACTATTTCTTCCTCAGAGAGCGCTTTGAGGGTCACCATCGATGAAAAGGATTCCGTCATAACCACCTGCCTGTTCAGGTGCATCAACGTCATACCACCCCAGACAGTATGAGTGCGCCCAGCAATTTTTTTGAGCATTAAAAAACTATCATCAATGTTGATCGGTTTATTAAGAATCTCGCCATCAATCGTTACCGTCGTATCGGCAGACAGAACCCACGTATCAGGAAAGCTTTGGGCAACAGCTCTGCCTTTTTCTACAGAAAGCCGTTCAACCATCGCTTGTGGCGACTCGCCAGGAAGGACAAGCTCTTCAATATCGGCGACATGCTTAGTAAAACGAATGCCGCTACTGGTTAACATTTCGCTTCGTCGTGGCGAGCCTGATGCAAGGATAAGCTCCTGCTTCATAGAATAAAGGGTCATATATTCGCACTCCGTAATTGATCCAATAAAAGCAGTCCAAGACACTGACAAAGACTGCGGTCCTCTTGTGTTAATTGCTGCTTGCTAATATTCACAACATTGATACGCCAACTTCGTTGGTTGATATACTCAATTTTTTGAATATCAACCTGTCGGCGAAACAGCTCTCGTACCAACTCATCAACAGTCGGAACGAAAAAATAGTAATTCAGGTAAAACTCATCTAGCTCTACTGGCGTTCCAGTGAGCAACGATATTGCTTTTTTCTCTGACAGAACTGCGTACTCTTCAGAACCAACATCAGCAAATCCTCGACCAATGCGCAGACCAACCTGAGGCTTATATGAAAGCCCTGATTTCCATAATTCATAGCAAAGCTCAAGATACTGTGGTGACGATAACATGAAAAACTTATACGTCTCTGTCGCCAATGCCTTTATCAAAGCGCTCTACTGATGAAGTTCCACCCTCAACAATAGTTAACCCAGATACTCGCGTTAATACTGCTTTTTCGTGGAATTCTTTAATACTCAAAACTCCACAGTTACACATCGTTGATTTCATCTTGGCAATCGACATGTCAACTTTTCCTGCAAGGGGTCCGCCGTAAGGTACATATGCGTCTACACCTTCCTCAAAGGTGAGCTCTGATTTTGAACCACCCTGTATATAACGCTGCCAGTTACGCGCACGATTAGAGCCCTCTCCCCAATATGGTTTATAGAGACGACCTCGATGAGAAACTTTTTCGGTAGGACTCTCTTCCGTCATCGCAAAGTACTTGCCCATCATGACAAAGTCAGCGCCAAGGGCTAACGCAATTATGACCTGGGTGTCATTATTCAAACCACCATCTGAGCATATCGGAACATAGATGCCTGTCTCTTTAAAATACTGATCTCGGGCCTCTGCAACTTCGATAACAGCAGACGCCTGTCCTCTTCCAATTCCTTTCTGTTCTCGAGTAATACAGATGGATCCTCCACCAATACCAACTTTAACAAAATCAACCTGCGCCTGCTCAACAAGGAAGCGGAATCCTTCCTTCGTCACGACGTTCCCACCGCCGATCACAATCTGATCGCCGTACGTAGCACGCAGTGCAAGGGCTGCATCTTTTTGATACTCAGTGAATCCATCTGAAGAATCAAAACAGAATACATCAACACCTGCATCAACCAGTGCGCGAGCACGCTCTTCATGATCAAATGTATTCAAAGCAGCGCCAACAAAGAGTCGCTTACGCGGATCAGTCAATTCATCAGGGTACGCTTTGTGGTCAAAGTAGTCTTTGCGAAAAACAAGCGATCGCAAGTTGCCCTGTTTATCAACGATAGGCAGGCACTCTTTTTTGTGTTTCCACAGAAGCTCAGTTGCTTGAGATAGTGAAATACCTTCTTCAGCAAAGAATAATCTATCAAGTGTTGTATAGAACTCTGAGATAGGGCGTGACAGATCATCTTTGTACTCCCAAAAATCTTTACTGGTGAGGATACCAAGGAGCTTGCCGTGCAATGAACCACCTTCAGTTATCGGAATCGTTGAGTGTCCTGTTTTCTTTCGAAGATCAATTGCATCTTTGAGTGTATGTTCTGGCGAAAGGTTTGAATCAGACTCAACGAAACCAGCTTTATGCTCCTTCACTGTTCGCACCATCTGTGCTTGCGCTTCAATCGATTGAGAACAGAAGATAAATGCAGCACCACCTTTTCTTGAAAGTGCGATAGCAAGATCCGAACCGGATACTGCTTGCATTGATGCAGAGACGAATGGAATATTGAGTACAGCTCTTGGGCCAGTATCACGATGGAATTTCTGGATTGGCACCTGCAAGTTGACGTTTACAGAGACATGGCTCTTTGTTGTAAGCCCAGGAAGAAGCAAAAACTCGTCAAAGGTGCGGGAAATATCAGGGGTAATGTGTGCCAAAGTCAGTCTCCTTATTTGGCACGGAATCATACTACGGAACAGCTCAGTATGCTATCCCAACTCTTTTTGATATTGGCAAGGCTTATAAAGGGACTGCATACGTCGTGCACGCTCTTCTAAAAGATCATGATCGCATACGATCAATTGCCCGATGCCAGCGTTCTAAAATTGCTTCATGCTTTGCGGAATCTTTTGTAGGTTCGAATACTTCTTGAGACGTATTATGTTGAGCTATCTCGGCCAGATTGCGGTACGTACCAACAGCAAACCCTGCAAGCGCAGCAGCACCAAATGCAGTACTCTCCGTAATAGTTGTTTTAACGACAGGCAGTTTGAGGAAGTCTGCTTGCATCTGAAGAAGCAAGCGATTGCTACTTGCTCCACCGTCAACGCGAAGCTCACTCATTGAGCATCCAGCTTCTTGATGCATTGCTTGCACGACATCAGTAACCTGCAAAGCAATTCCTTCAAGTGCTGCGCGAGCGATATGTGCTTTCGTTACCCCTCGGTCCATACCAACAATCTCGGCGCGCGCATCTGCATTCCAGTAAGGAGCACCCAAGCCTGTGAACGCAGGTACAAAAGTAACTTCACGACTATCTGTCACAGAAGATGCCAGCGCTTCAACATCAGAAGCTTTAGAGATAATACCAAGATTATCACGCAACCATTGAATAACAGCGCCTCCCATAAACACACTGCCTTCAAGTGCATAGGTACGCGTATCAGCTATCTGCCATGCAACTGTTCGCAAAAGACCAGCTTGAGATGGGCTTGCTTGCGATCCAGTATTCATAAGGAGGAAGCAACCAGTACCGTATGTATTTTTTATCGTACCAGGTTGATGACAACCCTGTCCGAACAGCGCTGCTTGTTGATCGCCAGCAATGCCAGCGAGGGGAATTCCTTTGTATGATCCAAATACACCAACACTCGGAACAACGCGTGGCAAAAGTGCGAGAGGAATATTACATTGCTGTAAGAGTGCGTGGTCCCACTGCCCTTCGTGAATATTATAAAGCATTGTGCGAGATGCGTTCGAAGGATCGGTGACATGCACAGCACCCTCCGTCATCTTCCAAATTAACCAGCTATCTATGGTACCACAACAGAGCTCGCCATTTTCTGCTCGCTGACGGGCGCCTGGAACCGTATCTAAGATCCATGCAATTTTTGTAGCAGAAAAATATGGATCAATGACAAGGCCAGTTTTCTCACCAACTGTTTGTTGGAACTGTTGCTTTATTAATGCTTCGCATCTGTCCGCAGTTCTTCTATCTTGCCATACAATTGCAGGATAGATAGGGCGACTTGTTGCGCGTTCCCAGACAACGATTGTTTCGCGTTGATTTGTAATACCGATCGCATCGAGTGGGGCAGATTTAATAGCAGGATCGGCAAGCACGGCATCGAGTACAGATTGTTGTGTGCGCCAAATCTCTTCTGGATCAAGCTCAACCCATCCAGGACGAGGATAGTTTGGAGTCAAACTTTGCTGTGCAAGCGAAAGCACCACACCATCTTCTTGAAAGAGAACAGCTCTTGAACTGCTGGTACCCTGATCGACTGCTATAATATTGCCCATGTGAAGAGTCTACCCGCTAGCCCACCCCCCATCAATCCGCGAGGCCAGCAGCAGGCGCAGGAACCCCGAGGACCAGACCGCAGAGCTGTACCCGCAGAGCTGTACCGGGGCTACTCAAAGCTCGCAGAGCTGTACCGGGGCTACTCAAAGCTCAAAGCTGTACCGGGGCTACTCGCAGAGCTTCAAAGCTGTACCGGGGCTACTCGCAGAGCTGTACCGGGGCTACTTTTTCGCAGACCTGTACCGGGGCTACTTGCAGACCTAGACCGGGGCTACTTTCGCAGAGCTGTACCGGGGCTACTTTCTCAGACCTCAGACCTGTACCGGGGCTACTCAGACCTGTACCTGGGCTACTTGCAGACCTATACCGGGGCTACTTTCAGACCTGTACCGGGGCTACTTTTTAAGTCATTGAAAGTACTTGAATTCCTGGAATGAGGAGCTAAGAGCAGCACTATTTTTAACTGATACACTACGAGCACAAACGCAGAGAAGAGATATGAACTCATAATATAAATTCAATATTCAAAGTAAGCCCGAGTGTATTTAGACCCTGCAGATAAACAATCAAAAGAACCTTTGGGCAAGGACCCTCAGGCCAAGCTACCTGCTCGTTTTAGAACAACTCTAGACCTAAGACACAATGAAACGTTTGTGGAGGCATTGCAGGGCCTACTCAAAAAAAAACAATTCCATACTTTCGTGGAAAGACTCACGCAAGCCTTACCCGAACAGAGAAGCGCAGCTTTTGATAGCCTCGCTCAGGAATACTACAAAGGCCAACACAACATAGGGATCTTTGCACAACTTACAGCTCAAGATGCGAAAAAGCTAATGAGTACTTTGGTACAGGATATCTCAAGCACCAACATCACTCGTTCACTGTGCGCTGGTAAATTCATGCATATGTTTAGCCAGATTAATGTGAATAGCAAAAATACATTTTTGAATTTCATTAAGAAACCTGGCGCAAATCCTTGTCATACACTCTTCAGTAAATATGGTATATATCATTTTGCACGATACGAACTTACTCATTTAAAAATGGCTCTTGATGAAAGTCCCCTCAAACGTGATGAAAAACTTATTGTCATAAGCTATCCAAACGCAGATTGGAACGGAGGATTTAAGTCAATTCCAAATTTTTATCCAGACCAAACTTTTTCAAATTTTTTTGATACCAAAAGAAAGTCAAAAGTCCGTTTAAAAATTTGCGAATCCGGAATTCAGGAGCAGCTTGCTGAGCGCCTTAAAAATATTCACAACAAATTCGGATCGGCGGATATGATGATCATAGGCGGACATGGCTCAAAAACAAATATTGAGCTTGGAGACGATAGGACTCAAGGACAACGAGGCATCTTTGATAATGCAACAATCACATGGGGTCTAAGAGACGACCCACGTTCGTTAGATATCTCCGATAGCGATATTCTAAAAACTATCGCTTCATGCACCAAACCTACAGGCGCTATTATACTAAAGGCCTGCTCTACAGGGGCAGGGTCTGATTCAATTGCACAACGTCTATCAAGTTACTTTTTTGGACGAGTCTTCGCTCCCGACAAAGACTCTTATCAACCATTGATAGGCATACAAGATGGCAAAGTGTTCGTTGACTACAACATTTCTTCAAGCAACGAACCTATCAAGACCAATGTATTTAAGATCGGCAACTTGTGTCCCAAATATTACCATGGGGTAACATTCAAAGAAGAGTTCTAAACATCCAAAAATTCTTGAAGAAGATCACGTAAATGAATCAAAAGAGAAAAGCGATGCTCTCTGTCCGATGAATCCAATAATGAGCTTGGAGAATCCTGCGCTTTAATTAGAGGAGAGTGATTAAATCTGATATCAAGACCAAAGCTTTGCGGATTTTTCAAGATGCGCTTAAATGAGATTTCGTAAGTATCTTCATTAACAACATCACGTAATCTAATGGTTGGTGCGGTACGCCCAGCGGCAAAGCATCGATACTCGACAACTGAAATATGTAACTCATATGTATCGCGAGAGAGTGTTTTTTCAAGATTATTTTGAAAACTATTCTTTGCTTCTTTCTCAGGTAAAAAAGAACCAAAAGCATTCTCCTCAATCAGGTTAATCGAAGCCGTAATATCAGACGAGATATTTTTCAAGTCTTGATGCAGCTTCGCTCGCGTCTTGTTCTCTTCATCCAAGAGCTCTTGTTTTGATAACTGGAGCTGACTCAATAAACGAAATTCTTTACTGAGCTCCAAAGCCGCTTGTGTTCGAGGATCATCAAACTGAGGAAAATCATGAAAGGGAGCACCATCACTATTGTGGGCAATTTTCATGTGCATAGGCTGATAGAAAGCTGAGCAAACTGCAACATAAATTTCGAATGACTGATATAACTATTCTAATACATTTAGAAAACCTTGAATGAAAATTTATCTAAACGATGCATCGTCACTTTGCGGCACTAAACTAACTAGTGCGCGCTGTCAGAAAAACTCATGTTCACCATAAGCGACACTTTGCGCCCTGTACCTCGCCCTGTACCGGGGCTACTTTTTATGCGCCCTTTTTTTGCGCCCTTTTGCGACCTGTACAGGGGTTACTCTTCATTAAGGTGTTTTTTATTTTTTTTATTTTTTTAGACGAGCTGTAATAACTAGATATTTTTTTCATCGCCACAGGAAACTCTAAACAGCGATCTCCGAACCATTAAATATGAGAGCAATGAAGTATCATCCCCATGGCAGTGTCTTGTTTGTGACATTTAGCGTAGAGGAGGGTCTCTTTTTGCTCTCTAACCCTCTTTGTCAAATCATTGTGAAAAGTTGTCTTGTTGCAGCACAGCAGAAATATCCAGTAATAATTAGTCACTTTATTGTGCAAGCAACGCACGTTCATCTCATCATGGTAGTGAATAATCCAGACGACATATCAGGATTTGTTCGCTATTTTAAGACCGAATCCGCGCACATGTTAAATAGAATTCTAGGAAGGAAGAAAAGAACTATCTGGTGCGAAGGATACGACAGCCCAATCATCTTGAGCCCCGTTAGAGCAATTTTAGCTATAGCTTATATTTACGCTAATCCTGTTAAAGATAATTTAGTAAACACAATAGAAGAGTTTCCAGGCCTATCAAGCTGGAATATGTATAATGGGGAATCTTACACTCAAACATGGAAAATTTTTAAAAGAAGTGATTTTCGCTTACTGCCTCAATCAGCTCACAAGTATCGTGGCTATGAGCTTGAAGCAAATCATATTATTCAAAACTCAACAAAAACAGCAGAGTTTACCATCAAACCTTACGCATGGATGACTGCATTTGGAATCAATAGCCCTGAAGAACATGAAAAAATTCATCAAAGAATCATTCATCACATCAGACGTATAGAAGAACGTGCACGGATAAAAAGAACAAAAGAAAGAAAACCTCTTATGGGACGAGACCGTCTTCTTAATCAAAAAATTGATCCATTGTATCTGCCTCAACGAAACGGCAAAAAAATGTGGTGTTTAGCTGAAAATCGACTTAGGAGGGCACCGTTCATTACGTTCTTGAAAGGACTTTTTAAAAAAGCCCGATTAATAAGCAAAAAATGGCTACTTGGTGATTTTAACGAACCATACCCTTTAGGGCTTTATCCCCCGCCCTTGCCAAAATTAGCTGAACCAATTTTTGGATGGTAAGCAGTTCTATTCTATAAACCTGAAAGCAATTTACCAGTTGCATTGCATAGTCCTACCCAGTGCATATCAGTTAGCCACCAACTAGGCTGAAGACACCTAATAAATGGTTGATATACTGCGACTCTCAGCCATAGTCAGTTACAGAATTAAACAATGATTGCATGCTGACTAAGGTACTCGAAAATAATGGAGCTCGAATGAGAGGACTTATTAAAAAGTAGCCCCGGTACAGTTCGAGAGTTCGAAGTAGCCCCTGCATAGTCATCCCAGCAGGCGGGTAGCCCCGGTACAGTTCGAGAAGTTCGAGAGTAGCCCCGGTACAGTTCGAGGCTTTCGAGGCTTAGGCTGCGAAGCGCTTCGAGACCACGCCCCAGTCCACCACCCGCCACCAAGCAGCCAAATAATCTGCCCTCTTACTCTGATACTTCAAATAGTACGCATGCTCCCATACATCATTCCCAAGCAAAGGAATAAATCCAGTCGCCAACGGTGTATCCTGGTTTGGTGTTGTCATAATTGAAAGTGCTCTCCCAGCATCCTTCACCAACCACACCCAACCACTTCCAAAACGTTTCATGCCGGCATCTTGGAACTTCTCTTGGAACGTCTTAAAGTCTCCAAAACTTGTATTGATTGCACTCGCTAAATCACCTTCGGGCATCCGCACACCAGCACCGCGCACTTCTCCACGCATCGACTCCCAAAATAGCGCATGATTAAAGTGCCCTCCTCCATGATTTCGAATCGTATCTCGCACAGCTTCAGGTACCAGCGCCAAGTCAGCCAACAATGCTTCAAGACTATATCCCAACAACATTGGATGCTGCGCTAACGCTGCATTAAGATTTTTTACATACGCAGCATGATGCACATCATGGTGCAACTTCATCGTAGCCATATCAATCACTGGCTCTAACGCATCATAGGCATACGACAAAGGAGGCACCGTATATGCACCGTCCACAGCAGCAGCAATCAAAGGGCTTTTCGGCACGACTCCATATTTAACTTTTGCCGTACAGCCTGATGCCATCGCAGCGGCTGCCATAAGCGTTGATGAAGAGAACAAAAAATCTCGACGATGCATGAGAAGGTCTCCTGAATAGATAACAGATTACAAGACAGCACCATACAGTAAGCCAGAGCTTGGTAGGTCACAAGAAAAAAATAGCTACGATCCCAAGCGCCGCCGCACACTCACACCAAGTGCGATACCAATCGCCATCATATTGGATAACAAGGAAGAGCCCCCATAACTAAAGAGCGGCAATGGAATACCAACAACAGGCAACAATCCAATCACCATCCCTATATTAATCATCACGTGGCAGTAAATGTAGGCAATCATCCCAACAACTAAGAACATCGAGAAAGAGTCTCTGCACTTTGTGACAACTCTCGACAACTTATAAAGCAGCAGTAAATAGAGTGCCAAAACAAAAAGACACCCAATGAACCCCCACTCCTCTGCCAAAACAGAAAAAATGAAATCAGTACTATGTTCTGGAAGAAACTGAAGCTGCGTCTGAGTACCCTGTAAAAATCCTTTCCCAAAAAGCTGTCCAGAACCAACTGCAATTTTAGATTGCAAAATATGGTACCCACTTCCCAAAGGATCCGCCTCCGGATCAACCAATACTAAAAGCCTGCGCTTTTGATAGTCATGCAAGTTAAGCCATGCAGGATAAAGAGCAGATAGACCAATGCCGACCAAGAGAAGCAAAGAGCGAACGTTGACACCAGAGAAGAGCACCATAGAAAATCCGATAGCACCGATTGAAAGCGCAGTTCCCAAATCTGGTTGCTTCATAATAAGCCCCATCGGAATAAGGAAAATAAGAAAGGGTAAAATCATTCCTTTCAGTTTCAAACCACCACGTGGTGAAGGATGCGATGACAGAAAACGAGCAAGCGCTAAGATCACTCCCATTTTCGTAATCTCTGAGGGTTGAAAATGAACTGGTCCAAAATCAATCCATCGCTGCGACCCTTTAATCACAACACCAAATAGATCAACAAACAGCAGTAAAAAAATACACAATGCATAGAACGGATACGCAAACTTACCTAACCGCTGTGTTGGAATGAGCACAGCAATGATGGCTACAATAATGCCAAAGAATAGAAAGATGATCTGTTTCTTACACGCAGGACTTGGAATCAGGAGTGGAATAAATCCAAAGAGAGGATCGGTGGCATCAGGATCATACCCAGCACTGTACAGGACAATGAGACCTGTCAATGGAATCATGGCAGCGATACCAAGTAGCCACCAATCAAAATAAGAAAGAAGTCTTCGATCAATCTGCATGACTATGCTCCTCTTCAGCGTCTGTCGATGCAGGTGTATCAGGCTCAGGGACATCGATATCCGCACTCGTCCCTACGGCACCACGGATCGAGGCTGTGTTTTTTTGAGCTCCAGTCTCTGCAGGTACATCAAGACGGGCCATCCGTTTTGCAAAAAATGCTTCCATCGTTGCTTTCACCACAGGTGCTGCAGCTGCACCACCGCCACCACCATTCTCAACAAGTGCAGTTACCACAATCTGAGGATTTTCTGCAGGCGCATACCCAGAGAACCAAGCATGGTGATCAAGATCGGTACCAGTTTTATGATACTCTAGTGACGCTACTTGAGCAGTTCCCGTCTTGCCACCAACTGATATACCAAACTCTTTCATAAGGCTTGCTTTTTTACCTGTACCACGAGGATCATTGACGACTCCGACCATGCCTTGGCGAACAGTATCAAGCACTTTTTTATCAACATCAGCTATGTGCTGAACCTCAGGATGAAAATTATCATCAAGGAAAGAACCATCTAAAGATGCAAGCCGTTTCTCTAAGTACGGTCGAAGCACCTTACCACCGTTGACCACAGCAGCAATACCACGAGTTAACTGAAGGGGCGTTGTGGTTGTCGCTCCCTGACCAATGACAACTGAAAGAGTCTCACCAGCATACCACTTCTGCATTTCAGGAGTTTTATAGTAACTTTTTTTCCATGCGGTTGATGGAATAATACCTATCGCTTCATCACCAATATCAATACCTGTACGCTGACCAAGTCCAAAATACGACGCATACTGATGAATACGATCGACGCCAAGCTTATTACCAAGAATATAAAAATAGACATCACATGAAAGAACAAGGGCATCATAAAGATTGACGGCACCGTGACCAGAATGTTTGTGACACTTAAAATTCCTGCCAACAAAATTAAAATAACCTGGACAATTCACACTGGTTTGAGGGGTAGCAAGGCTTTCGGATAAACCTGCTGCTGCCATAAAAACTTTAAAAACCGAACCGGGCGGAAACGTTCCTTGCGTCGCTCTGTTAGACAATTTTTTTTCTTTACCAGTCGTCAGATCTTTCCAGTCTTCCTCAGAGAGCTCTTTGGTAAACATATTCGGATCAAAAGCAGGATGAGAAACAAGAGCTAAGACTTCACCAGTATTTGGATCCATCGCAACGACAGACCCCTTCCGATCACCCAATGCCTGTTCAGCCGCAAGCTGCACATCAAAATCAAGCGTCGTGGTGAGGGAATGTCCTGCAGTTTCTTTATCGAATGACGCTTCCCCGATACGATTACCAGTTGCATCAACAATCACAGCCTGCAATCCACGCTTTCCTTGCAAGTAGCGCTCCCACTTCTTTTCAAGCCCGAATTGTCCAACAATGTCTCCCTGCGCATAGCCCGCGTACTCTTGTCGCTCTAACTGCGAAGAAGAGATCTCACGAATATACCCAAGTGCATGCGCGCCAAGCTGCCCATACATATATTCTCGAGCAGGCACAACATTGATAATCACTCCTGGTAATTCATAGCGCTTGGCAGAAACCTTTGCGAGCAGATCACGGGAAACGTCCTTCAAAAGCACTTTTGGCTCAAAACGACGACGCTTTTTACTACCCTTCACTCTCTGTCTTAATGCTTCAACAGGCTCTCCGATTAACGCTGCTAGTTTTTGCAGCGTCTCATCAGGATTAGGGGCATCTTCTTTAATAAACTCAATATTGAATGATGGTCGATTCTTAACGAGCACTTTTCCAT
>JBILLA010000218.1:0-3860 GCA_044376365.1 Bdellovibrionota bacterium | reverse complement strand
TTTCGAGGCCTAGGTATCTCTCGTAAGCTTAAAATAGAAGCATTTCGTCTTGGTACGATGCTTTTCCCTAAGGCCAATCCAATATCAATTACTACAAGCGCACCTGTGATGAAGCTCAACGGTGAGCTTGGATACCGAGCAGTGACTTTCTCTGAGATTACCACTGATCCTGCGTTCTGGGAGGGTTGTAAGGGATGTGTCAATTTCCAACTATTGCAACAGCATCAGGGCAAGAATTGCCTTTGCACTGCGATGAAAGCTGATGTGGTAAAGCCGAAACGATCGGTGCGCAAGTTAGGCTGGTAACGCTCGCTTGACTACGGGTCTTAATACTTTACCATGATGAACAGTCTTATCCATATTTTCTCGTTGTTTAGGAATTTATGCTGCAACATAATTCGCTGCAAAGTTGTCTATTTTCTCTTACCCCCCAGAGTAATTTTTATCAACGTCTGGGATTGACTCGCGGTGCTGATAGCACTGCTATTCAAAAAGCGTATGATGGTATAGCTAAAATAATCGATCCAACTCGTCATACTGGCCAAGAGCAAGACCGCTGTGAACAGGCGAACGTTTTATTAGGAGAGGCCTTTAGCACCCTTATCGATCCACAAGCCCGCCGAGCGTATGATGAAGCTTGCTATATTGAACATCGTATTTTTGCTTCCATGATTTCAGGGCGTTCGACGCACCATAAAACAAGTTACGAAAAGAAAAGTGACGATCCCTGGAAGGGGATGACACTTTAATAAAGCCCCATCTGCGACCGCACTGATGTTTCAAGTAGTATTGCAGGATCGCCATGATGGTGGAGGGTTATCTGATTATCCGAGTTTTTAAAAGACTTTTCGAGTATAGGAACGATAAAACGTTTACCCTCTTCACTGTTGATAATACCTCCAAGGAGTGCCATGTTGCCCTCACGAAGATTCGTATTGTCTTCTATCAGATTTTTACAGGTATCCCCGATGTATACACCAGTCTGATATAGTATACGTTGGGCTTTTGTGTCTCCATATGAAGCAGCTTGAAGAACTGAACGGGCGAAGCCCGCAATTTTTTCGTATGGAGGGGGTGTATCTTTTGGATATATAAGTCCGTAGGTACTTCGAATGTCCTCAGATACAAATTTTTGATCAACAGCAGCATCTAGTAGGAAAGAACAAGGTTTAAGGTCAACACCAGCTTGTTTGCTATTTTTTCGTTGTTGCAACTCTTCATGCACGAGTGAGAGTCCACGACGCCCAATACCAAAACCACCGCCAAAATCATCACTTAACAGTGGCCCTGAGCCTCCGACTTGATGGATAAGATTACTGTTTGGCTCGATAAGTTTTAAATTAAAGCCCGTGCCACAGACCGACACGAGTCGCAGCTTTGAAGGATCAAGGACATTAAACCCGATGTCTGTATCATTGGTAGCGATAATTTGTGGTTGTCTATTGTGAGGAAAACATGCGCGAAGGCCGCGTTCCACGGCTGCGTTATCTTGCGTTGATTCAGCACCAGCAACAGCCGCCATAACAAAAGAGATGGTATCAAATGGGATCTGTGGAAACTCATTGAAGATCTCTAAGAGTTTCTTTCTTATACCTTCTTGACCAAGCGTCTGAAAATTAGCTCTTCCTGGCAGGGATCCTTCAAGCTGGCGATGGCCCTCTTCGTCGAGTGCAACGAATCGTGCATTGCTTCCACCAAAGTCAAGACCAATTGCTGATATCATAGGAAAACTCTACTTCAGAAAATAACGGGTCTAGTTTACATAGTTTTGAACGCTAAGAAACAAAAAAGAATGACTGCCATTTCATGCACTTATCTTTGTAGCTAGAGTGGCCCAGATAGCTATGATAGAAACGTACCTATGCAGGAACTAAAAACAGAAATTGCAGTATCGCTCAGTGCGCCCGGGGAAACATCGACGGCTGGGAAGGTTATGATTGAGCAGCTTTCGGTTGGGTCGAGGCTTGTGAAGGCTTGCGGCATGGGACTTGTTGGTTTGTTGGTTACTTTGCTGTGTCTAGCTGTACCACTCTTGCATCTTGTATTGGTGCCCTTAGGTTTGTTGATGACAGTGATGCTGATTGTGTCTTCGTGTAAGCAAGTTGAGTGTATTGCTGGTGGTGAAGGCGTTTGCCCATATTGTCACAAAGCATTAACGATTGTTCGACGTAAGAAGAAATTTCCTTTTTTTGAGCGGTGTGAAAGCTGTTCACAAGAAAGTAGCATTGAGCCTGAAGCATCAAGTGCTACTTAAATGTGATACGTATCACTTCGATCTCTTGGAGTCCCTTTGGCGAACGAAACTGAACATAATCACCTTCTTTTGCATTCATGAGTGCTGCTGCAAGGGGACTCTGCCAACTGATTTTGCCCTGACTAATATCAACTTCATCTGCACCAACAATCTGGTACGTTTTCTGTTCGTCATCTTCATTGCAGATAGTGACCGTAGCTCCAAAACTTACGACATCAGTTTTTAATACTTTCGCTGGATCGATAACTTCTGCAGAACGAATCCTTCGCCCGAGGAAGCCCAGCTCGCGGTCGATAGCACGTAAGCGGCGTTTGCCGTATTGATAGTCTGCGTTCTCTGAACGATCGCCATTCTCTGCTGCCCACGAGACAGTCTTGACGACCTCTGGACGTTCGCCGTATTTGAGCTGCTTATAACGGGATTTGAGCTGCTCAAGACCTGCAGGAGTAATATAGTTTTTCCCCTGGAGCGCAGGCGAAACAACCTTATCCTCATCAAAGTCTTGATCGTCCTCAAGGTAGTCGTCTTCTTTGGTAAAAGCTTTGCTCATGTGCCTAAATTTTCCTAACGGGCTATAGTATAGCGTAATGAAAGTCCTTGGAGAATCACTCGCTATCGGTGGCAGCATTGTCTGCTCAAACCTTGACCCTGACGATAAGAAGAAGGTCTTTGTGCCATTCCTTATTCCTGGTGAAACTGCTGAGGTAGCGATTACCTCTCAAAAAAGCTCTCTTCAGGAGGGTAAAATTGCGCAGCTTGTTGAGCCCCATCCAAAGCGCGTTGCAGCACCGTGTGAGGCATTTATGATGTGTGGCGGCTGTCAGCTGCAACATATGCCGATTGATCTTGAGCGCGAAGTGAAGCTTGACATGATCCGATCGTACATAAGCCGTCAAACTAAATTACGTGACGTTAAAGTTGTTGATGCGTCCGCAGGACTTCCTGAATATGGATATCGACGTCGTGCGACATTCCACCTCTCGCATGATGGGCTGCTTGGTTTTCATGCAGCAGGCACCCGTGCAGTTGTGCCAGTGCGTACGTGCCTCATCGTGGAGGCTGAACTTGCAGAGACCATGCCAGCGCTACAGAATTTTGCTAAAAAAGTATGTGACCGAGTCAAAACTATTGAAGCATCTCTTGATAAAAAGCTCTCGCTCGTATTCTTTGTTCGAGATCGAACACATCCCCGCGAGCTACAACGTGACCTTGAACAGTTTCAAAGAAAGCTTAAAGCAGACATCTATATCAAGACAAAGCAGCAAACATTTTTTCTTTCAGGACATGGCTTAATCCCAAGTACAACTGACCAAGGACATTTCACGCAGGTGAATCGTCGAGGCAATGATCGTTTACATCAAGTTGTAACGACAGCAATCGAGGGGCTCGATGTGACGACAGCAACAGAGCTCTATGCTGGCAGTGGTAATTTCACCTTTGAACTTGCTGCTCGTGGATATGCTGTACAGGCAGTTGAAATTGATGCTCAGTTGGTGAAAGCAGGACAGCAAAAAGCAAAAGAGCTGACGTTCCATGATCGTATTACATTTTTCCAAAGCCCCTGTGAAACCTGGGTGAAAAAACAGAGGCTCAGCGAACTTGTGCT
>JBILLA010000055.1:0-12558 GCA_044376365.1 Bdellovibrionota bacterium | reverse complement strand
TCTTTGCCACCGTGTACTAATGAGAGTTTGGATGGATTCGCATGAAGCTCTCGAACGATCTCATCAACAAGATGATCTTCAAGCTCTTTCATTTTCTCTTCGCTACGGGTAAAGCCTCGATTCTCAGTCGCTGCAAGACGAGCGCAAACTTTGGTCATCAGGCGAAGTGCTACGGTTCGCTCTGATTCAGCGAGAGTAGAGAGTGCATCAAGCAGTTCCGTCACCTGAGAGCCCCCAACATCGTCAAAGAGGGTATCAATGAGGAGTTTAAGACTCATTACATTTTGGGAAAAACGACCAATTTTCTTATCCATACTGTCACATATCTTAATAGAGCTTTGTTTTGATTCAAAAAACTTTCTCACAATAAAAATAAACGTGAGGTTGGCCAAGCTAACTACCTGAAATCACGAGGAACACATAAGACCTAGGACAATCTTATTCTAGTCACGCCTTAACCGAATGGGTCAAATCTCCAGTCGCGATAGGTATTTGGGTCAGATTGCTTATCCAGGTATGGGCTGTTTTTGCCACAAAAACCTTTAGGATAGGGGGTTCCCCCAACCTCGAGACAAGTGCATCCACATCGTGAAACATCTGTGCCACATTTGACCAAGCCACAGCTATACGAGACGCCATCACCACCGGTGCAGGAGCCTGCGCTGCAATTCCATGTATTGGAAGATTCAACGCTGCTAGCACCCCCGCCGACTATACTTGCATACCGTAATTTGGCACTTGGTGGTGGACTAATACGTTTTACAACTTCTTTTTTACTGGGTTCTTCTGGTTGGGATAATTGATCATAGAGTGCCTCTCCACGCAAGAAAACAAGTGCAATAATGATAATAAGATACGAAGATAAAAAGAGCTTCGTCTCTGTCGTTATTGAACTAATCTTCTTGACGTAATACATACCCGAAATTCTTCGACCTGAGGTGTTAAGACCTTAAGTATCAAAAGACAAAAATCTTTATAATAAGAAAAATACGTACAGTGACTCAGGAGATCCACGATTAAAAATACGGAACAGGTTGCTGCCTTTGTATTTCACTGCCTTGTAAGAAAAGCTTTAAAATAAGAGTAAGGCCTGAACGAAGAAATCTCTATGAGGAAAGAAATTCCAGATTTAGTGCGTCAAAAAACGCTTTTGGTTTTAGATGATCTGCCAAGCGCACGAAAAATTGTTACACGCTTTCTTCATCGTCTTGGATTTGATGACGTGCTTGAAGCAAGTTCTCTTCAAGAAGCACGCGATGTGCTTGAAGAGGAAAAGCTTGTCCTCATCATTGCTGATATTCACCTCAAAGATGGTCTTGGATTCTCGCTCATGGATGTTCTCAAAAAACAACAACAAGATATCCCAATACTTTTTATAACTTCCGATCTTGAACCTCAATCGCTTTGTCTGACGTTGCACCTTGGTCAAAAAATGGACTACCTCTTGAAGCCTTTTTCTGATCAGATCTTAGCAGCAAAAATTGGTGATCTTTTTTAACGCTTTGACGTAGCCAACAGGGAGCAAAATCTATAAAATTCAAGGCCGAAGCTATCACGCACTCGTGTGCTTGATGTTCGAAGAATACTGCTCATAGTACGATTTCCTCATGCAAAAATTTGAAACGAAAAGGAGCCCTTCCAGTACATTTAAACCTCCAGCTCTTTTTGAAGGAGAAGCATTAAAAGCACGAGTTGATATCTTGTGTAAAGAAGCGCGCGATGCACGAGACGCTGCGTTATCACCTAAGGAACGTGCTTGCATTGCGATACGGGCGACAGTACTTCAATATTTCGCTTCTCTGATTGAAGCAGGTCAAGTACATACGAGCGCTGATCTTGCAGCTACATGTCGAGAGCACACGTATAATTTTGCTCGCGATTTCTTAGCACAGGGTTCTTTGAAAGCAGTAACGCAAAATATGTTAAAGAGCTTGCCAGAGAGCATCTTTGAGAATTTTTCAAAACTTGAACTGCAACAGGGCATATCATTCGGAATAGCGAAATCTGCGCTGTGGGGGGAGGCACTCAAAGAGCGTTTAAGTATTTTACTCGATGAAGTTCGCAATGAAACCGCCGATCAACAACACACGCAGCGTTCGAAGCTGTTGGTGCGATCCATTGTACTTGACTATCTAGCGCAGCATCCAGAGATTGATTCGACGCTTGGCATGGAGAAGCTTTTTGGAATACGGTCACGGTACCTTGCGAACTCTTTTCTTAAGATTGGAGCACGCAAGCCATTGACCTCCATGATGGCAGAGAAACTTCCTCTGCACATATTCCTTGATATTCCCATGGACGATCTTTATAGAGGTATTCAATTTTCTGCTCAGCACACATTGTCAGCTCAAGTGCATTTTGCCAAAAAGCTCAATGATTTTGCACTTCGCGTTGAAGGGTCTGTGTTGAAGCAAAAGAAACCTAAAGTCTATAACCAGCTTGTGACACGTAGTGAAGTATTAGGATTGCTCGGGAATATCCTCGTTACTCATCCACGTTGGACACTGTCTCAATTCACCGAGCACATGAATGCAGGACAACCGTATGATGCGCAGATTAGTCATTCGATGGTCTGTAAATTGCTCCACACCCGTTATCCGATCACGCACCACATGGCTGCAGCAATCGAGCGTCTGTCAGGGACAGAACTCAAGCATAACGCTGGTATCTTTGTTACAAAAAAACGCCCACGCCAAGCACCAAGATTAAAGGGTGCAGCACTTATACAACGGATCGAACTCATTAAAGCAGAGTGTACTGACGATCTTCGTTCGAGTGCACTGAGTGCGGTACACGAAAAAGCCTGTCAGCTTATGTTGCAACATACCGACAATACTTCAGAAGTACACATACGATCACTCGCATCGCAACTAAACGTAGATTACTTTCAACTACAGCACTTGCTAAGCCCTTCATGCCATGACAAAACAATTGCTAAATCTTTGCTGGTCTCTCTGAATAATACTGCAGAGCACCCATTGCATCTTGTAAACGCACCGTCGCCTCAGGCACCGCTGCGTGAAGAGAAATACTTTGCCCGCTTAAAGAATCTGCTCGAGAAGCTGCAAAACAAAGAACAGGGTGGTCAAGGGCCTATCGAGCATAGTTATCATTTAAGTGCTTTACGCTACCTGCTCGATCAGCAAGACAAGCCACAGGGCATACGTTCCGCTGCCGATCTTGCTCGGCGATCGCACATGAGCAAATCCCAGGTACAACAATTCTTAAGCTCAGTAATGCTGACAAAAGCGGTCCCATCTGAAGTGATTGCGTTACTGCCTGAGTCTTATGTTGAAAAGCTCCATAAAGTGCTTGCCACTTCACAAAATCAGGATATACATCTTATATGCTCCGACATACTCCATACAGATAGTCCGCATAAAATTGCCACGCTATTTGCTGCCTCACTCGAGCACTATGAAAAACTCGACGTCGCGTGGCTACGATACTATATGCTCATGCAACAGCTCTGCGAACAGTTGCCACAAGAAGCGCAGCTTGTTGATCGCCTTGCATTGATGAAACAATCGATGACAAATGGTCTTCGTGAACAATCTCAATCCTTCGAACGTACTATTCTTAATAAAGGATTCTTCTTTCAAGATCGGTGGACGAAACTTATGTCCGAACCAATCCAAGTAATCGCCGCGATCAACCATGATGAGTTTCCAGTGTTTTGTGCATTGAAACTTCAACGTCTCAACGAGCTTCTTGAGAAAGATCATCGAGGGCAGTTATCTCAACTTTATCTTGCTGAGCGTTCTCGTGGGGAAGCGAGACTCACGATGCAGTTCCTCGCTGCTGTTGGATACACCTACGAAGATATCTACAAAACGTACGCTGAATCTCTTCACGCGACGATAGCAGCCTATAAACAGATTATGTTCCTTGATATTCGAGGCTACGCACTGTCAGTGAGTGATAAAATGCCTCCACTGTTACGTACAGCAAGCTCACAAGCTACCGCTTCACAATCCGCTCTTTGAGCGCGGTAAAGCGTTTTGCTGCTGTCGCACGTTTTGAGCCAATCATAAGTGCTTGCTTTGAGCCAACAATAACAAGGAGCTTTTTAGCACGGGTCACTGCAGTATACAGCAGCTGACGTTCGAGAAGAGTAAATTGCGACTCATGAATAGCTAAGATAACGCAGGGCATTTCAGCACCTTGAGAACGATGCACCGTAATCGCATAGGCTAATGAGAGCTGGTGCAGCTCAGTGTGTTTATATGTAATAAGCCTTCCATCCCAAAGTTCAACAGTCAGAGTTTTTTCTCGTGGCGAGACTGCATACACGGTTCCTGTGTCACCATTATACACGCCATACTGATCGATATTGTAATTATTGACCCGCTGGCAGACGCGGTCACCAATGCGAAACGTTACATCGCCGTTTATAAGCTCTGATTCATTATCAACAAATGGATTGAGTGCCTGTTGAATTGCTTTATTAAGACTTGTCGTTCCTAAGTCTCCACGATTCGCAGGAGTTAGTACGGTAATGTCAGCTGTTGTAAAGCCAAATTTTTGAGGCAGCTGTTCAGTAAAAAGTTTCACAATCAGTGATTGGGCTTCACTTTGATCTTTTCTTGGAATGAAATAGCTATCACATTTACGAGATCCATCAGGCTCCTGTATCTGTGGCACTGTACCTGCAAGAATCTGGTGAGCGACTTCGGTAATTGAGGAGCCTTCTTGCTGTCGATACAGGCGGGTGAGGACAATACTCTTGACTTCTTGAGTACTTAAAAGCTCTGCAAAAACACGCCCAGGGCCAACAGAGGGAAGCTGGTCTTTGTCTCCAACAAGTATAAGGGTTGCATTACGTGGTATTGCGCTAAAGAGGTCTTTTGCAAGCTCAAGATCCAGCATCGACGCTTCATCAATGATTACAGCATCTGCAATCAAAGGATCGTGCATGCCATGAAGGAAATCACCACTAGATGGATCATATTTTAATAATCGATGAACAGTGCCCGCTGGGAAATCACACACTTGACTCATGCGCTGCGCTGCTTTACCTGTCGGAGCAGCCAATACAAGGATCTGTTTCGAAATTTGGAAGAAGCGAGTGAGGGCACGAATCACTGTGGTCTTTCCACATCCTGGTCCACCAGTAACCAAAAGCAGTCGATGTGTATTAGCCAGACGCACAGCTTCGCGCTGCTCTGCTGAAAACGAAATCCCAAGATCGTTTGCTGCTTGCTCGAGTGCTTCCGTAACAGCGAGTTCGTCAAGCAGAGGGGTGTCTCGTGGAATTGTACGTTCAGCAATAAAATCAGCAACAAATGTTTCAGCCAGATAGAGTGGCTTCATATAGTAGCGATCATTGTCTTCGATAACTGATTTTTCCTGAATGAGGGCATGGATCGCATCTTCTAAAGAAACTTCGCTATCAATCGTAAGAAGCTGCCGAGCATTGAGTATCAGATCTCGTTTTGTGAGGTAGCAGTGACCATCATCTGAAGCTCGTTCAATCGCATAGTACACACCAGCAGCAAGTCGCACGGGAGAATCAAGTGCGAGCCCTAACTCCAGTGCAATGCGATCGGCAGTCTTAAAGCCGATCCCTTTCATTTGACGCACAAGACTGTAGGGGTCTTTGGTCAAGATTTCGAGACTTCGATTTTTATACTTTTGATAAATACGCGTTGCGAGATTTGTTGAGACATTATGCTCTACCAAGAACTGCAAAATAGACCCCATGTCGGTTTGATTGGCGACGATTGCAGCAATCTCTTGCGCTTTGTTTTTACTAATACCAGGCAGGTTTGACAACTTTTCGGGTTGGTTATGAATAATATCGAGTGCGTCTTCACCAAATGCTTCGACGATGCGCTCTGCCGTTTTCTCTCCAACACCTTTGACGAGACCACTTGAGAGGTACTTCTTAATACCCTCTGCCGTGGAGGGTACCGTCTCGGTAATGGAAAGCGCTTGAAGCTGCTCTCCAAATTTTGGGTGAGAAACTGTTTTGCCTCGTACCACCACCTCGACTCCAGGACGTGGGTTGCTCATGGTGCCAACCACCGTGAGCTTTTTCCTGCGGTCAATGACCGCCACTTGCAGCACCGTCCACCCATTTTCAGGGTTATGGAAGGTGACCCGCTCAACGTTGCAGCGTACTATCTGTTCTTCGACCTCAGGGAGCTCCATCACGTACAGTTCCAATTAGGGGAGGGTATATCAGTCCTCTTATAGCTAAAAGTTTGGCTAGAAATTATACTCTATCTCATGATTGATCCAAACGATATCCGTAAGCGCCCAGACGCCTATAAAAAAGCCTGCCTCGATAAAAGAGTATCGCTCGACATCGACGAATTGTTGCGTGTTGATGATGTGTACCGTGAGGCAAAAAAATCATTTGAAACCGCTCGTGCTGAACAAAATGCAGTGAGCAAACTTATTCCAACCCTGAAGGGAGATGAGAAAAACCTCAAGCTGGCCGAGATGAAAGATCTTGCTGCCCGTGTAAAAGAGCTTGAGCTTGCCGTTCGTGAAAAAGAGCAGGCACTTGAAGCGATGCTGCTTCGGGCACCATCGATTCCTTCAGCCAAAGTGCCTCTCGGTAAAGACGATAGTGAGAACGTTGAGCTTCGAACCTGGGGAACCCCACGTGAGTTCTCTTTCCAAGCAAAAGATCATGTAGAGCTTGGTAAGTCACTCGATATCCTTGATATTGAGCGTGGTGTTAAAGTTGCTGGCGCCCGTAACTACTTTCTCAAAGGAGATGGTGCGCGACTGCAACGAGCAGTGCTTGATTTCGCACTCGATATGCTGCACGACCGTGGGTACACCTTGATGGAGCCGCCACATATTGTTCGTTATGACGCTATGCAAGGCACAAGCTATTTCCCTGGCGGTGAAGAACAAGCGTATCACCTTGATGATCGCGACCCTGATTTTTATCTTATTGGAACTGCAGAAGTTCCAGTATGTTCTTACCATACTGATGAGTTGCTTAAAGAAGATCAGTTACCACTGAGGTATGCAGGATATTCACCGTGCTATCGTCGAGAAGCAGGTACCTACGGAAAAGATACAGCAGGTATTTATCGTATCCACCAGTTTTATAAGGTAGAACAGGTTGTCTTCTGTCGAAACGATGAGCAAGAGAGTGCCAAGCTTCACGCAGAGCTTCTTGGTAATGCTGAAAAACTGCTGCAAGCGCTTGAGCTTCCATACCGCGTTGTTGATGTCTGCACTGGCGATATGGGACTCGGTCAAGTCTATAAGAATGACATTGAGACCTGGATGCCATCTCGTAAAAGCTACGGCGAGACGCATTCATGCTCAACGTTCTTTGACTTCCAATCGCGACGATTAAAGATTCGTTATAAAGATAGTCAGGGGAATAACCTCTACTGTCACACACTGAACAATACTCTGGTTGCATCTCCTCGTATTTTGATTCCACTGCTTGAGTGCAACCAAAACGAAGATGGTTCAGTGACGATTCCTACGGTGCTGCGCCCGTACATGAAGCATCAGGAAAAGATTCTTCCTAAGGGATAATGATTGATGCGAAAACACCTCGGCACGATACTGATTATTGCGTGGACGCTGTTCACCGTAACGCTTGTGACGTGGTGGATCTATTTTGGCATCTCCCAGCTTGAGCGTCTTGGGTCTATCCAATCGAATGAAGCACTCAATGTTTTATCTTTTCAGCGCATGCTTTTCTGGGAAGGGCTTGTGATGATTTTAAGCCTTGTGGGTGCTGGCGCAGCGCTGCTGTTTTTGTTGCAACGAGAGATCAAAAAACGTCGTACATTGAAGGAGTTCTTTGCAGCTTTCACTCATGAGATTAAAACACCCCTTGCTGGTGCTCGATTAAAGCTTGAAGTACTTGAAGAAAAAATTGACCGTGGCGTTCCCGTTGAAACGCTCTCTGATTCATTCAAGAAAGTCTATTTCGATATCGATCGCCTTGCGCTGCAGGTTGAGAATTCTCTTTTTCTTGCTGATGAATCAACGCGAGCACCAATTCCTGAAACGCTCTCTCTCAAGAAAGAAGTATCTGCCGTTGCTTCACACTTTCCCGCACTGACCGTACAAGTGCTTCAGGATGCTTCGTTCACAATAGATAAAAGAATACTCCATACTGTTCTTTCGAACGTATTTCAAAATGCACTCGTGCACGGCAAAGCATCACAGGTCACCATTGAAGCGCATAACAGTCCAGCCTCAACAAAGATCACTTTTCAAGATAACGGCATTGGATTCTCAGGTGATCGAAATAAACTCTCGCTGTTATTTGAGCGGCACTATCAGGGCTCTGGTTCGGGTATTGGACTCTATCTCGTGAAGAATCTTATCGAGCGTTTAAACGGACGAGTCTCGTTTCCATCTGTACACGATGGTTTTCTTGTGGTGGTTGAAGTGCCATGTCACTAGCAGCGACAAAGCATACCATTCTACTTGTTGAGGATGATGAGTCACTCGGTTCAACGCTGGTGGAGCGTCTCTCTGAAGAACCGTACGATATTACTTGGGTAAGGACTGTAAAAGATGCCTTGATGGCACTTTCGTCTCGTACCTTCGACCTACACCTGCTCGATATAGGGCTTCCCGATGGATCAGGATTTAACGTTGCCCGTGAAATTAAGCTTACAAGCCATACGCCGATTATTTTTCTTACAGCGATGAACTCTGCTGAATACCGTTTAGAAGGTTTTGAAATCGGGTGTGATGACTACATTCCGAAACCATTTCATCTCAAAGAGCTTCTCTTACGAATCGCAAAAGTTTTTGAGGGTCGCCTAGAGCAAAAAACAAAGCGATCATCAGGTATGGTGCTTCATGCAGAGAGTTACTCTGTTGTGCTTCCTGATGGCCGCACTGCCGAGTTGACTCAACGAGACTTTGAACTCCTATCCTTTCTTATTGAAGTTTCTCCTCGAACCGTATCCCGTCAGGATATCCTCGAACGGGTATTCCATAGTGATGCTCAGACAAGCCGAACAGTTGATAACAGTATCGTACGAATCCGAACAGCGCTTGGCACCTTTGGAGAAGGTAAGCTGCGCTCGGTTCGTGGCGTTGGCTACCAATGGTTAGTATAGCTACCCTCTAAGCATTTTTCTTAGAAAAATAATTGTTACTTTTTAAAAAAAATGGCTCCATTCCTTGAGCGAGCCGTAGATTGTTCCGATGAATTTTTGGATTACATTTGGAATATGCTTATGACTGATATACTACTCGGAATCGCTGCAGTATTATGCTTATCACTCATTGGTCAGTACGTAAAACGATATCACGCTAGTGAGCATGCAAAGATACACGGAGATTTCCACGGGTTCCAAATTCGAGCCACGCTGCTCGCAAGTAAAGTAGGCATCCTCGAGCAGTACATCGAAGAGATATGGCATGAATCCCCGCAGGGTGTTTTTGAGAAACTCATTAAGCTTCGGGGTATCCGGGATGGGGCTCTCGAAGCCGTCCAAACGATTGGCGTCTGTATTCGACAAAAGCGATACGATGAAGCCTCAGTTCTTTTGACAGAGCAGCTCGAAGACAATGATTGGGAAAAGCGAGGACATCGATTAGTCCTGTCACTGTGCAAAGATCTGACTCTTGATGCGACACTTGCCAAGAAAGATGAGCAAAATAGTCGCGGCTATAAGCGAAAGCCCACTCTGCTTAGCCTCAAAGAGATTGCAGATATGCTTCGTGAAGAGCGAGCCGCTCGTTAGCGCCAAAACCTTATAGTTTTATTATTTGTGGTCGAATACCCTCGTATGGATTACGGACGACACGCGAGGTGTCTCCATACAGTCGTATTGACTCTTTTCTTACTCTTGCAGGCAGCGCAGGCTTCTGCGAACCCGAGAGCTTTGTCACCAAGCAGAGCCTTTGAACGAGCTGTTGTGAGTGCAAATACTTCTGCAGGTCGTCGTCAATTATTAACTCTCTACCATGCCCTTGGTGATCATGCATATGAAATGAAGCGGCTATCCTCATTTGCTGCACGAATCGCACCTGCTCGTTCAAGCAAGCGTCCACACCCTCGAAGCTATTCAAAAAAAGCAAGTCCATGCAATGACCCCGTGATTAAGCGGCTGCTTTTAAAACGAAAGTTTTTGTCCTGTTCAAATGACTATGAAGTGACCATGGATGCACAGCCAAATGATCCACTCTTTGGGTTCCAATGGCCACTCAATAACAATGCCGATACTGATATTAATATGCCAGAAGCATGGCAAGTTTCTACAGGAAGTTCCTCGGTAGTAGTTGGCATCATTGATACAGGGGTCATGTACACGCACTCAGATTTGGTTCAAAACATGTGGGTAAACCCTAATGAAATTGCTGGCAACAGTATAGATGATGACGGTAACGGCATCATTGATGATATATACGGTTTGAATGCCATTACGAATACAGGGGTACCACTTGACGATAACGGACACGGGACACACGTAGCAGGAACAATTGGTGCAGCTGGCAATAATTCCCTTGGTGTTGTTGGAGTCAATTGGTCAGTGAAAATGATCGCTTGTAAATTCCTGAGTGCGAGTGGGGGTGGTTCAACAGCAGATGCTATTCAGTGCCTTGATTATCTTACTGATCTAAAAACAATTCGAGGCATTAATATTATTGCATCAAACAATTCCTGGGGAGGCGGTGGTGCAAGCGTTGCACTCAGCCAAGCAATTCTTCGTGCTCAAACAGCTGGCATTCTTTTTATCGGTGCTGCTGGTAACAGCAATATTGATATTTCCTCAGGTGGAAGCTATCCAGCATTCTACAATACCGCCAATATGATTACAGTCGCGTCGACAACTTCAAGTGGAACTATTTCAAGCTTCTCGAACTACAGTACTTCAATTGTTCACATTGCTGCCCCTGGCAGTAGTATTCGCAGCACCTGGTACAATGGTGGGTATGCACTACTGAGTGGAACCTCTATGGCAACGCCGCACGTCACAGGAGTTGCAGCATTACTGAAAGCAGCGCGACCATCATTGACATCATTGCAGATTAAAGCTGCTATCCTTACTGGAGCTTCGGTACGTCCAAACTTATCAGGATACACAGCTGGAGGAGGTGTTTTGCTTGATGCAATGGGAGCAATCACAGCAGCTTCAGTACCAACACCAACTCCTACGATTACTCCAACACCAACAGTGACACCAACCTTTACTCATACACCAACGCCGACAGTAACTCCTACACGAACAGCGACACCAACGGTTACCAATACCCCAACTCGCACACCAACACCGCTACCGTCAGCAACTGCCACCCGCACTCCAACGGTCACGCCGACACCTACAAGAACGCCGACTCCGATGGCGACGGCAACAGCTACGCCACTGTTCGGTGTTACTATTGCCCCACGTGCATCGTTATTTCCTGGAGGCACGGTTCGGATCACGAACAAAGGAGCAGGTGCTCTTCGTATCTACTTTAATAATCAACTCTGTGGCATTGCCACAGTTCGCAACAATGTCGTGCAGGGCGTTTTGCCTGCCACTGCCTCGCCGAGCATCACTTCTCTGTCTGTAACGCTTACCACAGGGGGAGTAACCTATGCTTCTAACACCGTGCCAATTAAACGCAGCACTCGTACCGTTGGAGGTCTATCAATCGCCGCAACCTGTTACCGTTTTATGTCATCACTGCGGCAATTCTGATAGAAAAAGCCACTCAGAGGCATTATTTGTACAGATCTATCTGAACAGGGTACTCTTATAGACACTGTGGATATTGAAATAAAACTTCTTACCCTGTCTCCAATCCAGCAAAATACCCGTATCTTAATCGCTGGGAAGGAGGCACTGATGATCGATCCTGCTGGTGACGCGGATGTTATTATCAACTTCCTCGAGCAACGTGAACTGACGCTTACCCAAATATGGTTAACCCATTCACACCTTGACCACTGTGGCGGTGTTTATGACCTTATGACGCGATATCCCACTACAAAGCTCTTTGGTCACCCTGACGAAAAGCTCTTCCGTGCCCACGTAGAAGATATCTGTGCAAGCTATGGGATCCCCCCTGGCAGCATGAAGAACTGTCCAGAGCCAACTGACTATATTATAGGAGGTGAGCATCTATCCTTTGGCGGACTTACCTTTGAAGCTCTCTTTACTCCAGGCCATGCACCAGGCCACATTGCCTTTTATCAGGGGGATTCCGGACTCCTTTTTGCTGGTGATACACTCTTTGCAGGGTCTATTGGACGTACAGACCTGCCTGGGGGAGATCACAATCTTTTAATTAGGATGATCAAAGAGAAGATCTTAACATTACCCGACCAAACAAAAGTGCTCTCAGGGCATGGCCCTGATACCACAGTCGGTGCGGAAAAGAAGGGGAATCCATTTTTATGACGACAAGTGAAAAACGAAATGTACTCTTAGGAGTCACCGGATCTATAGCTGCATATAAAGCCGTTGAATTCGCTCGACTGCTTGTATCTCGTGGATACGACGTACGGGTGATTATGTCTGCGGCAGCTCAGAAATTCGTAACCCCACTGACATTCCAATCCGTCACTGGGAAAGCAGTTATGACGGATCTTTGGGAGTCAAATTCAGTTGAGAATATAGA
>JBILLA010000217.1:0-3884 GCA_044376365.1 Bdellovibrionota bacterium | reverse complement strand
GTGAACAAGGATTTTTACGAACATATTCCACCTGGTACACACCTCTTTGGGCGATTTAGCCTTATCTCTGTCATAGCTGCCAGCGACACCTGTGGGGTTTTTAAGGTCTTAAGCACCTGGGGAGAAACCAAGGGAAGAACGCTTGCGCTTAAAATTACCAGTATTGATTCTCTCACGAATAATTCCGCAAAGGCTCGCCTGGCTGCTGATTCTATCATGCGAGAGATTCACCTCTTGTCTAAAATCAGTTCAAAGCATGTGGTAGAGGCTATCGATTGGTTCCAGGATGATTGCTTCCTTGCCTACTCGATGGAGTACATGGGCAGAGGCTGCATCGAATCACTGCTCCTGGATTTGTTTGAACAGCCCATGATAGAGGCACTTCCCCTTTTAAGCTCTGTTGCCAAGGGGCTTTCAGATATCCACCAAGCAGGTGTCGTGCACCGTGATATCAAACCTCAAAATATTCTTATTGCTGACTCAGGAGAGATTAAAATTGCGGATTTTGGCATAGCTGAGCGCCTTCTTGGAAAGCGAAAAGCAGTATGCGAGCAGATAACTGGCACGATTGATTTCGTAAGCCCTGAATACATTAAAGATGGTATCTATGACCATCGCAGCGACATCTATGCCTGGGGGATCTTAAGCTATCTTGCCCTGACCGGTCATGTTCCGTTTGAAGACCAATCGGTTGTTGATGCACTCGCTCGTAAAGCAAGTGAAAATCCTATTTCGCCACACTTTTATCGCCCAGAGTTGCCTCCAATCCTTGAACGCACCATCATGAAAGCAATAGCTCGAAAACCAGAACAGCGATTTCAAAGTATGCACGAAGTGCTTGAAGCTCTCACTGAAGTCCACCAATACTTCACAAGAACGAGCAATCTTCCACCTCGCTCAAGAACGCTTATCAATGAAGCAGCTTAAAATTTTTGCTCTTTAAAAGTTCGGATATGCCCATTAAGCGTAACACGCTCTTTAATATCGTGGCGATCTTGAATCACTGGAATAACGCGTCGATAGTGCTCTATAAGATAGGAGAGTCGCTCTCTTTCAGAGCGCATCTCTAAAAATTTTTGTCGTTGCGGAGCATCAAACCCGGCACTGTGTGCAAGAGCGAATGATGCTCTATCATCTGCACCAAATGTTGGTGTATGGGTCTGCTCACTTGCAAGTTCAACAAGCTTGATATGCAGAGACACTGCTTTATCACGGAGCGAATGATCGGCTTTGAGCTCTAAATCTTCAAAGTAATCGACGGTTCCCTGAGGAAAATCAGCAGAGGCGCCGTCATACATGCGCAAAATGTAGCGAATCATGCCACGCACTTGAATATCAAACCTGCCATCATCATAGCGCTCAAGAACTCGCTCAATCATGACCGAGCAACCAATTGCTTCTAGCTTTCCATCTTGTACCAGGGTGATACCAAAGGATCCTGCCTGGGATCCTTTCGACAGCACATGTTCAACGAGCGCTTTATAACGAGGCTCATAGACATGGAGAGCGATGAGTTCACCGGGAAAGATAGCAAACGGTAAAACAAAAAGTGGAATTTTCTCAGAAAAACCCATGAATAACCTTATTGTAGCACTGTTGGGGATCCATCGAGAAGCGATATAACTAGAGGTATGAAAAAAGCTCTTCTTGCTGCCTGCCTTACGATACTAGCCCTCCAGCCCACTACCCACGCTCGAGCGGAGCAGCTTCCAGTCAACCTCGGAGCATCGAAAATAACAGTGGATATTCAATCGTCACTTATCAACACCACAGCGACGCTTAAGAAATTTTCGGGGTACCTTCAGCATACTGGCAATGACCTCACCAATGCCAAGGTTGTGCTCACTTCAAAAGGTTCCGATGTCTCGTTTGGGAGGCTTCCCATAGAGCAGATGTTTTTTGTCTCATCGCTGATGCAAGCTGTTTCTAGTGATGAGATATCATTTGAAAGTCAATCAATAGAGCGCGTCAAAGAGCAGTACCTCATTCATGGCATCACGACCTCAGGCAAGCATCAAGAGCGAATCAGTATTCCTGTTATGATTGCAAAAGATGCAGCAAAGAAACGCTACACATTCATTACCCAGTACCAACGTTCGGGCACGGCTGGAAATAAAAGTTCACAACTTGGACAGATGCTTGGACCTATCTCTACAAAGGGAAATATTCAAATTGTCTTTGGGAGCTGATAACAAGAGCAAGAGTAGCTTTACTAATCAATGGTGCATAAATACTCAATGTTCCACGGCGTATCATCGAAGACTGCCGTAGCAGCAGCACCTACGAGCGAACCTAAAATACGACCTGAAAACTCGTCAGGAGAGGTATCATCAGTATTAAACTCTTCTTCACGGTTACCGAATTGCAGCGATTCGACACGGTATCCTCGAGGACATGCAGCAGTAGCGATACGATGACACTCGGCTTTCGTTGCACAGTCAGAGCGTCGTATACTGCCGTACTGCACAGTGCTACAGCCGCTGCAGAGAGCAGTAACAACACTAATCATCACCAATGATACATATTTAGACATAGCGTTTCTGCGATTTGGCTCGCCTCTCGCTGACTTAGCAAGCAGCGTGCGAGCTTGAGTCATTGAGAAGAACAAGCAACTGCTTGCTGAGCTCTCTGTGGTATACCTCACGCTCCTTTGCTTTTAAATCCTGCAAAGGCGCACACAAGGCTTTTGTAATACCATCCTGAACAGCACTATTATCCTGACAGAGAAGGTCTTCCACAAGGGAGCTCGCAAATGTATAAATTCCACGGCGATAGTAGCTATCCTGCATACAATAGCTTTGTTCCATTGCTGCAATAGTAGAATCTATAATTGGTGAAACTCGTCGATACGCTAACCGTTCTTCCAAGAGCTGAACCTGCTCGTCACACTGCTGCAGTGTCGTTTGCAAGGTGGGTAGTTGAGAACTAAGCCAGCTTTCCACTGCGTTGTTTTTGTGAATATTTTGCCCCTGCTCCACTATCCTCAGCAGGGTATCGAATGCTTGACTCTCTAACGCATGATGACTCTCGTATGGAGCCCTCCTGCGTGCAGTGAGGTGACCTATTCCCCAACCTGCCGCAATTAAAGCTGCTGGCAAGGCGACTGGACCATACGGGTGCTTCAAAATATGTGAAGAAGCTTCTCCGAACAGATACCCGGCAGCACCACCTCCCAAGAGTCCGCAATCAACCGCAAACCCAAAGTGAGTATGATCGTTGAAACTGCGCTCATCATATTTATTTTTCACAAGATGGTGTGCAGCCGAACCAATCGCACCAGCAGCTGCTCCGACATACATACCAACATTTACTTCAACTGGTCCTAGGTGCGCTTCTTGCTGCATCAGAAAAGCAAAAGAGCCAAGGACGCAACCAAGACCAGCACCAAATGCTGCGTGCCGCTCTGTACGTAGAGTGCATGCAGTATTTTCTTTAATCGCATCAAAAAACAGAGCATCAGTATGCTCAATGGCAGTAACAACTCGCCGTAAAATAGCGACATCATGTGACGACTGTGAAAGAAGTTTTGCAAGACTTCTTTCAGATAGATCTAGATCAGATAGCGCTTGTGGAATATGGTGGGCTGATTGAGGCGTATAGGAGCGGTGTTGTACCATAACAAGAGAGATTCGTATTTATAATTGCAGAAACTTTGCTCTCTCATACCAGTACCATACGAACAGCCCATAGTAACAAAAAAAAATCCTTGCAACCGAGTTCCCTGTTGCAAGCAAATAACAACACCTAGAATCAAGTCAGTTTAAGCGAGCCAATCCACTATCTGTTTGATACTCGTTACCACCCCATCTCTATCAACGCTTTACAGGAAAATGCTTCGACACGAGACTGGCGCTCATAGATAGGTGGGCGATCTAAGAAGCGAC
>JBILLA010000216.1:0-3888 GCA_044376365.1 Bdellovibrionota bacterium | reverse complement strand
TCCACCACGTGGACGCTCAACTTGAGCAGTTGCACCGCCAGCTGCACCCTGGAAATAATCTTTACGGGGGCGACGTTCAGTTTTTTCGTTTTGTTCGTTGTTATCCAATTTCTATCTCCAAAAAATGTATCGTAACTCTTATTGTTCTGTAGCCACTGTTTCAACTGCTTCGGTTTCAGTTGATGCAGCCATAAAGCGAGTTTTAATTCTTGTAGCCTTACCACGGAGCGGACGAAGGTAGAAGAGTTTCGCACGAGCAACTTTACCATGCGTGAGTACTTCGATCTTTTCAACGCGTGGGCTGTGAAGATAGAAGGTACGCTCAACGCCGATGTTGTAAGAAACTTTGCGAACGGTGAAGGTTGCGTTTGCGTTCTCGCCATTTCTTCTTTTAAGAACGACGCCTTCAAATGCTTGGATACGCTCACGAGTACCCTCAACAATTTTTACGTGCACACGTACGGTGTCACCTGCGCGGAACGAAGGAACAGAAGACTTAGTATTGGCAGCACGCACTTTAGCGAGCTTGGCTTCTAGCGAGCCAGTAGGAATAACATCACTCATATAAAAAACTCAGTTCAATGAAGAATCTAAAAGAAGAGCTGTACAGTATACGTCTACCTGCACGTTCTTTCAAGCTTCAGGGGATATTTTTTTTGCTAACTGCTTGAATTCGGTTGGAATCTTTTAAAATCCTGCTATGATTCAGTCTCCGTACTTTAAATGGCTTGTAGTAACCTATAGTAAAAGTGTCTCCTGTGAAAAAAGCGTCCTCAACTTCAGCTGTTCGTCCTAAGGTAGATAACCGTAAGCAATCATTAGAAAAAATCCTTCGCTTACTCACTGAGCTCTTAAAGCTCAACGGCTACACCATACGAAAAGAGGAGCTCAAGCGAGGTTTTGGGTGGAAAGCGGTCTCCGGGAGCTGCCGTATCCTCGACGACAGAATAATTTTCGTCGACCGTAAAATGACCCTCGAAGATCAGGTCGGATTTTTAAGTGGGTATGCTATTGTTACTCGCCCCGGTTTTATCTACCCCCAGGAGATTAAGGAGCAGCTTGAGGAGTTAGCCTGGAGTGCGCCAGTGACTGACGAGCCAGTGGGCGGAGAACAAGAAATAGGAGCTGCAGTTGCGTAGAGCAGTTGGAAGCCGAACACAAGTTTTACTTTATTTTGGAGTCACATGTTAGGAGCATTTTACAGTTTATTTTCAAATGATCTCGCAATTGATCTTGGGACAGCAAATACGCTGATCTATCAAAAAGGACATGGGATTGTTTGTAACGAACCTTCAGTGGTAGCAGTGCAAAATGATGCATCGACTGGTCGAAGAAAAGTGGTTGCTGTTGGTTCTGAAGCAAAGAATATGCTTGGACGAACTCCGGAAAAAATTAATGCAATTCGTCCTGTCAAAGAAGGAGTCATTGCTGATTTTGAAATTACTGAACAGATGCTTCGACATCTCATTCAACGAGTGCACAACCGTAAGACGTTGGTTCGTCCGCGCATGATTATTTGTGTTCCTCACGGCATTACGGAAGTTGAAAAGCGTGCAGTACGTGATTCTGCTGAGTCAGCAGGTGCTCGCGAAGTGTACCTTATTGAAGAACCGATGGCTGCTGCAATCGGTGCTGGTCTACCAGTGACTGAAGCATGCGGTAGTATGATTCTTGATATTGGTGGTGGTACGACTGAGATTGCCACGATATCACTAAAGGGTATTGTGTTTTCGCGGTCGCTTCGTGTTGGTGGTGATAAAATGGATGAAGCCATCATGAACTTTGTGAAGCGTCGCTATAACGTACTTATCGGTGAGCGTACTGCTGAGCAGATTAAAATTGCAGTCGGCTCAGTCATGCCAACAGGAGAGCGTCTTGCTGTTGAAGTGCGAGGTCGCGATCTAGTGCAAGGTGTGCCAAAGTCAATTATGGTGTCTGAAGATGAAGTGCGTGATGCGTTGCTTGAACCAGTCAATCAAATAGTCGATCTCATTCGTGTGGCGCTTGAGAAGACTCCTCCAGAGCTTTCAGCAGATATTGTTGAGCGTGGTATTACGATGACCGGAGGAGGTGCGCTGCTTCGTAACTTGGATAAGCTTATCTCTGAGCAGACGGGACTGCCCGTTATTTTGGTTGATGATCCGCTCTCGGCTGTTGTTATTGGCTCTGGTGTTGTGCTCGATCAGCTCGATACCCTTAAAGATGTTGTTCTTCAGTAAGTGAGCTTCAATGAGAGTTGATTCGGATAGAGGGCGAGCGGGATTGTCTGCGTTTATTCTCTTCTGTGTATCGTTATCGTTAACTTCGTACACTGCAAAACATAGTGGCTCATCTGGATACGCAACGCAGATCGTCGCTGAAACGGTACGACCGTTTTCTTCTGCTTCGTATGCTGTCTATGATTGGATTCGCGGGAAATGGGAAGCGTATGTTAATCTTGTTGATCTCAAAGATGAGAATGAAAGGGTGGTCTCTCGTTTGCGTATCCTTGAAGCCCACAATGCGCAGCTTGGTGAGCTTGCTCAAGAGAATAAACGTCTCAAAACGTTGCTCGAATCAAAAGAATCTTTGCCAAACAACTCAGTTGCTGCTCGTGTTATAGGGTATGATCCTTCTGGTTGGATTCAAGCAATCACAATTAATCGCGGCTTTAATGATGGTATTAAGGAAGGCGATGCTGTGATCGATGGAGTGGGAATTGTCGGCCAAGTCATTACTGTGAGTCATAATACTTCGCGAGTACTGCTCATTATTGATAGAACAAGTGGTGTTGATGCATACATTCAAGAAAATCGTGCTCGAGGTATTGTTGAGGGTAATGGATCGTCTACACTAGAGTTTAAGTTCGTGACTGATTCTGAAGACGTTAAAATCGGCGATAAAATCGTAACTAGTGGCCTTGATGATGTGTTCCCAAAAGGGCTTATGGTGGGGATCGTGTCGCAGAGTAGTATGAGTAGTGGCGGTATGTTTAAAGCCATAAAAATTACTCCCACGGTGCAATTTCAAAAGCTTGAAGATGTTCTTGTTCTGATTGAGGATAACTAAGTAGGTATGCTGCGACAAACACTCACTATCATATCGATCGCGCTATTTTGCGTGTTTATGCAGGCAACCATTTTTGGAACATTTTTGCCTCGCTCGATGATCCCAAATCTTTGTTTGGTTGTTGTGATCTTTCTTGGTTCTGTAGAGGTTAGCTTCTTAGGGGCGCTGCTTGCTTTTCTTGTAGGTCTTTTACTGGATCTTTCATCAGGACAGCTTTTGGGTCCATGGAGTGGCGCATTTGCAGCGATTTTTGGATTGCTATCACAAGGTGGAAAAAAGCTCTTTCTTGATTCGTGGCTCACCATTGGATTGGTTACCTTTCTTTGTAGCTTTGTGAGTCAGGTTATCTATTTATTCCTCCTCTCAAGTTTTCGCTTCTCGTGGAGCGATATATTTTCCTGGACCATGTGTGGTACGAGCCTCGTTACAGCAGCGTGCGCACCATTCTTTTTCCTGCTCCTGAAAGAAGTTGTTGATCGACGAAGTCATCGTTCGACTCGCTATGTACAGCAACGATTATTCTGATATGTCTCGAAGAAACCAAATGTCTAGACCATGGTGAATCCAGAGAAGCTTCAGATTAATGTCCAATTCCGTTCGATGGTGATCATCGCGATTGGTATTGTGTTTTGCTTTGTCGTGGCAATGCGTCTTTGGTATCTGCAGATAATTAATGGAGAAGAATTCCGTCAGAAATCTGAGAATAATCGTATCCGTCGCGTATTTATTCCACCTCCACGAGGATTAATTCTCGATCGAGATGGAAAAGTGCTCGTTAAGAATCGACCATCATTCAATATTGAGTTTATTAAAGAAGATGCCCCTAATCCTGATGAGACG
>JBILLA010000054.1:0-12661 GCA_044376365.1 Bdellovibrionota bacterium | reverse complement strand
CAACAACAATACCTGTCGGCAAATGCGTCAAGCGCACGGCAGAATCAGTTTTATTGACGTGCTGTCCGCCTGCACCCGATGCTCGGTACGTATCAACTCGAAGATCTTTTTCTTCAACAACGATCTCAACATCTTCTTCTATCTCAGGGGTCACCGATACGGAGGCAAAGCTTGTATGACGGCGTGCATTTGAATCAAAGGGCGAGATCCGAACAAGACGGTGCACTCCCTGCTCAGAGCGCAGCAACCCATATGCATAGTCACCTTGTATCGATACGGTTGCTGATTTTAAACCAGCGACTTCTCCAGGAAGGTAATCGACAATCTCAGTGGTAAATCCTTTTTTCTCAGCCCAACGGATATACATGCGAAGGAGCATCTCTGCCCAATCCTGAGCTTCGGTACCACCCGACCCGCCGTTGACTTCAAGGAGGACATTGGTTCTGTCATGTTCTCCATTCATTTTAAGAAGGAATTCTTGCTTTAAGAGCATCGCCTCAAGCGCATCAAGCGAGCCCTTTGCCTCAACAAGAAACTCCTCTTCGCCGGCTTCAACAGCAAGTTGCAGCGCAGCATCTGCATCAGCTAGCTTTTCATTGAGTGACTTTGCGAGGGCCAAGGTCTCTTGGCACTGGGAACGCTGCTTTAAAAGGTTCTTAGCAAGCTCGGCATCATTCCAAAAATCAGGTGCTTGAGTTTGAATTTCAAGCTCTCCAAGGATGCGTTCTTTCGATTCGACGTCAAAGGAACCCCCTAAGAGCATCAACTCGCTCTTTTAACTTTAGGAGGTTGGACTTTATGGTGGTGGCGTCGAGATGCTCTGACATAGGTAAAAGCATAGCAAAAAATCCTAAACTTTTCTATGAGCCCTGACGACCCCACTGTCTGTGGAGCAACGAACGGGCCAAGTACATCAGGAGCATCTGCTACCTCGCCACCTGCGGCGTGCGCTAGCTCACATTGAAAACTTCTGGCTGCCCATCGATACAGCCATCCACTACCAAGTCTTGCGCTTTCTTGATGATGAGCGCACATCTATCTCGCAGGTACAGCATGAGCTTAAAAAAGACCCTTACCTCTACCTCTATACAGTACGTGAGCTTTCTCGCCTCAATGTGAGTTTTCAGCAAGCGCATAAAGAGCACATAAAAAAAGTACTCGATAAACAAACCAAGCAAATTTCTCCTCACGTCGAAGAAGAGGGGGCTGACTTTCAAAAACATCTCAACCAACAGCTTCGGCTTGAACTTGCTGCCCTCTTGACGTTTGCAGAGCGAACCTCGCTCGATCTCCACACATCATATGAAGCAGGTGTGTTAACACAGCTTGGTATAAACCTCATTGCATGGAACTATCCTAGTATCTTTCAAGAAAGCCTCAATGCGGTGCGACCTTCACAATCATTAGGGAAAATGCTAACCCTCAAGCTTGGATTTTCTCCGCTTGAACTAGCGCAGGCGATTATAGAAGAGTGGCAGATTGAGGATGACTCACGTACGCTCATGAATCCAAGCTACATCCCATTCAAATTTACAACTGAAGTCGATGGGTTTCTCGACCGGGTTAAGAAATTAAAAGAGTTCTGTGACCTGAGTCATAGCTTTTCAAAAGGGCACTTCCCTGAGCTCTATCCTTCTGCTCAAAAAGATCTACGCATCGCACGTGAAGCAATCGCAAAGCTTCTTGGTACAGGCGGCTTTGATCAAATTAAAGTAAGCTATGAGCGACTCATGGGAGTGCAATCAGCTCGCCTAGAGGAAAATCCAACCGATGAAAAAGGACGATTGCAAGCGTCTTTTGATCCACCAAAAATTGTCAATCAACTCGGCAAAGACTTACGGACTCAGTTCTTTCAGCTTTATGAAGATTTGAGCCTTTCTTTTGTTCGAGTCTCACTCAAAAAAATTACCAACGACATCCTTGCCGTATCGCAATTTAATGGGCTGTGCCTTTTAACCTTCGATCCTTTTTCTAAAAAACTGGTGAAACAGTTTTCAACGGGTATTATTCGTTATCGTGAAACAACGCCAGTAAGCGATGAGCTCTCAAAGCTTGCAGAGGCTTCACTCTATCCAAACATTATTACCCTCGAAGCAATTCCACCGCATGAAGATTTCAGCGAAGCTCGCACAGCTCTCTTCACAGCACTACGGATTGATGACCGTATTATTGGTGTTGTTCATGTTGAAGGACCATTCCTCATCCATGATGTCCTTTCAGGAAACCACCGAAATGAACTCGAAGCAATGCGTATCGCAATTGAAGATGCGCTGATCTTGTCTTAGCGCTTATGTCCTCACAAAGAACTGCCTTTTGCATGGTTGCCTAAAAGACACTTGCATGGCTACCGATAGCGGCTCTATCATTTCATGAACATTTTACCAATGAAATCTTGGTCATTGTTGATAACAATCAAGCCGGCGATCCAAAAGGGGATCAAGAAACTCAATGCATCCATTACTGCGTGGTTTCGAGAGTACTGGGACACAGGGCATAAACCCTTGTTTTATGCTGCCTTAGGACATCGAGCTCTATACGTGCCGCCCACCGAGGATTTTGCGCATTTTTGAAAAGGCTCAGACAAAGAGCATTCTGCTGACTAACATGTTAAGTATACTACTCGTAAAAACTAACTTCACAGATAAAAAGTATCTACGAATGAACCAAACCTCTACACTTAATACATGGAGCTCGACCATGAATTTTTTCACAAAAATACTACTCGCTCTCTTCTTCATCTATACCACAGATACACACGCCTCACCTGATGATCCTCTCAGCACGTGGCAAGAAACTCCTGTTAAATCATCAATCATAGATTTTGTTGAGCAAAGTACAGCAGTGGAATCTGATAAATTTATACCTGTTGCTGAACGTATCGCCGTTTTTGACAACGATGGTACTCTCTGGAGTGAACAGCCATTCTATTTTCAACTTGCTTTTGCGATTGATCGTATCAAAGCACTTGCACCTTTACATCCCGAATGGAAAAAACAGGAACCTTTTCGCTCTCTTCTCAATAGTGATCTAAAAAATGTACTGGCTGGTGGTGAGCATGCCATACTTGAAATCATTGCTGCTTCACATAGTGGCATCACAACAGATGAATTCTCACAACTTGTTCATACATGGCTTCAAACAGCAACGCACCCAAAGACTGGAACTCTCTATACAAAGATGGTCTACCAACCAATGCTTGAATTGCTGACCTATCTTCGAAGCAAAGGTTACAAAACTTATATCGTCACAGGTGGTGGCATTGACTTCGTTCGAGCTTTCTCAGAAACAGTTTATGGCATCCCTCCTGAACAGGTTATCGGTAGCAGCGGTAAGATTGCCTACGAAGTACGCAATGGAACGCCGGCACTTATGAAACGTCCAGGTGTTCACTTTATAGATGATAAAGCTGGAAAACCTGTAGGTATTCAATATCAAATAGGACGACGCCCCGTTATTGCATTTGGCAATTCAGATGGTGACTTTGAGATGCTTGAATGGACAACGAGTAGCACGAAACCGAGCCTTGGCGCTCTCATTGTTCACGATGATGCGGTGCGAGAATGGTCCTACGATCGCAACAGTCCTATTGGGAAACTCGATCGAGGACTTACTGAAGCACCCAAAAGAGGCTGGTTGCTCTGCACTATGAAGAGCAGCTGGAAGACTATCTTCGCATCATCGTTAATGCCTACCGACCCGATCCCTGAGGTGCCATGACTGCTTCCATGACCCGCTCAAGATTGAAGCTGCCTGGCTTCTGACGTGGAGGAAAGTCACGGAAGCTCTGCATCCACTGACCAACGAATGCACCTGCTGGAGCAATCGCAAACATATGCTCAAGGTACCAACGTTGGTAATCCATGCCGATGTCCTGCGCAAGTTCAAATGGGTCCATGCGAAGATTGGTCACCATAGGCGCACGGAGCTTTTCAAAAGGTTGCTGCCAGACATGCATGCCATGAGCATTTTGCTTGAGGAATGTAATCTTCCAATTTTCATGTCGAAGCGCAGCAACATCACCATCATCAGTCCAGTAAATAAATTCTTTTCGTGGCCATGCTACTTCTCCCTTTAAAGCAGGTACTAAGTTATATCCATCGAGATGCACCTTAAAGGTTGCACTTCCTACGCGACGTCCTTTCAACAAATCTTCTTTTGCAGTCGTATCGCCTGCAGCAGCAAGCAGTGTCGCCATCATATCTTCATGCGCACCAATATCATTGATGACTGTGCCTGGTTGAATAACACCTGGCCAACGCATAACACAAGGGACGCGATAACCACCTTCCCACTGAGTATTCTTTTCACCACGAAACATGGTTGTTCCACCATCTGGCCATGTAAAAGCCTCAGCGCCATTATCAGTTGAATACATGACTATGGTGTTTTCATCGAGACCTAACTCTTTAAGTTTTGCAAGCATAAGACCAACCTGACGGTCATGCTCAACCATCCCATCAGCATAGATTCCAAGTCCGGTTTTGCCAGCAACACCTTCCTTGAGATGTGTAAAAATGTGCATCTTGGTTGAATTCCACCAAAGGAAGAATGGCTTATCAGCCTCCTTCGCTCGTTTCAGAAAGTCCGTCGCCTTTTCATTGACTTCTTCATCAAAGGTTTCCATTCGCTTCTTTGAAAGAGGTCCCGTATCCGTGAGACGACCATCTGCAAAGCTATGGATAACACCGCGTGGACCAAACTTAGCTTTAAATGCAGGGTTTTTCGGATAGTCTGGATTCTCCGGCTCTTCCTCTGCATTTAGGTGATAGAGGTTGCCAAAAAATTCATCAAAGCCATGCGCAGTCGGCAACATATCATCACGGTCACCGAGATGATTTTTGCCGAACTGACCTGTCATGTACCCTTGGGCTTTGAGCAATGTTGCAATAGTAGGATCTTCTTTCTTAATACCTTCAGGAGCACCTGGCAAACCAACTTTTGTTAAGCCTGTGCGAATGGGCGATTGTCCTGTAATAAATGCAGCGCGACCTGCTGTACAACTCTGCTGTCCATACCAGTCAGTAAAGAGCGCTCCTTCTTTTGCAATACTATCTATGTGAGGGGTTTTATAACCCATCATTCCCATGTTGTAAGCGCTCACATTAAAGCCACCAATATCATCGCCCCACAGGACAAGGATATTTGGTTTCTTTTTGGGAGCGTCTGCGAACGCATGTAAGACATCAAGAGTAAGAGCAGTCGTGTAGACGATTAGAGCAGCAAGCAAGCATTTTAAAGACTTCACTATTGTATTCTCCTTATTAATCAAGGGACAGAATATCCCAAACAATTGAACCTATTTCAATGATTGAATTTGGCTCATGCGCATGCTAGAAGTTTCACGCTTGTCTGTGATGAATACAGGGAAGCGCTCTTATGATGCTTATGTTGAAACAAATCTTATCTTCTATCGTCTTTGTAGTCGTCTGCACAGCTGCGCCCTGTAGTTTTGCTGAGGAGTGGAACTTTGTTTTAGCTCCCTATGCGTTGCTTCCTAATATCTCAGGCGATGCATCACTCGGACGTATCGACGGCGTTGATGTCGATGTGAGCACAGGCGATATCCTTGAATCTCTTGAGCTGGGGGGCATGATGCAAGGTGAAGCACATCACTCAAGTGGGGCAGGGCTGCTTTTCAACTATGCATTTATGAACCTTGGTGATAGCGCTTCGGGGCCACGAGGTTTTACAAATTTGGATGCCAATATCTTTCAAGGTTTACTTGAAGCTTTTGGGACATATCGTTTTACCTTCGATACAAGTGTTCTTGATGCTTATGCTGGTATTCGGTGGTGGGATATCGATCTTGATATTGATACAACAACACCGATTGGTGCACGAAGCTATGATCGTTCTCAAGATTGGGTAGATCCTGTGCTTGGCGCACGCTGGATACCACGTATTTCAAATTCATGGCGACTTCTTGTTCAAGGTGACGTTGGTGGTTTTGATACAGCATCACATTTTACATGGTTAGCTCAGCTTGGAGGCATGTGGGATGCAGCAGAGGATATCACTCTTATCGTAGCTTACCGCGCGCTTTCAGTAGACTATGATACTGGCACACAGGGTACGAAGGATTACTTTCAGTATGATACCATCACTCAAGGCCCTCTCTTTGGTGTAGTATTCACTTTATGATACAGCTATCCCACCACCGCAGACGTCCTCTTTCTTATGCTCTGCTTTTACTCTGCGCAACGTTCATTAGTCTAAATTCTTCTGCACGAGCAACCCCTGCACCGAACAAAGATAAAGCACCGCATGAGATGCGCTGGATTCCTGGTGGTACCTTTACAATGGGGAGTCAAGATGACAGCAGTCGACGTAATGAAGGACCACCGCATAACGTTACGGTAGATGGATTTTGGATTGATGAACATCCTGTTACCAATGCTGCATTTGAAAAATTTGTGAAAGCTACTGGGTATATCACCACAGCAGAGCGTGCACCTGACTGGGAAGAACTTCGCAAACAACTTCCACCTGATACAGAAAAACCAGATGCGAGCATGCTTGTACCTGGTTCGCTTGTCTTTACGCCATCAAAGGGGCCTATCGATCGCGCTGATATGAGTAATTTTTGGCGTTGGGTTCCAGGAGCAAACTGGAAACACCCTGAAGGACCTGAGAGTAATCTGAAAGAACGTATGAATCATCCAGTGGTTCAAGTTTCATGGTTTGACGCCGTCGCTTATGCAACCTGGGCTGGCAAACGTTTACCAACTGAAGCAGAGTGGGAATTTGCTGCACGCGGTGGTCTTGAGCGAAAAAAATTTCCATGGGGTGATGTTGCGACACCGAGTGGGAAATTCATGGCAAACACTTGGCAAGGCGAATTCCCTTACCAAAACACAGGCGAAGATGGTTATATTGGCACTGCACCAGTGAAAAGCTTTCCTTCGAATGGTTACAAGCTCTACGACATGGTTGGAAACGTGTGGCAGTGGTGTAGCGATTGGTATCGTCCTGATACGTACGTGCAGCGCGCGAACGAACACACCTGTCACAATCCAAATGGACCGACCAAAAGCTGGAGCCCTATAAATCCGCTGCAAGAAGAACGGGTAACGAAAGGTGGCTCTTTCCTTTGTCATATTAGCTACTGTGAAAGCTATCGACCATCTGCTCGACGCGGCACACCACCTGATACCTCCATGTCGCACATCGGTTTTCGCTGCGCTAAATCAAAGTAATCGATTTAAACGCATGTGACACTCATTGACCAAATGGGGCGTACCACGTGTACACTCATGCAACCTCTATGACAAAAGTTTCAATTATCACAACCTGCTTTAACGCAGCAGCCACTATCCGAGAGACTATCGAAAGCATTCGAGCCAATCGCGGCGACAACGAGATTGAACACATCATCACTGATGCTGGGTCAACTGATGATACACTTGATATTGTTCGCTCGTATGGCGACGAAGTGAAATTATTTATCACCCCAGGGCTCAATCAATCTGCTGGCATTAATTATGGACTCAAACAGGCGACAGGCGAGATCCTTGCCTTCCTGAATGCAGACGACTTGTACTATCCCGATACTATCAAAAAAATCGTTGCTGCGTTTGATACACAACCTGATTGCACATGGCTCATAGGGCAGTGCCCCATTATTGATGAACATGGTGTTGAACAAACAAGTTGGATTTCACACTATAAAAATTTCTGGCTCAGACACTATTCATATTTTTGGTTGCTTGTTGAAAATTTTATCTGCCAACCAGCCGTTTTCTTTCGTCGCAGTATTGTCGAACAGTATGGCTACTTTTCAGATACCGAACACTACTGCATGGACTATGACTTTTGGCTCCGCATTGGAAAGACTGAGCGACCCATTATTATGAATGAAAATCTTGCGCAGTTCCGCCGCATGGCAAATACAAAATCAAACTCAGGTTATGAAAAACAATTTATCGATGACTATCGACTTGGCATGCACTACGCCACCCTCAACGGCTACGTCATGACAAAGCTCTTAAAGCTGCTTGCCTACTATCGCACGGTCCTGGTCTACCGTCGGCTCTACTGAATTGATTAAGTTTGAAAACCTAACACCTGTTTGATACACTTGTTTGACTATGTCAAAGGCACAAACAAGAGTTCTTATCGGATTTATAATTGTCTTTTTCCTGTTCGCTGGAATAAAAGGGTGCCAAATCTATCGCGCTATACAGGCGGGCGCTTACACGCCGCCTCCCGAAGCAGTTACCACAGCGGTTGCGACTGAAGCAACATGGCAAGGAGCGTTTCAAACTATCGGAAGTGTTGCACCTATCAGTGGTGCTCTTTTGAGTGCACAGCAAAGTGGCACCGTTACAAAAGTAAACTTTGAATCTGGTTCAAATGTACAAGCAGGTGCTGTTCTTGTTGAGCTCGACAGTACTGTTGAAAGTGCACAATTAAAAGGTGCCATCGCCTATGAAGCTCGAATGAAAAAGAGCTTTGAGCGAGCAGCATCATTACGACAGAAAAATGCAATCTCGATTGATGAGTACGATAATACTTCAGCACTCTATCAACAGGCGACCAGTGCGGCTGAAGCGCTTCGTGCTGTGATTACCCGTAAGCAAATTGTTGCCCCTTTTTCAGGAAAAGCTGGTATTCGCCTTGTCAATGTTGGTGATTATGTTCGCGAAGGACAGGCCATCGTACCACTCCATAACCTATCGACTGTCCTCATAAACTTTTCAGTGCCACAAGAAAAACTTGCACAGGTACATGTTGGTAATGCCATTGCACTCTCGCTCGATAACAACGAAGCAACTCGTTTTGAGGGTACGGTCACTGCAGTGAATCCAAATGTGAACGAATCAACCCGAAGCGTTAGCGTACAGGCAACGGTACATAATTCATCCGATGAACGGTTGCGTCCAGGAATGTTTACCAATGTTTCGCTCACGTTGAACGAGGCGACCTCAGGGCTCATTATTCCTGTCACAAGTATTAACTATGCACCGTACGGGGACTCTGTCTTTATCGCTCAAAAAGGCGACGGTGATATCCGCGATATACGGCAACAGTTTGTTAAAGTTGGCACCAAGCGGGGTGACCAAGTACAAATTATCAGTGGCATCACTGCAGGCGATGAAGTAGTGACGAGTGGCCTCTTTAAACTCTATCCAGGTGCTAAAATATTAATCAATAACAGCCTCAAACCTGGTGAAACAATCAACCCTCAACCAAAAGATACCTAAGAGGCGACGAGCAAACGATGACAAGCTTTACCGATATCTTTATTCGACGACCTGTTCTTGCGCTCTGTATCAATGCCATTCTGCTTATCATCGGGCTTCAAGCGTACAATGCACTCAATGTGCGACAGTATCCTAAAACCGATCTTGCCGTGGTTAAAGTTACCACAGCATATATCGGGGCAAATGCAGATCTTGTTCGTGGCTTTATCACGACACCACTTGAGCGAGTCATCGCGTCTGCTGATGGCATTGATTATATTGAATCAGAGAGCCTCCAGGGCCTCAGCACAATCACTGCCCACTTGCGCCTTAACTTCGATACGAATGCAGCGCTCACTCAAATACAGGCAAAAGTAGCGCAGGTGCGAAACGAGCTTCCCCAAGAAGCAGAAGCACCCATCATCGATGTCGTGATGAGTGATAACCGTTTTGCATCGCTCTATCTTGGCTTTTCGTCGACTGACTTAGAACAGAATGAAATTACTGACTACTTAACACGTGTCGTGCAGCCACAACTCTCTGCGATTTCTGGAGTACAGCGCGCAGATATTCTTGGCGCACGAACCTTTGCCATGCGCATCTGGCTCAAGCCAGAAAAACTTGCTGCGTACAATCTTTCACCAACGATGGTGCAGCAAGCGCTGCAAAAAAATAATTTCCTCTCTGCTATCGGCTCGACAAAAGGCAACATGATTACGGTAAACCTTGTTGCCAATACCGATCTGAAATCAAAAGAATCATTCAGTAAGCTCGTCGTGAAAGAAGAGGGTACCACCCTCATTCGTCTTGCAGATATTGCAGATCTGCAGCTTGGCGCTGAAAACTACAACGAAGAAGTCCGCTTTAGTGGAGACACTGCAACTTTTATGGGTATCTGGGTGCTGCCTAATGCAAACAGCCTCGATGTTATTAAACGTGTTCGTAAGGTACTTCCTGATATTGAAGCAAAGCTACCCTCGGGTATGAAGCTTGGCATCCCCTACGATGCAACTGCATACATTGAAGATGCGCTCAGTGAAGTCATGCATACACTGCTTGAAACGATTGCCATCGTTATCATTGTCATCTACCTCTTTATTGGATCGCTCCGTTCTGTGCTTGTACCGGTTGTTGCGATACCGCTCTCGCTACTTGGCGCATTTCCACTCATGCTTGCAATGGGGTTCACAATCAACCTCTTAACACTGCTTGCAATTGTCCTTGCCGTCGGTCTTGTTGTTGATGATGCAATCGTGATGCTTGAAAATGTCGAGCGACACGTTGGTGAGGGTATGACTCCATACCAAGCTGCGCTGACTGCTGCTCGTGAGCTGGTTGGTCCCATCATTGCCATGACAATTACGTTAGCCACAGTGTATGCACCGATTGGCATTCAGGGTGGTCTGACAGGAACACTTTTTAAAGAATTTGCGTTTACCCTTTCAGGAGCAGTATTTATCTCTGGCGCTGTTGCGCTCACCCTTTCTCCGATGATGTCTTCAAAGCTTGTGAAAGCCCATGAAACACCAAGTGCATTAAAGCTTAAAATTGATACTCTCTTTGCCTCACTTCGTGCTGCTTATGAGCGCACACTCATCAAGAGCTTGCATTATCGTTCTGCAGTGGTCTTGCTCATCGGTCTTATTACGCTCCTTATAGTGCCGTTCTATATGTTCTCTACCAAAGAGCTTGCGCCCCGTGAGGACCAAGGTATCGTCTTTACTATTATTCAAGCACAGCCAAACTCCTCACTTGAGCAAACATTAACGTACACAAAAGAAACGCAGAAAATCTTTGAAACCTATCCTGAATATGCTCAGAGTTTTCAGGTTATCAATGCAACGTTTGGATTCTCAGGGATCCTGACGAAACCATGGAGCCAACGGTCGCGCACCACACAGCAACTTGAGCCTCTACTTTCAGCAGGACTCTCAAAAATTCCTGGCATCCGCACAATTGTGACCACTCCACCACCACTGCCTGGTGGCTCAGATTTCCCTATTGAGATGGTTATCTCATCAACTGACGAACCGCGAAGCATTCTTGACTATACACAGCAACTTGTCGGCGCTGCATTTGCTTCTGGTAAATTTATGTTCGCTGATACTGATTTAAAATTTGATTTACCTCAAAGTGAGGTTGTCTTTGATCATGATAAGGTCGCAAGTCTGGGGCTCAATCTTGCTCAAGTTGGTAATGACTTAAGCGTCCTCCTCGGTGGTAATTACGTCAATCGATTTAACATTCAGGGAAGAAGCTATAAAGTTATTCCTCAGGCAAAGCGAATCGATCGATTAAATCCAGAGCAGCTTGCGTCCTACTATGTCTCAGGGCCCAACAATACTCTTGTACCTCTCTCAACTTTTGCCTCTATCAAAACGACAACAGAGGCTCGCTCTTTGAATCGCTTCCAACAGCTCAATGCTGCAAAAATTCAGGGCGCTATTATCCCTGGCGTCTCTATTGATGAAGGATTACGAATTCTTGAAACTGCGGCTGCAAAGATTCTTCCCCGTAACTACATCATCGACTATGCTGGTGAGTCTCGTCAGCTTCGCAAAGAATCAAATACACTACTGACCACCCTTATCCTTGCTATCATTCTTATTTTTCTTGTACTTGCTGCACAGTTTGAAAGCTTCCGCGATCCATTTGTTATTCTGCTGGGCTCGGTACCGCTTGCACTTGCAGGTGCTTTAATGTTTGTCTTTTTTGATTTTACCTCTCTCAATATCTATTCACAGGTTGGTCTTGTCACACTCGTCGGTCTTATTGCGAAAAATGGTATCCTCATTGTTGAATTCGCAAATACACTACAAGAACAGGGCAGAACAAAACTTCAAGCAGTTACAGAGGCAGCATCCACACGGCTTCGTCCTATATTAATGACAAGCGTTGCAACCGTAGCTGGTCACTTCCCGCTGATTCTTGCTTCCGGAGCTGGGGCCGGTGCACGAAACAGTATTGGATGGGTCCTCGTCACGGGCATGATCCTTGGTACCTGCTGCACCCTCTATATGGTGCCAGCACTCTATAGCTATATTGCAGGAGAGCGTCGACACGGTGACAATAGGCACCACTCAAAAGAAAACCTCTCTCATGCCGCTTAGTACGATTCCAGATGAACAAGCACTCTCTCTTCTTGAGCAGCATGCTCAGGGCTTATTCACGGAAGCTCTCAAAGCATCGTGGATTAAAATTTTCTCGGCACGTCCGCAGCTTAAAAATTTCCTCACTCGTTCAAGCGCATTAACGCTTGAACAATATGGCAGCTCTTTATTTACAGCTGAATCAAAAATAAGCACAACTCTCTCTGCAATTATTAGCTCCAAAGTAGCAAAGCTCTTTGGTGATACTGCTGGAGCACGCGCTACCACAAGCCTTACACGTCTCAGTAATATTGATACGTCCTCTCATGGCGGTATTTTCTCGGAAGATACAACAGTGCAAAGTCACCTGATGATTGCTTCTGGTGCAAC
>JBILLA010000053.1:0-12713 GCA_044376365.1 Bdellovibrionota bacterium | reverse complement strand
CTGAGAGAACTCAAGAGATTGGGATTCGCCGTGCTCTTGGCGCAAGTCAAAGAAATATCCTTACGCAGTTCCTCCTCGAAAGCCTCATCCTCAGTGTCATTAGTGGCATCCTTGGCATTATTGGCTCTCTTATGCTCAGCGGAAGTCTTTCACTGTTCTATCCATCATTCGATATGAGTCCACCTGCTTGGATCTTTTTGCCTGCATTCTTCTTGGCAGTATTGATTGGCGGACTCTTTGGTGTGCTGCCCGCAGTCAAAGCAAGTCGCATCGAAATACTCGATGCACTTCGTCATGAATGAAGCGTTGCAATGTAATCTGCGACTGCAGCTTCAAGGGTGGTAAATGGCTTTTTATATCCAGCAGCTCGAAGCTTTGTCATATCAGCTTGGGTAAAGTCTTGATACTGACCCTGCAAACTCTGCGGCATATCGATATAGCTTATAGCTTTTGGCTTGCCCATAGCTGCAAATACTGCAGCTGCCAAGTCATTCCATGTACGCGCAGTACCTGTACCCAGATTAAAAATACCTTTCACTCGTGGCGTATCGAGTAACCAAAGCATGACATCAACACAGTCTTTCACATAGACAAAGTCTCTCATTTGACCGCCATCGACATACTGTGGATGCGTTGATTTAAAGAGTTTTACTTGACCCGTCGCTTGAATCTGCTCATAGGCTTTAAGAATCATTGAGCGCATGCTCTCTTTGTGGTGCTCGTGCGGACCAAAGACATTGAAGAATTTTAAACCAACAATATCCTTAAGGTGTTTATGTCGCAGTGCCCACAGATCAAAGAGGTGCTTTGAGTAGCCATACATATTGAGTGGCTTAAGCGTTGAGAGTGCGCGGTGATCATCACTGTACCCCTGCTCACCAAGCCCATAGGTTGCAGCGCTACTTGCATAGATAAAACGTGCTTTTGCTTTCAGCGCAGCTTCAGCAAGTGCAATGGAATAGTGCACATTATTTGACATGAGGTAATCAGCATCAAGCTCTGTTGTCGCTGAGCATGCACCCATATGAAAGATAGCTTTTACATCTCGAAAATATCCTCGAGCTGCCATCGTGCAAAGAAACTCTTTCTTGTGAATAAAATTTTCGTACTCAAGTCCCACCAAGTTTTTCCACTTCATGCCCGTGCCAAGAGCATCAACGATAGTAATATTGGTGTGCCCTTTACGATTAAGGCCAGCAACAAGCTGCGATCCGATAAATCCCGCGCCACCAGTTACGATAATTCTATTTTTCATTGCGAAAGCACCTTCACTGAACGAATTGCAACTCCAAGCCTTCTGTCATCCGTTGAAAGCCCTTCAGCCCGAGGGCTTGCAAGCTTTGGAATGGTAAGAAAGAAACCATGCTCATCCTTAAGCTCCTGGTAGGGGAGCTTGACGGTGATCTTCTCAAATACGCCAGTCGCTTTCAAAGGAGGAAGCGGAACATCGGCCAAGAAATCGCGAAAAGAAGCAACAAGTTGCTGATTTTCTGCCCAGGGGCTCATCAATTCAAGCTCAAGGGTAGCAAAACCATTGATACCACCAAAAGCATGGTCACTGGTTATCTCTGGGATTGAAACCTTCGCAATACGGCTCTGAAACCAGCAATGCTTTTCAGATGAGCTCTGGCAAGTAAACAGATCCTCTGAAGGGCGTAGCGTGATAACACTACTATCACTTCGCTCTGCCATGGCTCGCTTCTGTTCGCTCGTGAGCGGAGCAGTATTGAGTGCAACGACAAAGAGCTTTGGATCACGAACGATGCGTGCGCCAGGCTCTTGTGAGCCTGCAACATGAAGTGTCGTAAAATTTTTCGTAGCGTCAGAACGTGTCGTTACGAAGTAATCAAATCCTTGTAGCTGCGCTGCTGCTGCATCAAGAGTAGGAGGAACTTCGGTAAGCTTCTTGTCGCGAAGTAAACCAGGAGCAAGCTGCAAATCACTGGTTACTGCAATATTTTGAAGCTTCTGATCTTGTATCCATGTACCAAGTTCAAGGCGACTCTCTGTTGCAGCAACTGCAGGACGAAGTACCTCTGCCGAGAATACTGGTATCATCCCACCAATACCGATCGCTGCAAGCAGCAGGAACAGTACTTTTGCTCGCTCTTGCGCCCACTGAAGCGCAACACCAAACAAGATGACCAAGAAAGGAACCATTACAAGCATATTGCGTGTAAAGTTTGCGCGCTGCCCACTCATAAACCACACATAGACAACAGGAAACACAAGGATTGTTACTGCTGCTTTTTTGCTCACGCGGAAAATCAAAAGAGAGCCAAGCGCACTGAGTCCTAGAATACCCCAGCCCACTGCTGTGGTAGCAAACCACTGCATGAAAAAAAGAAACTGTGAAATCCCAGGTGTGCCCGAATGTCCTTCATGACCAGCAATTTTATAGTGCCATATTTCATAGGCAAATTGATCGAGGAACAGATCAAGATGCTTCAAGATAAAAGGGGATCCAAGAAAGAAGCTCACGGTGCTTATAACAAGAGCAACGACAGCACCGCCAAGACCAATCGTACTACTTGAGAGTGCTGCAACCATAGGAACCAAGACAATAGGAAGTGCATTGTATTTTGTGGAAACTGTAAGACCTGCAACGACAGCAGCAACCAAAAGTCCACGAGCCCCATCACGAGACTGCACACTCACAACAGAGAGTAGCGAAGTGAGCGTTGCAAGAAACACCACGACGACATCGACTCCTATGACAGCAGACTCACCTATCAGCGCTGGGGACAGTGCACATGCAAGTCCAACACAAAAGCTTACAACGGGCGACAACTCAAGGGTGCGGGCAAGCATAAATGTTAAGAGCACCGTTAGCACACTCAAGAGAACAGAGAAGAGCCGATTCCAAGCAACCATGGCTGGATGCGATGCACTAAAGGCATAACCTCCAACACCATCTGCGCTTGTGGTGATAATTTCTTTGAGCGATCGAATGCGACCTTTGCTCACCTCTGAGAGAAAAGAAGCAGCAACGACAGGCATGCGAAGGTAAAAGTGAAATGATGGTTTATGAAAATATTCCGGATCAAAGGTGCCTCGTTTCACCATATTCACAACGCGATTGAAGTGATGTGCTTCGTCTTCGTTATAAAAATAGGGGAGATCGTTTGAGATGTAGGGCGCTCTGACCCATGCAGCAACAACAAGGAGGAATACAAGTGATAGGACTCTCATCATGGGGCGTAAGCATACCCCAGATAGCAACGGTGACCAAAACTTATGCGAGGATATCTAAGACAGCTTGCTCCATAGAGGCGCCAACCTGAAAGACCTTTTGATTCGCCTCAACCTGCCTTGCGTCGAGCGAAAGCCCAATAATATCGACAACAACCGCATCGTCTACGCTTGGCGTATCACTCAATGTACTTGAGGCAATACGGCTGGCACGCTCTGAAGCACGGCCCATCGCCTCATAGATACCCTGTGCTGCAATGGCAGTAACAGATCTCATGGATGAAACATCGTCTTTTGGTGTAGAATCTTTATGTGGGCATTTCACTTTTTTCTATTATCGCAGCATGTCTGCTCCTTGCGGGGGGTACCTCCCTCATTATTTTTCTTACGAAAAGCTTGCTCTCTGCTGCTGGCATAAGCATGCCAAAGCTTGCAATTGCACAGATCAAAGAGCGCCGCATCGAATCGTTTCTTGAACGGCGGCTTGCAGATCTTGAACGAATACGAGCTTCTCATCAGTTCCTCATTATGCCAGCTGAGCGAGTCTGCAAACCATTTGACTTTATTGAACTCCAGACACACCTTGATGCGATACCACTGCTCTCTAAAGTACATCAGTACTACTTTGAAACACTCTCAAGCTACATCACTGGGGGCAATCTTCACTGCGAACGGCTTGGCGTACTCGAAGCGCTCTTTAGTGAGAAACAATCGCTTCTTGAAGCAACCCTTGAAACATTGCGCACAGAGCGAAAGCTTCGCAGTGCAAAAAATCGCGATCCCAACAACTGGGCTATAAAAGAGATCTCGAAACAAAAACAGGAGCTCCAAGATGCCCTCAACCACAACACACGAGAGTTAAAAGAAGAGCTCATACTCATCATCAAACAGATACAAGAGGAAACTCGAAAGAGCCTCGCAGAGAAAGCAATTCACTAGATGATCGATACAGATACTATTTCAGTTATTCACGAAACAGATGCGTTTCTGTTTCTCTATAAGCCAACAGGCATACACTCAGCAGTCGGTCTCCATGAACAAAGCGTTGTAGCGTGGCTGCAAGAAAACTATCCAGCCTATGCTCTCTATGGACGCCGTCCCGAAGATGCTGGACTACTCCAGCGACTCGACTTCGAAACGACGGGTATTATGACTGTCGCAAAAAACGCTCACGCACGTGAGCAATTTATAGCGGCATCACTGGATGGAAAGATTCAAAAACGCTACTTCTTTATTGCTCTACCTGGGCAAGACGAGTCATGGGTTTGCACCGATCCTATAGGCCAACAAGCACGTGGATCAAAAAAAGTTAAAACTGCTTCACAAAGCAAACACCTCCGAGGCCTGCAACCAGCAACTACTTCTTTTGAACTTGTCAAAGCAACAGCGTGCGCACTGTACCGAGCCACTATTACTGAAGGGCGTCGACACCAGGTGAGGGTCCATGCTGCTGTTTCAGGAGTGCCACTTATCAATGATCTGCTCTACGGTGGAGCAAGCAACGATGTCGTTGCAACATCATTTTTCTTATGCGGCTATGAGCTTTCTTGTGAAGCGCTCGGCCTCCATGTTACTTCAATGCCCTCGGCTTGTTCGCCTTTTCAGCGGATGCTCGACCACTACGACCTTGGACAAGCTGCGCCGTAAGATGTTCTACAGCAGTTGCTGCGTGACGTGATTTACAGATCACTGCATTGCGTTTACCACGTGAGGGGCGTGCTGTAGCAATATAGTAGTCACCATGTGGCTCTACAGTAATTGTATACGTTTCAGCACGTGCTTTGATAACCGTTGGTGAGGGGAGTGGTTGCAAGTGATAGGTGGTTTGCTCAACAGGAGGAAATGCTCCCTCAAGATCTTCAAGGAGACTATCAATCGTTTGAATTGAGAGCGTTCCTCTTCGGAACCCATCATGCTGCATCAGTGATTGAAGAAACGAAAGGTTTGTATCAATGCCCGACACTTCAACAGCCGCCAGATATTTTGTTGCACGGTCAAGCGTTTTAAGACGGCTCGTGCCAGTAAAAATAATCTTTCCTATCATGGCATCATAGAATGGTGTGATCGTATCACCAGCCTGAAAACCAAAATCAATTCGTACATCAGCAAGAGCGTCTGGAAAAGTGAGTGTCTCAATCGCTCCTAAACTTGGCATAAAACCAGGGATACTCTCTGCATAGATACGGCACTCAACAGAGTAGCGCATTGGTACTGCTTGTCGCAGCTGTTTTGGAATGACGCCACCTTGAGCAACCGCAAGTTGCAGATCGACAAGATCCACACCATACGCATGCTCTGTGACAGGATGCTCTACTTGTATGCGCGTGTTGATCTCAAGAAAAAAGAACTCATTACCCTTTACAATAAACTCGGCCGTTCCTGCATTCTGATACCGTGCAGCTTGAGCAATAGTGACTGCTGCTTTTTCAATACGTCGGCGAAGCGCTGTTGAAAGGAATGGTGCTGGCGCTTCTTCAATAATTTTTTGATACCGACGTTGCGCTGAGCAATCACGGGTTCCAAAGTGCACGACATGCCCCTGTGCATCACCAAAGAGCTGTACTTCAACATGACGTGGGGCTTCAATGTATCGCTCAATAAAGACATCAGGATCAGAAAAAAACTTTGCTGCTTCTGCACGTGCGCGTGCAAGCTCTGCGGGCAAACTTCCATGGTCGCGCACAATGCGCATACCACGTCCACCGCCACCAGCAGTTGCTTTAATAAGGAGAGGGCACTTCATCTTTTTTGCTTCTCGTATGAGTGCCTCATCGCTTAGCCCCCCCTTCGTTCCTGGCACAATCGGCACTCGGCACCGCTTGGCGAGGGCTCGAGCACTTGTTTTTGAACCAAGAAGCTCTATGACGTGGGGCTGAGGTCCAACCCAAATAAGTCCAGCCTCAACAACAGCTCTTGCAAAAGCAGCATTCTCCGATAGGAATCCGTAGCCGGGATGGACAGCATCACAGCCCGTCTCGAGAGCTGCTGCAATGATTTTTTCAATATGAAGATAGGTCTCAGATGCAGCCTGTCCCGGGAGGAGGACGTGCTCGTTGAAGGCACGAATAAAGCTCTGGTTCTGATCTGCCGCAGAGCAGATGCCGACTGCCGCTATACCGGCCTTTTCGCAGGCCTGTTTAATGCGGAGTGCTATCTCGCCCCTGTTTGCAATGAGCAGTTTCTGTATCTTATGATGCGGTAACGCTTTTTTCTTGGTGGCGCTACGCCCCTTTCTATTATTCATATGGCTCAATCTACGGAACACCACAAAGTAATCATTTTAGGATCAGGACCAGCAGGTCTAACAGCGGCTATTTACACTGCCCGTGCAGCATTAAGCCCAATGCTGATTCATGGACCCCTACCAGGAGGACAGCTCACGACTACAACGGAAGTTGAAAACTTCCCTGGCTTCCCAGATGGCATTATGGGCCCTGAGCTCATGGAGCTCTTTGAAAAGCAGGCCAAGCGCTTTGGCACCAAGATAGAAGTTGGCATGGTTGAATCAGTTGAGCTTACCAATCGACCCTTTACCCTTAAAACTGCATCCAAAAGCTATACCTGTGACTCGCTCATTATTGCAACGGGCGCTACCCCACGCTGGCTTGGGCTGCCTTCCGAAAAAGAGCTTACCGGCTTTGGCGTTTCAAGCTGCGCTACGTGCGACGGAGCTTTCTTTAGAAACCAAGTGATGTGTGTCGTTGGTGGTGGAGACTCAGCCTGCGAAGAAGCACTCTTCCTTACACGATTCGGAAGTAAAATCTATCTTATCCATAGACGTGATGAATTACGTGCATCAAAAATCATGCGTGAGCGAGTGCTCTCACATGAAAAAATTGAAGTGATCTGGGATAGCGCCATTGATGAAATCCATGGCACCAAAGAATCTGGAGTCACTGGGATTACCCTGAAAAACCTCAAGACTGGCAATGCATCTAACCTTGATTGTGCTGCTGTCTTTGTTGCTATCGGCCATATTCCAAATGCAACGCTGTTTAAGGGCGTTCTTGATGCCGATGCAAATGGCTACCTCACACCAAAACCTGATTCAACAGCGATGAATATACCTGGTGTGTTCGCCTGTGGAGATGTCCAAGACACTGTCTACCGCCAAGCTATCACTGCTGCAGGGTCAGGCTGCATGGCAGCGATTGAAGCAGAGCGTTGGCTCGAAGCACAGCATAAGTAAGGCTCAGTGGAGAGAGCCTACTCTTCCGAAGGGCTTACCCTACAACTTTTGTAAGCAATACTCTGGATAAAAAAAAGCCACCCCAAACGGGATGGCTTTTTTATGCTTCTGTACTTGGGAAGGGAACTTCCCAAGAAGAACAATTACATTTTACCAACAAGGCTGAATGCAATAACGAATGCCAAGATAACAAGAGATTCGATGAATGCAAGACCAAGAAGCATTGGGGTAAAGAGGTTACCTGAAGCAGTTGGGTTTCTTCCGATTGCTTCAAGAGCTGAAGAGAGCGCCTTACCTTGTCCAAGAGTTCCACCAAGAGCTGCAAGGCCGATTGCTGCAGCTGCACCAAGAGGAAGCAAGTAGCTGCCGCCAGCTGCTTCTGCGCCTTCTGCAAGAGCAAGAGCTGGAGCAGATGCTACAGCCGCAACGGTAAGAAGCTTAATCATTTTGTTTAATCGATTCATGAATGTGTCTCCAATAAATAAAATCTAACGTATTCGTTATTAATGGTTTTCCCACCACTTAGTGTTCTTCTGCTCCGTGGTCAACGGCGAGAAAGATATAGACCATGGTGAGCGTTGTAAAGACAAAGGCCTGCATAAAACAGACAAAAGTCCCCAGTCCATAAAAAATAACTGGGACAACATACTTCGTTAGCTCCGTAAACACTCCTAAGACGATGTGGTCAGCGGTAATATTCCAGTACAAACGAAGATTTAAGGTGAGCACTCTGAGCACTGCTGAGAGTATCTCGAGGGGAAACAGCAGCGGCGCAAGCCACCAGACAGGCCCTGCAAAGTGTTTAAGGTAATTGACTAGGCCCTGTTCACGAATGCCGTAGTAGTTAAACGACAAAAAGACAATGAGGGCGATTGCCACATTGACTGAGACTGTCGTAGTCGGTGAAACCATTCCAGGAATAAGCCCAATGAGGTTCATGAGGAGAATAGTGAAGAAGACAGAAACGCTCAAAGAGACATAGCGTCGGTTCTGAGGCCCTGCAACGCTGTCATGGAACTTAATGAAGGCTTCAAAGATGAAATCAAAAACAGTAGTCAGTGATGCTCGCTTTGGCGCAATAAACGCTTTACGCTTTTCAGCACTATTAATCTTAGCTGCCGCCAACACGCCCGTAGTTGCAATGACTGTCATTATAGAGCCAGCAACGAGGAGCTTTTGCGTCTCTGTATCGGTCGTTATGGCCTGTAAAAATGTATATCCTGACACGTGTACTTTGTCCCTAGGTTAACTCTCGGGGATGAAAATACCTAATTTCGTCGAATCGATCAAATAAGCTGATTTTTTATTACTTTCAACGACTTAAAGTAAAAAAGAAATTTTGTTTTTGATTCATAAATTTATCTTCGATAAATTTTTATTTTTTTGAATTCAGCAAAAAGTTCTTGAAAATAATTTTTCGAAAGTTATACAGTACGTTCCTCGCTCCACTCGAGCTCTTGTAATTGTAAGTATGACGTCTTCGAATTTTCCTCTCTCTGAACTAGCTGCTACGACTGCTGAAGACGCATCTCACAACCTTCACACACACAACGTTCACGCTCTCAATACGCAGAACCCTTCCTCGTCGTCTGCTGCTTCATCTTGCCCTGACACTCTCTCTGCATGGACCAAAGCTCTCTCAGAGCTCAAGCAGTCTATGAGCGGACCTGTGTTTGATGCGTATCTTGGTGCACTCCGTTTTGGATCGTTTGATTCTGAGAATGCAACCATGGCAATTGCAGCACCTTCTCTTCTCGTAAAGAGCCAGGTCGAAGAGAAATATAAAGACTCTCTCGAATCACAGCTGCGCAAAATCACTGAGATTGGCTCTCTTCGTTTAACACTACATATTGATTCAAACCCAGAGGTCATCAAGCCTCAACCGTTCATCATCGTGAAGCGCCCAGAGGAAGCGACTCAAAAAACTGCTGTATTATCAAACGCAGCCTCCTATGAGCCAGCTGAGCCTAACAACATTAATCCTAAGTACACCTTTGAGAGCTTTGTCGTAGGAAACAGCAACCAGTTTTGTCATGCGGCAGCACTACAAGTAGCTGAAAAACCTGGTGTTTCTTACAATCCGCTCTTTATCTATGGAGGCGTTGGTCTTGGAAAAACTCACCTCTTGCACGCTATAGGCAATAAGATTCTTGCTGAACGACCCTCTGCCAAAGTGCTCTATCTTTCCAGTGAAGCTTTCACCAATGAGCTTATCTTAGCGCTACGAAACTCTAAGATGGATGAGTTCAAAGCTAAGATGCGAGCCATTGAAGTGCTACTCATTGATGATATTCAGTTCATGGTTGGCAAAGAGCGTACACAAGAAGAGTTCTTCCATACTTTCAACGCACTCTACAGCGCCCGTCACCAGATTGTTATTTCATCTGATAAGATTCCTTCAGATATTCCTCAAATTGAAGAGCGTCTCTATACCCGTTTTTCATGGGGCCTTATCGCAGATATTCAATCTCCTGATTTTGAAACACGGGTTGCAATCCTTAACCGTAAAGCGCACAACGAAAATTTTGAACTTCCTCAAGATGTTGCTCATTTAATCGCTGATAAAGTCTCTAGTAACGTGCGAGAACTTGAAGGAGCGCTGACAAGACTTCATGCTGTAAGCTCTCTGCAGAAAATTAAAATCTCTGAAGAGCTTGCTACGAATTGTTTAAAACATCTGTTCACTCCAAAGAAGGTCAACATATCTGTTGATGATATTAAGAAAGCAGTTGCTGTTCATTTCTCGCTCAAAGTATCTGAGATTATTTCAAAGCGACGGACAAAAAATCTTTCATTCCCAAGGCATATTGCTATGTACCTTTGCCGTAAGCACACAACCTGCTCATATCCTGAGATTGGTTCACATTTTGGGGGAAGAGATCACTCAAGCGTTATTCATGCTGCCAGCGTGGTGAGCGCAAAACTCAAGAGCGATCCTGAGGTACGTAAACAGGTAGGAGATATAGAGAAGGCACTTTTGAGTAGTAATTAGTAGTTATCCACAGGGTGCTTGAAAGTTAGATAACCTATTAATATTATTGTTTAAAATCCGGTAAATACTGTTGATAAGCTCTGGGGTTTTTCAACAATTTGAGTCTCGCTCCGGTAGAACTTTCAGATCCGGTAAAAGTTCTTTTTTTACTGGTTGGTTTTAACACAGTTTATTAACAGTTTAATATTAATAATTTCAAATAGTTACACCTTCTTTTAACAGAATCTTCTTTGCCTATTACTACTACTAATATTTATATATATAAAACCTAGTACAAGAGCGCTTTTTTTTTTCTTAACGAGACTCGTTATAGTTTTTCTTTCTTTGCAAAGTTTTGCTTTAATAGCTTTAAAATAATTTGATTATCTTTCTATGAAGTTCACCCTCAGTAAAACCGATCTTTTTAAAGCTCTTAACCTTATTGCCAATGTTGTTGAGAAGAAGGCAACGATGCCAATTCTTGCAAACGTGCTTATCTCTGCAGAAGAAGGAAAAGTTTATTTCTCAGGATCAGAACTTGATATTACCGCACAAACACAGGTACCAGCCAAAGTAAAAGAGCGCGGAAGTACAACTGTTAATGGAAAGATGTTCCTAGAAGTCGTACGCGAGCTTCCTGAGGGCGATGTTGAGCTCACCTTAGCAGCAGGCGAGCGTCTTGAAATTAAAGCAAAGAATTCAAATGTGACCCTTGTAGGGGTCAGCGCTCAAGAGTATCCAAGTCTAGCGGGCCTTAGCCTAAGCCCAGAGGATGCAATCTCATCAGCTCTCCTGCTTGAGATGATCGAATCCACCCTTTACGCAGTTTCAACTGATGAGACTCGCTTTAACTTAGGTGGTGTTTGTTTTGAATCGCTTCAAGGGTCAGATGCAGCATCAGGACCAAAGATAGTTCGTGGTAAGAAAGATTCTAAATCAAGCACCCTTCGCCTTGTTGCAACAGATGGTCATCGCCTTGCACTGATTACCAGAGATGTTGATGGCCTATCCTTTACAGGACGAGTCATCGCACCACGCAAGGGGCTTCAAGAGCTTAAGAAAGTACTCGAAGAGAACAAAGATACTTCAATTCATTTTGGTATTACCGAGGGCTTCCTCGTGGTGGAATCACCAACTACGAAACTTACAATGCGTCTTATTGATGGAGAATTTCCCGATTACACACGAGCACTTCCTGAGAAAGATGGCACAAAAATTATCGTTGATTCAAAAGAGCTCTCTTCTGCGCTGCGCCGTGTTGCACTCTTGGTATCAGATAAACAAAAGTGCGTGAAGTTTGATATTCAGAAAGATATGCTCCATATGTCGAGCTCTTCTCCAGAGCTTGGAGATGCGTTTGTGTCACTTCCAATGGAATATTCAGGAAAGCCGTTTGTCGTTGGGTTTGATTCTCGTTTTATTCGCGATATTAGCGACAACATCGGAGAATCAAAAACATTTGTGATGGAACTCAACGGAGAAACAGGACCTGGTAAATTTTACATTGAAGGTGATGCATCTTCTTTTGGCATCGTTATGCCGATGCGAATTGTTTAAGACTATAGTCGGCACGGGTGATTCTTTCAGACCTTTCACTGTTTCAATTTCGCAATACAGTTGATTGCACGGTGAGTTTTTCACCGCAGCTTAATGTGATGATTGGCCATAATGGTCAGGGCAAAACAAATCTTGTTGAAGCGATTCATCTTTTATCGACTTCAAAATCTTTTCGAACAGCGCGATCAAAAGAACTCATAGCATGGGGAAAAAAAGAAGGGTCTGTTTTTGGTCGCGTACAAACAGCAACTGGCGATCTGCGACTTGGTGTCATTCTTTCACCAACCTCACGCATGTTGATGCAAAATGGTACTGCAACCAAAGCTGCATCTTTTATCAGCTCTTTTGTTACTATTACTTTTAGTCCCGCAGATATTGAAGTGATTAAAGGCGAAGCAGCCATTCGTCGACAGTTTCTCGATAAGCACGTAGCAGATATTTTTCCCTCTGCAATTCACCACCTCTTGAGTTATGCGAGAGCGCAAAAAAATAAAGTTGTACTCTTAAAGCAAGGAGCAACCCCTCACAGTATTCGACCTTGGAATGAGCTTATGGCAATTCATGGATTCCAAATCGATCAGTATCGACAACGAGTGATTCATGAACTTGCAGAGCGCGCATCTTGGTATCATCAACAATTTGCGCACGTTGATGGAGCACTACAGTTATCACTCGAACGAAAGACAGAGGAGCCTTGTGGTAATCTTGATGACTTCCGAATGCTCTTTGAAAAAAACATAGATCGTGAAATTGCAAGCGAGCGATGCCTTGTGGGACCACACCGAGATGATCTTGAGCTTTGCT
>JBILLA010000215.1:0-4003 GCA_044376365.1 Bdellovibrionota bacterium | reverse complement strand
GTTGGCTTCTCTACAACGCACAGGAGGCTCTTATCTCTGGTCTGATCAAGACAGACAGGGCAGCGCGGATTATCTGATAGGAAAAAGCACTCTTCACAATACCTCACATCTGCTGCAGCGGTTACGAGCGCTTGCGCTAAACTTTTTGCAACGGCGCGATCACCATTGATAAGAAAATATGCAAGCCTCGTTGCAGATTTCTCACCAACGGAGGGCAGCTTTGAGAGTTCTCGTATTAATTTCTGAACTGATTGAGGTAGTGAGAGCATACGCTGTGGAATCTCTCAGTTACTTAAAACAATCCTGGGATTGACATGCCGCCTGTGACTTTCGCAAGCTCTGCTTGTACCTGATCTCGTGCGCTCTTGAGAGCACCATTGACAGTAGAAACAATCATTTGCTCAAGAACATCTTTATCATTCGGATCAATCACATCAGGTGAAATAGATAGAGAGAGAAGCTCGCCCTTTCCATTCGCAAGAGCCTTGACTGCTCCACCACCACTTTGAAATTCAGCTTCAATCTTTTCGCTGCTCTCTTGGGCCTTTTGAAGATCAGCTTGCATTTTCTGCGCCTGCTTCATGAGCGCTTGCATATTACCGCCGCCTGGAAATCCTTTCATACGTACCTCTTAAAAAAATATTGCTGTTAAAATCTATTGTTTGACTTCTATTTTGGAACCAGGAAATAAGTTTTGAATAGCCTGAATCGATGGTGAATTAAGAATATCCTGCTCTTTGGCTTTCGTTTTTTCTTTCTGCGCCGTATGGGTCTTCTCTTGCAAGCTTCCCACAACGGCACCTTCCACAGCCTCCTGGGTGACTTCAACTCGAACACGCCATGAAGGATGTGCATGATATGCTTGAAGAAGAGTCACGAGCTTTTCAACATTCTCTTTCTTCTCAAGGTAACTCTTTGAAAAAGTTGTTCCTAGAAGCACAAGTTCACCAGGAACAAAACTTTTTGGTTGTACTCGTTTCAACTGCTCAGCAAGCATTTTAGCTTTTGCTTGAGCAAACTTCACAAAATCAAACCACGACACGGTTCCACTGGCCTCGTTCTGCGCTTCTTGTGGACGTGCTGCTGATGCCTGCTGTGGAGCTCTTTGCGATGTAGGTGCGGCAGCTTTTGAAGTGCTGGCACTTACTGCTCGTGGAGTAGTACTACCGTCCTGCAGGAGCTGTGACACATCAAGAACCGAACTTCGCGTAGCAAGACGAACGATAAGGCTTTCAAGTGCATACTTTGGAAAGGCACTTCGTAGTGCTTCATCGGCACCTTGGCGAACAAGATAACAGAGGTCTTGCAGTTCAAGCGAATCGACAAGATTGCTCTGTTGCATAAGCTCAGTTGCTCGAACTTCGCTCAGTCCAAGTGAGTTGAGGAACGGACGGCCTGATGCTTTCGCAAGCAGCAGCTCTCGAAAGTGAGACACAATATCTCGAGTAAGCGTTGTCGTATCGTTGCCACGCTTCATAAGCGCATCAAAGATCGTCAGTGCTTCATGGGGATTCTTACCAAATATTGCACGAGACAGTGCATTAAGAGCTTCACTATCAGCAGCACCAAAGAGCTCGCTTGCATCTTTCGCAGTCACCTTTTTCTCCTGAGCAAACAAGAGGAGTCGCTCGAGAGCAGTTTCAGCATCACGAAGCGAACCTTCTGCCACGCGAGCAAGTATAGCAAGGGCTTCTTCGTCAATAACAACTCCCTCTTTATCACAAATACCAGAAAGCGTTTCTTCAATAGTAGCAGCTGGCAATGCACGCAGATCATGTTGCTGACACCTCGACAGCACAGTCTCTGGTATCTTATGTACTTCAGTCGTTGCAAGAATGAAAACAGTATTTGGAGGAGGCTCCTCTAAGCTCTTGAGCAACGCATTAAAAGCTGCGGTACTGAGCATGTGCACTTCATCAATAATATACACTTTATAACGAGACCCAGGAGGCGGAAGCGTTCGGAAATTTTCAATCAACTCGCGAACATTATCGACGCTATTATTTGAAGCTCCATCGATTTCGCGAACTGAGAGACTTGTGGCCTGTGCAATATCTTTACAATTAGAGCATGTAAGGCATGGTGTTATTGTTGCTTTATCATCAGCAGCGCAGTTAAGGCACTTTGCAAAAATACGGGCGATAGATGTCTTACCAACACCACGGGGGCCCGTCAGTAAAAGTGCGTGTGATATGCGTTGACGCTCAATACTATGCTTTAAGGTTTTCGTGACGTGCTCTTGCCCTGCCACACTATCAAAGGCAAGCGGTCGATACTTACGAGCTATAACAAGGTGGGACATGCAATCAAAACTGCTTTGGGTAAAATTGCGGCTAGCAGAGCATCACAGAGAGCAATTACGACAGCTGCTTCCTTCCGGACCTGACTGGGTTTGCAACGCTCCCTCGCGCACCACTAACCGCAACCTTGATTCTACTCTGTTCGCCCATTGATGCAATTTACCTCAGGAACAGTTGTAGCAATAGCCCTCAGATAGCTAGCATAAAACGATAAAACCCCAATAATATCAATATATTAGGTTCGTATGCGAGTTGGCAAAGGTTGTGCCTACGGAGGGACTCATGACAACACTTCGCACCATACAACTTCGCACAAAACATATTTCAACGTTAGCCAAACGAAATCTAGATGCCGCCATCGAGATGATTCAAGCACAAGATGATTTTCCGCAGCTTATGAAAGACCAGCTCATTGCTCATGCAATAGCAGCCCCACTCCATACGAACAGAAGAACGATGCGCGCTCTTCCATTTAGAACCGAAGAAAGAATTTTTTGTAGTCAGAGATCAAGACCGAGTTCTTTACGCAGAGCTAAAATGCGTTCATAGACTTGCTTAATATGAATGAACTCGTCTGTATCACGTTGTTGAGATTGTACAGCATCAGGATGAATACCTTTCATTTTAGAGCGAAACGCAGCTTTTATCTCTTTCATGCTTGCGTCAGCTGAGAGCCCAAGCTCATATACAGCCGAGATGTATTCATACGGATATTTACTGTGCTCAGACTTTACGCCACGTGCAGTCACAAAGACTCGACGGTCTGGATTATCTTCTATGCCAAGCTCATCATGAACATCAATGATACGGGTAATTTTTCGAAGCGAACGTCGATTAAGAATAAAACCAACCAAAATAAACAGAACAACAATACTCAATAAGATAGCAAATATGGCAAAAAGATTTGCTTTCATGCGAGCAAATGCAAGCGAAACTCTATTAAGAATCCCGACCTGCGAAGCATCAGCTAAATAGAGTCGTGCCGCGCTATTTTTTTTCTGCGAATAGAGATCTTGAGCGATTGCGATACGAAGATGGTCATTAAGACTATTTGGATCTGGGCGAATCAGTTTCAACATTTTCATGAAGCTATTTGCGACAGGGAAATCAGAACGGTTAAACTCAATCGACGTTTCGAGTGTTCGTATGAGGTTTTCACGTATGACGGGGTCTTTTTCACTAATGAAAACTAAATAATCCTTTACCTGCCCCTGCTCAAAAATAGCGGGCGATTCTTGCGGCAGTTTACTAATCGCATCTGTAGTCAACTGGTGAATACGAGGAGTGCGCTTACTCCAATCAAGTTGCGCTAAAAGCTCAAGTGCCCTATCACCAGATCCCTGCTGTATATAGCGATTAATTTTTTCTATGAGCGCATCATGAAAGAGCGGCCCAAAGTACTTCTTAATTGTTGGATCTTGATTAACAAGATCTGACAACTTTGTTGCATAATCCGCATCTGCGGGGAGCGACTCAAGACGCTCAAAAAGGGTGCGAAACGTTCGGACCTCTACATCATCATCGCCAAAGCATGCTGCTTGAAGCTGCTGTACTAGTTTTGCTTTCGCAACATCGCGCTCTTTAATCTTGGTATACATTTCATCGCGCAGCACAATGCGCAATGCCTGGCCATATGAAACAAAAGCACTTGGGTGGGTCTCTTTCAGCCAAGCAACATCCTTAGCTGCAATGAGCTTCATCAG
>JBILLA010000052.1:0-12988 GCA_044376365.1 Bdellovibrionota bacterium | reverse complement strand
CTGTGATTATAGTGTTCTGTGTCTTGCTTCGAAGACCTCTTTCACTTTTTCTGGTGGGCCAAGGATTCTTGCTAAGGCAGGGGTTCTCACCGCAACTGTTTATTATTGCCCTCTATATTGTCGTAGCGCTGGTAGTGGCTGCTTCCTTGAAAGTATGTGGAGCCCTTCTAACGACGGCACTTTTGACGGTGCCAGGCGCGATAGCTATTCCAAGATCTCGATCCATCGCCCAAGCAGTGGTAGCATCAACAACTGTAGGGGTAGCGATAGTGTTCCTTGGTATTCTATGCTCATGGATAGCAGATACCCCTCCAGGAGCGACAACTGCGGTTGCCGCAGGAGTTCTTTTTTTTCTTAGTGCGCAGGTAAAAACAGGATGAAGATACTAGTACCAATTAAACGAGTGCCTGATTATCAGACCAAGGTGAAGGTCAAGGCTGATGGTTCTGGAATAGAGACGGATGGCATTAAGTGGATCGTGAATCCATTTGATGAAATTGCCGTTGAAGAAGCAATTAAGATTCGTGATGCAGGGCATGCAACCGAAGTTATTGTCGCAACGGTTGGTCCTGAAGACGCAAGTCAGCAGCTGCGCTATGCAATGGCTATGGGTGCTGATGCTGCGCTGCATGTAAAAACAGATGCTGCTGTAGATTCTGACCTTGCTGCCCGAGTGCTTGCTGCACTGTATCAAAAAGGCTCCTATGGACTGATCATTATGGGTAAACAATCCATTGATTCTGATGCAAATCAGACTGGACAACTCCTTGCTTCACTGCTTGGTATTCCTCAAGCCTGCTTTGCCTCAAAACTTGAGTTTGATGCTGGTAAGGCACGTGTTGTTCGTGAAGTTGATGGAGGTCTTGAGACTGTTTTAGTTCCGATGCCATGCGTTGTGACGACCGATCTTCGACTCAATACACCTCGCTATGCATCGCTTCCAGGAATTATGAAAGCGAAGAAAAAGCCCCTTGAAGAGTTCACCCTTGAAGGCCTTGGTATCGATGGAACAACGAAAATAAAAATTCATCGTATGACCCTGCCTGAAAAGAAAAAGGCAGGAAGAAAAGTTTCTGATGTTGCTGAACTTGTTGCAGTGCTAAAAGATGAGGCCAAAGTATTATGAGTATTCTCTGTTTGATTCAATCCTCACAAGGACAAATCCCAAAAAGCTCACTTGCTGCTGTGCAGGCTGCTGATGCATTGAAAAAGAGCTATGGCTTATCCCGTGTCGTAGGTCTTGTTGTTGGTTCTGAAGAGACAGCGCAAAAGGCAGCAGTAGCGGGCCTTGATGAGCTGCTCTTTATCGATGAGTCGTCGCTCCAACAGTATTTCTTTGAGTCGTATGCAGCTTTGATTGCAGATCTTATGCAGCAGGGTGGTCATACTGTTTTTGTTACTACTTCAAGTAGTCTTGGAAAAGATCTTGCTCCTGTTGTTGCTCAAAAGCTTTCTGCTGGTCAAGCGTCTGATATTATTCAGGTCAATAGTGATGGTACGCTTCGTCGACCAATGTACGCCGGAGATATTTTGGCGGATGTATCTATTGAGAGTGAAAAGAAAGTCATCACTGTTCGCGCTTCAAGTTTTACAGAGACACCTGCTGCTGCGGGTGTTGCCGTGAAGAAAGCAGTTGTAACGCTTCCTCCGTCGCAATATGGGTCTGTTGAAAAGCTTGATATCGTGAAAGCTGAACGTCCTGAACTTGGTGATGCTCGCATTGTTGTGAGTGGTGGTCGAGCACTGCAGTCGGCTGAGAATTTTCAATCATATATGTTCCCACTTGCAGATGCCTTTGGCGCTGCGATTGGTGCTTCACGTGCAGCAGTTGACTCTGGCTATGCCCCCAATGATTGGCAGGTTGGTCAGACCGGTAAAATTGTTGCTCCTGAACTCTATGTTGCTGTAGGGATCTCTGGTGCAATTCAACACCTCGCCGGTATGAAAGATTCGAAGAAAGTTGTTGCAATCAATAAAGATGCGGAAGCGCCGATCTTTGAGATTACCGATTATGGTCTTGTTGCTGACCTGTATACAGCAGTACCTGAACTGACTCAAAAGGTGCTTGATGCCAAGAAATAGGTGGGCTTTCGCTTCCAAGGCTACTGTTATAGGTAGCGCTCGAAACGTTGCATGCACCCTTGTATCGATGCTCCTCTGGTGCATCCTCTCCTTTACCGCCTGTAATAGTAGCAACTCATCTCAAGATTTAACTGTAACAGGCAGATTCATCTCTGCAGATCAGAAAGAGCTTTTACCTCTAACCCTTGAAGTCGCTCGAACTCCACAAGCCCGAGAGCTTGGGCTTATGTATCGACAGGAGCTTCCAGCAGACAGGGGTATGATTTTTATCTATCCCAGTGAGCGACCGCGCTCGTTTTGGATGAAAAATACTCTAATTTCCCTTGATATACTTTACCTCGACAAGGATTTTACCATTGTTTCATTGGTTGAGAATGCTATACCCCATTCTCTCGTATCGAGGACCTCTCAGGGCCATCCAGCCCAGTATGTCATAGAGATTAGGGGTGGTTTAGCGGCCCAAAAGGGCATTACCGTCGGTACAAAATTCGAGCCATTAGCACCGCTCCCTTCAGGGGAAGATGGTGTTTAAAGATAGATTCTTTTTATGTATAATCGCGCCCGCTGTTCCGAAACGTTTGAATTTATTACCCAAGAAGGAAGTTACCTATGATGAAAGAAATTGAGTCTCTGCTTGGCAATCAAGCTGAAAGCCTTTTGAGCTACCGTTCCCAGGCGATACCAGCTTCCTCACTCTATCTTCCAAATCCAAACTCAGTTGATGAGATCTTTGCGACATCAAATCGTAACAATAGAGTTCTTTCAAACTTACAGCGCATTCATGGCACCGGGCGTTTAGCAAACACTGGCTACGTCTCTATCTTGCCTGTTGACCAAGGTATTGAGCACTCTGCAGGTGCAAGCTTTGCAAAAAATCCTATCTATTTTGACCCAGAAAACATCGTTAAGCTCGCTATGGAAGGTGGCTGTAATGCTGTTGCCTCAACATATGGCGTGCTCGGTCTTACCTCTCGTAAGTATGCGCATCGTATTCCATATATTGTGAAAATTAATCACAACGAACTCATGACGCTTCCGAATAAATTTGATCAAGTTCTTTTTGGTAAGGTGAGAGAGGCTGCAGATATGGGTGCTGCGGCTGTTGGTGCAACGATTTACTTCGGTTCTCCTGAATCAACCCGTCAAATCACTGAGATTGCTGAGAGCTTTGCGCTTGCTCATGAGCTTGGCATGGCAACAGTGCTTTGGTGCTACCTCAGAAATAGTGGGTTTAAGACTGACAAAGACTACCATGTCTCTGCTGATCTTACTGGCCAAGCAAATCACCTCGGTGTCACGATTCAAGCTGATATCATCAAGCAGAAGCTCCCTGAGAATAATGGCGGCTACAATGCAATGAACGCTGGTGGCAAGAGTTACGGTAAAACCGATAAGCGTGTGTATAGCGATCTGACAACCGATCATCCGATTGATCTTTGTCGTTACCAAGTCGCAAACTGCTATATGGGTCGTGTTGGGCTTATCAATAGCGGCGGAGCTTCTGGTGATAATGATTTCTCTGATGCAGTAACGACCGCAGTTGTTAACAAGCGTGCTGGTGGTATGGGACTTATCTCCGGTCGCAAAGCGTTCCAGCGTCCGATGAACGAGGGTGTTAAACTTCTTAACCTCATCCAGGATGTGTACCTTGCAAAAGAAGTAACCATCGCTTAAGTACAGTTACGTTTAGGAATGATCATGAAAAAAATAGTTTTGTCTCTTGTCCTGCTTCTTGCTGTTTGCGCATCGCCTGTGTTCGCCGCCGAGCCTGTCTATGTTGTAGACATGCAACGAGTGATTAGTGAATCCATCATGGGCAAAGCAGCCAAAGCTGATATGGAAGCTGAGCTGAAAAAACGCGAAGGGTCATTAACCAAGACGCAAAATGATCTCAAAGCTATGAAAGCTGATATTGATAAGCAAGCATCTGTGCTCTCAAAAGACGCGATGAAAGCTAAGCAAGAAGCTCTCATGGCTAAAGATCGTGAATTTCAACGTAGCTTCCAAGAAAACCGTGAAGCGCTCGGCAAGAAAAACAACGAAGCTATTGGCGCTATCATTAAAGATATTGATGCTATCATAAAGGATCTTTCAAAAGAGAATTCATACAAGATAGTCCTTGAGAAGGATCAACGTTTTGTTCTTTACATTGATGACTCCTATGACCTTACTGATAAAGTGATCAAGGCGCTCAACGATAAAAAATTAAATTAAGAAAGTACGGGTTCACGCACATGTCTGAGACACTCATTACAGCACAACAGATTCAAGAGATTATCCCTCATCGATATCCATTTCTTCTCGTCGATAAGATTGTCGAGCTTGTTTCTTATGATCGAATCGTTGCTATTAAAAATGTAACGGTGAATGAGCCTTTTTTTCAGGGTCACTTTCCTGGGCTTCCTGTGATGCCAGGTGTGTTGCAGCTTGAATCGATTGCTCAGGCCTGTGCTGTGCTTGCGCACCTTTCTTTGAAAGAAGAGCTTCAGAACAAGACAATGATGATTTGCGGAGTGAATAATACAAAGTGGAAGCGTCAAGTAGTTCCTGGTGATACGCTCCGTATTGAAGTGAAATTTATTAAGCGAAGAAAGCCATTCTTTATGATGGAAGGCCTCATTACGGTTGATGGGCAGGTCTGTTGCTCAACTGAACTTACTGCTGCAGAAGTAGGATAATCTCCTGTGGCTGTTACCATTCACCCAACTGCTATTATAGAACAGGGCGCTGAGCTTGGCGACGGGTGCATCATTGGCGCGTATGCAGTGATTGGTCCTCACGTTAAACTTGGTAAAAATAATACAGTTCAACATCATGCTGTTATTGAAGGACATACAACCTTCGGTGATGATAATACAGTTTTTTCTTTTGCGGCCATTGGCACTCAACCGCAAGATCTTAAGTATAAGGGCGAGCCGAGTGAACTGCTCGTCGGCAACAGAAACCTCATCCGTGAATATGTGACGTTGCAGCCTGGGACCGAAGGTGGTGGTATGGTTTCTTCCGTCGGTGATGGAAACCTCTTCATGGTGAGTTCTCACCTTGGCCACGACTCAAAAGTCGGTAACGAAAATGTCATAGCGAATGGTGTTGCCATTGCTGGTCACGTCAGGATTGAGAATCGTGTCACCTTAGGCGGCTTAAGTGCGGTGCATCAGTTTGTCACCATTGGTAGCTGCGCCATGATAGCTGGAGGTTCTATGGTAACCCAGGATATTCCTCCAGGCGTTATTGCTCAGGGTGATAGAGCTCGCTTGGCTGGTATTAACGTCATTGGTCTTCAGCGTGCAGGCTTTTCTGAGGATGATATTCGAGAACTGAAAAAATTATACCGCTCATTATTTCTTGCTGATGGATCCATTGGTGAAAAGCTTTCTGCATTTGATGTGAATAGCGCTTGCAAGCTTTGTGTCGATTTTATTGAGCTTGTGAAAGGCTCTTCTCGTGGGATTGCTGCAACCCGAAAAAGTGGGGACTAAGACCATGAGCATTGATGCTCTCGACGCGCCTTTGCACTTTAATCCAACTGAGCCAGTTGCTGTTATTGCGGGCAGTGGTCTTTTTCCTCGTAAACTTATTGAAACTGCTCGCGCTCGTGGTCAGAAAGTCTATCTTTGTGCGCATGTTCATGAAACCGATCCAGAGCTGACCTCACTTTGTGAAGCATCGATCTGGATAAAAGTAGGGCAACTTGGAAAAATTATTGGGTTTCTAAAAAAACATCGCATCCGCCAAGCGATTTTTACCGGTGCTATTTCTCGTCTACGACTGTTTGTCTCTGCATTCCCTGACTGGCGAGCGCTGCAAGTGATGCGTCGAATCGGAAGTTTAAAAGATGATATTTTCCTTCGTGGTGTCACTGAAGAGCTTGAGCGAGAAGGGGTTTTCGTATTTTCTTCAAGCGAGATACTCACCGATTTCTTATCAAGTGAAGGATGTTACACCACTCGTGGTTTAACCGATGAAGAAAAGCAAAACGCTTTAATCGGTTGGGATGCAGCTAAGACGCTCGGGTCGATCGATGCTGGCCAGAGTGCACTGGTGTCTCAAGGTCTGGTTGTCGCCCTTGAATGTGTAGAAGGTACCGATGCGTGCATTCGTCGAGCAGGGGAGTTAACTTCAAAGCGCCCTTCAATTTTGGTGAAACTGCCAAAACCACAACAGGATAAACGCCTTGACCTACCATCTATAGGAAACGTAACGATTCAAACAATGATTGATTCAGGTGTGACTGCACTCGTGCTTGAGTCAGGTGGAGCAATGATACTTAATCCAGATGAAGTTATTTCGCTGGCTAACCGCGCGAAAATAGCTATCATTTCAGTTCCATCTCGTGAAAAGATTCTTGAAGATTATTACAAAAAAGAGACATCCTAATAGGTGCGTGCGAGCGGTATATGAACTGCCCGTGAAACATCGTTGCTCATAGTCGAAGGTTTATACAGAAAACTCCTCATGGAAGAGAACACGAAACAAGGAAAAACAGTCTCAAGAAGATTTGACCTTCCGCAGCAAAAAGTTTCAAAACATCACAACTTGATTCTTGATGCGAAGCCTGAAGCAGAGGTCGGTTTTCAGCATGTTGGTGGTCCTCATGAGCTTGTTGAAAAGCTTAATCGTGTAGGCTATCACTGTATGCACTACTTGGCAGTACAGATTGCACTCCTTCTTAATACCCCGACAGAGAGTCGAATTCGTGCACTCTTGTTAGAGGGACCTTCTGGTTGCGGAAAAAGCTACATGGCTAAAAGCCTTGCAAAGGTAACGGGAGCAGAGATGCTTGTCCTAAGCTGCTATAAGGGCATGAATACCTCGCATCTTATTGAGTCCCCCTCGACTCTTGCAATGGTCAACGCCATGACGGGAAGAATGAATGGCGATACTCAAGTTGATATGATGAATCTTGGGATTTTGTCACGTGCCTTCCTCCTCTCGCAGAAAAAACCAGTGATTTTTCTTGTTGATGAGCTTGATAAACCTGATAGCGCTATTGATACCTTTTTCTTAGGCCCACTCCAGGATGCAAAGATTTGGCTTGAGTCACGACCACCAATCGAAGCAAATCCCGATAACCTCCTTGTCATGTTCACCAAGAACTTCAACAGGACTCTTGATGAAGCGCTCCTTCGACGAGTACATCCTGTGAAAATGACCTACCTTGACTCAACCTTAGAGCGAAAAATTCTTTCACCTTTTTGCCATCCTCAGCTTGTATCGAATCTTGTTGCGATTGCAGACAGAATGCGAAACAGCGGAGGTTCCTACCAATTCGACCGCCCACCTGCGCCTGAAGAGTTATTGACTGCTGGTAAGTATGTCATGCATTTGATGGATTGGGGGCTTACTGATTTTAGCTTTGTTGGTCGCAGCATATGGGCGATCATTGCAAAGAGCGAACATGATAGAGCCGTCTTTGAACATATGATGCGCTATCATCCAGACTTTTTCGATCCACTTGTCTCTGATAATAAGAACGCAAGTATCGACCAGATTTTTGCTCGTCTTGGTCGAATTGTTCTTGATAGAATTATTGAGGATCCCGAGCGTGAGCTTCGCGAACGGGCTTGGAAAGAGCAACAATAAGCTTAAGGAATGAGAGTACGCTATCCATGACGCAACGAAAGAAAGTTCTCATAGTTGATGACGAGCCTGCGATTCGTGATTCGCTACGATTGCTCTTAAAAGCAAACTTTGATGTTGAGACTGCTGATGATGGTGAGCAAGCGCTTGCCACAGTTGATTCAACTGAACCTGATCTTATCTTACTTGATGTACATCTTCCTTCCATTGATGGTATCGATGTGCTTAAAGCAATACGGCAGCGTGGGCTTATGATGCCGGTTGTTATGCTCACTGGTGCGGGTACTGTTCAAACTGCAGTAGAAGCTATGAAAGTTGGTGCTGCTGATTTTCTCAATAAGCCGTTCGATATTACTGCTCTTACCGAGCTTATTTTTAAGCTCCTTGATAAAGAGCCTTCTTCGGTGCAAGTGCCGTCTCGTACAAGCACCGAACCGCAACAATCAAAGGAAGATCCTGTTATCGTTGGTCGTTCGCGATTGATTGAAGATGTTTTGAAAACTATCGATCAAGTGGCTCCAAAAGACACGACTGTTCTTATTACGGGGGAATCTGGTACTGGCAAAGAGCTTATTGCCCGTCGCCTTCATGAAAAGAGTCGTCGTCATGGCAAACCATTTATTGCCATTAACTGCGCTGCCATTCCTGAGACCCTTATCGAAAGTGAGCTTTTTGGTCACGAGAAGGGTGCATTCACCAATGCTTACGAGACTCGAGTTGGTCAGATTGAGCTTGCTGATGGTGGAACATTATTCCTTGATGAAATAGGTGAGCTTGGTCTTGCAATGCAGGTAAAGCTCCTTCGATTTCTTCAGGAGCGTGAATTTGTTCGAGTTGGTCGAAGCAAGCCTATCTCAGTAGATGTCAGAATTATCTGTGCAACAAATCGACAGCTTGAGCAGATGGTGCAAGAGAAAAAATTCCGCCAGGATCTTTACTATCGTATTAATGTTATCGGTATTCATGCACCAGCACTCCGTGAACGTTATGAAGATATTCCATTACTCTTGGAGCACTTTCAGAAAAAATTCGCGAATGCCTATGATGGTCGAAGTCTTCAATTCACTAAAGAAGCTCTTGATGAACTGACCAGCTATCAATGGTCAGGGAATATTCGTGAGCTTGAAAATTTTGTGGAAAGTATGCTTGCCCTTGCTCCGGTCGATGAGATAGCACCGAAAGATCTTCCAGCCAAAATTTTTGAGCGTGTTGCCGCAGGTGGTGCGCAGGGTAGCCCTTTTATTGGATCGCTAAAGTTTGATGATGCAGAGCGTCAGTTTGAAAGTGAGATGATTATAAAGGCTCTCAAGCGTACTAATTTTGTACAGACACGAGCTGCCGAGCTCCTAGGCATTTCTCGTCGTATCCTTAAGTATAAAATGGATAAGCTTGGTATTACCGATAAGCTAGAATCGCTCCAGAACGTAGAACAGTAGCGCTACTTAAACAGATCGTCGAGCTTCTTTTTGGCCTGCTCCTTTGCTTGGTCTCCAGTCGGGTTCTTTGATTGTGTGCTCATCTGGAAGTAATCGCAGTAGTTCTCTTTCTCTTTGTCGACGACTCGGTCAGCGCTCGTTTCACGGCACTCATTGTATGATTTTGGATCGTAGAAAAGACAGAATTTGCAGGCGTGAAGGCTTACACCACAGCTTTGACATGAATCTCGACGGCCGATTTTCCCATCGAATTGAATTGCTGCATGACAACGGTAACAGGTGGTCTCCATAACATAAAATAGGGTAGCATAAGCCACAGATGAGTACACAGTTAATTCGATGGATTATTCATGTCATTCGCTCGGCCGGTGAGCGTTTCTACTGGGATAACGGCTTCTCTCGCGCAGCGTCCCTTGCATATACGTCACTCCTCTCGCTGGTCCCGGTAACATTTCTTGGCTTTGGGTTTCTCGCTTCCTTTGCAGTCTCCAATCAAGACTTGCTCAAGGTCCGAGAATTTATCTTTCGCCAGTTTGTGCCAAATCAACAAACAGTAGCCACCATTCTTGATGAGCTCTCAAAAATCGATCAGGCGCTTAATGCCTCAAGCTTTTCGGTTCTTGCAATTGCTTTTTTTGCTTTCACTGCGTTGCTGCTTATTAATTCGATTGAGTATGCACTCAATGAAACCTGGCAGGTCTTTGAGCCACGAACAATAGCTCAACGAATCTCAATTTTTTGCGCAATACTTGTTATTACCCCAATCCTACTCGTGTCGGCGTATTACACGACAAAACTTCGTCTCGAACCCTTTCTGATGGGTATAGAAGCGCTGCAGCCTTTTTCTTCTCTCTACAATCATGCTGTTTCATTCCTTATCGATGTTACTGCATTCTTTATGCTCTTTTTTCTTGTACCGAAAGCACCAGTACGACTGCAAGCTGCGCTCTTTGGTGCCGTGATGACAGCACTCCTTTTTGGTGTCGCTAAGTACTATTTTACCTTCTACCTTGTACACTTTACGTCGTATGACAAGATTTACGGTGCGGTCGCCGTTATTCCTATCTTCCTCTTTTGGCTCTACCTCACTTGGACCATTATCATTTTTGGTTGTGAATTGAGCTATCAGTTTCAGCACTTGCCCCTCTCTGGAAAGATCTGGAAGAAGCAGGTGACATCCATTGGTGATGGAGCGCTTCTATTGGCAGTGCAAGCACTGGTGCTTATTGGTAAAGCCTTTTATGCTGGGAATAGAGGCATGACCGAGCTCTCTTTGTCTGAACGATTGGGAACGAGCTCGATTGTTTTTAAGCCAATTGTAGCTGCACTCAAGAAGAGCGGCCTGTTACTACAAGCAGATGGCCCCGAATCGCTTCTTGTGTGTGCGAAAGACCCCAAAAAAATATCGGTTCTAGAGATTGAAAGATCCTTATTGCCTCCAGATTCAGAGCCTCATCTTTCCCAGGAGCTCAGTCTGTTCTTCTCTTCGCTAAGCCCCACGAATAGTCAAAATCATGTTTCCCTCGATAGCCTCATTCTTTTACAATCCCAGGACGACCTATGAATATTGCCGCTGAACCAATTATTGAAATCCTTCCGAATGGCCTCACGGTTATTCTTGAGCCAATGAGTCATTTTGAGTCCGTCTCTATTGAGCTTCATGCTCCAGGTGGTCTCATCTATGACGACCCAACGATGAAGGGGACATCACTGCTGTTCTCTGATCTCGTCGAGCGTGGAGTTGAGGGTTATGATTCACGAGCTTTGAGTGATGCATTTGATAAGCTCGGTGCACGTCATGGCACCTCTACTGGGTCTGACCGATTTGTGTACCGTGCAACGGCATTGAAGGATGTTCTTCAAGAAACGCTCGCGCTCTTGTCACTGAAAGTGCTTGCGCCGACGTTCCCAGAGCAAGAGATACTACCTATCAAAGATCTCCTTATCATGGATGCTCGATCTGTTGATGATAATCCTGCGCGACGCACCAATATGGAGCTTTCAAAACGTTTTATGCCCGATCCGTATAATCGACAAAGCATTGTCGATCTTGAAGCAGTCGATCGTATCTCTCGAGATGCTGTTATCGACTTGCAGCATCGCTGTGTGAAGCCAAAGGGCGCCATCCTTTCACTCGCAGGAAACTTCAATCCTGCAGAGACACTCCGTGTTATTGCATCGCTCTTTAGCTCTTGGGAGGGTCAGGGCCCAGCACTGCCAGAGTTTCATGGCATTCAACCTGCATCTCAAACGCACCTTCAACGGGACACTTCTCAGGTACAAATCTGTCTTGCATACCCTTCTGCTAAATTTGGCGATAAGCTCTATTACGCAGCTAAAGTAGCGAATGAAATTTTATCAGGTGGAATGTTTGGTCGCCTTTTTATCGAAGTCCGAGAGAAGCGCGGGCTATGCTACTCTGTGTATTCACGACATCAAGGTGGGCGATTCGCTGGAAGTGTTTCTGCGTACTCTGGAACTACTCCAGATCGTGCGAAAGAAACGCTCACTGTTATGATGGATACGATTAAGGGACTGCACGGAACAGTAACGCAGGAAGAGCTTGCAAGAGCAAAAGCTAATCTTCAATCAAGCTTGGTGATAGGAGAGGAGTCTGCAGCTTCTCGTGCTGGCTCAAATGCGGGAGACTACTGGCTCTCAGGTCGAGTCCGAACACTTACTGAAGTGTCTGACGCAATTTCTCAAACGACAGCGGCAGATATTGATCAGACAATAGAAGCATACAACCCTAGCAACTATACCCTTGTGACGCTTGGCTCAACAGATATTACAAAATAAACACTATGAAAAAGATTCTTATAGAAAAGCTCTCAAACGGTCTGACCATCATTGGAGAGCCCCATACACATGCGCAGAGTGCGTCTATCGGTTTTTTTGTGAAAACAGGTGCACGCGATGAAACCGAGCGAGAATCTGGCGTGTCGCATTTTCTTGAACATATGATGTTTAAGGGTACCAAAAAGCGATCGGCAATGGATATTACCTATGAGCTTGGTAATCTTGGTGCACAGGCGAATGCATACACCTCTGAAGAGATGACGGTTTTTTACGGCACAGTACTTCCGAAAAACCTTGCCAGTATGCAAGAGCTTCTCTCTGATATGTTGCGCCCCGCGCTGACTCAAGAAGATTTTGATACTGAAAAAAATGTGATTCTAGAAGAAATAGCGCTGTATCAGGATCGCCCTCAGTTTGTGCTCTTTGAGCAGGGGCTGCACCGTTTCTTTGGGGCTCATCCTGCTGGAAATTCAGTGCTCGGAACGACGCAGTCGATTACCGATGTCACCCGTGATGAGATGGCCTCATACTTCGAGCGCCGTTATTCGCCGATTAATATGGCGCTTGTTGTCACTGGTAACTTTGATTTTGAGACCGTGGTTCGTGACGCTGAAGCATGCTGTGGTTCGTGGAAGCCATTTGAGGCTGGCAGAAAAGCAGCCCCATATCTTCGAACGACTCCAGACTCGCATACCTTTACAAAGAAAGATCTCAACCAGTCGCATCTGTTATTGGTAACTAACGGGGTTTCTGCTCAAGATGAAGATCGCTATGCGCTCTCTACGCTTTCGATTATTCTTGGTGATGGAAGTGGCTCAAAGCTTTACTGGGATCTTGTCGAATCAGGTTTATGCGAAGCGTGTGTCTTTGATTCTGATGAACGAGATGGCACTGGTTGCATGATGGTCTATGCAGTGACCGAATCTGACAAACTCGATCTTGTAAAACAAAAAGTACTTGCCATAACAGATAGTCCTCTTGATTTTTCAGATGAGGACCTTGAGCGGGCAAAGCGAAAAATTGCTACCCGCGTTGTGCTCAGTGGAGAGCTTCCTATTGGACGCTTGATGTCTATTGGAAATGATTGGGCC
>JBILLA010000214.1:0-4010 GCA_044376365.1 Bdellovibrionota bacterium | reverse complement strand
GAGCAGGTAATATAAGCACAGTTCGGTGTTCTTGATGCTGGACCAGCGACAAAGCCTGTGAATGAAGAAACAACTTCCTCAATCTTTTTTATGGATTGTCCAAGTCCAGCAAGGGGTACTTGGGGCTTTAACATACAGTTGCATGCACCTTCCCATGATGGGGGAGCGGGAAGTTTGCTTAGATTGCCAGCTGCTGAAAGCTCTGCCTGGAACTTTGGCAGTGAAACTTTCATAAGCGCAGAAACGATAGCTGACATATACACCTATCCAGCACACCGAGCTCTTTGCTTCAGAAAAAAAGTAGTGATTTTTCTCAATTAGTCTCAAATGCTCGCTCGCTTTTTAAGCGGTAAAGCCTCCTGAGCAAATTAAGGGTGTTTGAGTCTAAGAAAACTACTTAGGCAGCATCACGGCAAGAGGGCGCCTCTGCTGCAGGGCTATCAAAATAGCGCTCACGGATACGAGCTGCCGCCCGTAGTGCACCTGCTTTGAGTTCATCAACGATCTTTTTCTGTCGCACTTTGAGGGCAGCACGCTCTCGCCAGCCGCGCTCAAGGGTTGCGCTAAAGGTTTCAAGGGTGAGTTTCCCAAGCTCAAGCGAGTAGTCTTCGCAGCCAAGCAAACGCATAAAGCCACGAACCTTTGGCATATAGATAAGACCGATAATGGGAACTTCTACTGCAGAAGCGAGCACGACGCTATGAAAACGCATCCCTGCAAAGAGCTGGCACTGACGCATTACTGCTTGAATGTCGTGGCTTAGGTATTTTGAATTGAGTACTTTGAGACCATCGAGGTGATTGGCAAGCTCAGTCGCTGCTCCTTCATCCATGGGATGTGTGCAGAAAACAACTGTTTGAAAGTCTTCACCAAGATTTTTCTTAGCGAGTTTTACGCCATCGGCGAGCATCTTCAAGAATGAATCCTTATCTTGGATTTTTTCATTGGCGTTTAGCCAAGTGTCCATGTATTTAGTGACGTTTAGGCCAAGGGTAGGCTTTGTAAAATCAATACCGAGTTCACGAGACACTTCATGAGCACGTGCTTCATCTGATACAGGGTTAATAAATGCAGCATCTCCAGTAACTTCGACGGGATGAATACAGCCAAGGTCTTCGGCTAGTTGTTTGCTGTCATTTTCTCGCATAATGACTAGGTCACAACCATTAAGAACCCACTTTGCAAAAATCTGACTAATTTTCGATTTAAATGGACCGATGCCACAGCTATAGCAAACAACTTTACAGTTAACGAGGCGAGCAAAAGGCACTACGAATATTAATGCAATAAGCCAATTGAAGAATGGATTCCATAATTTCTTGCCAAAAAGAATCCCATCGCAAATGAGTGCAACATCGCTCTTCCACAGCGCAGCAAAAGTAGGGATACCAACAAATCGAATGCTTCCTGTCCAGGGCATCATGCTGATAGCTTTCACGTTGTAGCGATGACCATAGTGGGTATTGGTGAACGACGGTTTTGTGGTTGGAACGATGAACTCCGAGCCAGGAAGCTCTCGGGTGAGGTGCTCAAGGATGCTTGAGAGTATTGCTGCATCACCAAGGTTGTTGCCGGAGTTTGAGCCAAGGAGCGTAATAACAGGATGTGTGCCTTTCATAAGTGGCACGCATCATACCATAAACTAGCGATTCTCTGAAAATTGGGTTGAAGAGCCCTGTTTTTCAGGGAAAACGTTATAGAGAAAGCAAAAAGCTAAGCGGTCGTGCTTGGTATGTTTGTCGCTGTGTTAGGAAAAGTCGCGGAAGCGTCGCTTTGATTCTTCGCTTACATCAGCAGTGTATCGATTCGTACTTAAGCCGAAAGTGGAAAACCTAGAGCTTAGAGCTAAAAAATTAAAATCGCGCAGATGTTGTATGCTTGCTCTAAGATTTTCAATTCAGATCATCGACTATCCACGCACAAAATTCAGCTTTAAAAGTTCCTGCTGTGCGTACTCGTCAAATTGGACTATGCCCTGACGGAAGCTGATATGTCCCTTTGCAAGCATTGAAAGGCACCAAGGATACAGCGTATGTTCTTGCTCAAGCACTTTTGCAGCAAGTGTCTCAATAGTGTCGCTTGGTTCAATTTGAACCCGTGCTTGTGCAATCAGAGCTCCTCCATCAACTTCTTCATTGACGAAATGTACGGTGCACCCATGCGTTTGCTCTTTATTTGCTAGGGCGCGTTCATGAGTTTTCAGACCAGGGTATGCAGGCAATAGAGACGGATGAATGTTAATGATGTGATCGCGATGCTTGGCAATAAAATAGGGAGGAATAATGACCATGAATCCTGCAAGCACAAAGTAGTCAGGTGAGAGTGCACTTGCATGGGTAAAAAGTGCCTGTAAGAAGGCATCTCGACTGGGATACGCTGCACGCATGAAGCTGTGTATTGGAACATGAGCCTCTCTTGCAAATGATAAGCCAGTTGCTTCTGATTTATCGGTGATGACTCCGATAACTTCATAGCCGCACTGAGGGTGGTGAAGCTGGAACTCAATCAGCGCCCTGCAATTGGTGCCTCTTCCAGAGAGAAAAATAAGCACTTTTTTCCGTTCAGTCATGGTAGGATAGTATCATGCGTGTTAGCGCACTTTGCACTAGATTGTTTGATAAGGATATTCATGAAGCTACCCCTCTACGCTACTATATTCCTCTCATGTATGACTACCTTTGCATGGGCTGATGCTCCAGCTCAAGGTGACTCTTACCGCGATGCTCCGCTACGCGAGCAAGCTGAAGGGTCAGCAGCTTCGTTCGACAAACGACTTCCCCCTGTCATTCCTGGCGAAGAGATTCAAGATGGTAATAAAAAGATCAAGGTATGGTCTACCAGCGGTGGTGTTTCAGTAAGTGAGCCTCCGCATGCGCCTGAGATTCCAAATACGCAACCACCTCTCAAAGATTCTACAGGTCGTATTGGTGTTGTTGTTGACGGAAGAGAATTTTTGCAACCTTCGCGTCAACCAAAGCCTCGAGCCCGTTAATTTTTTATGATTCGTTCCCCTTATTTTATCAGTGCAGCTACGCTTGATCTTGTGCCTGCAAGCCATGAAGATCCAAGTGATCCTGGCGTCTTTAAAAAAGTCCTCGTCGGGAAAGGCATTGTGCAGCAGGGCACTATTCAGATGGTAAACTTTGCCATGATGCCCGTTGGTAAAAAATTTAATCTGCATTACCACGAGGATATGGATGAGGTCTTTATTCTAATCTCTGGTAGCGCGACGATGCGCGCGGGTGCAAGCCATTTTGAGATGCATGAGTTCGATACTGTCGTTGTGCCTGCCCGCTGCGAGCATGAGATGTCAAATAGCGGTGATACTCCAGTGATATACCTCGTCTTTGGCGTTTCCAGGGGTGAGGGTGGAAAAACTATCAACGTGTGATATCCTTGCGCCATGAGAAACATCGTACCTGTCATATCTGGTAAAGGTGGCGTCGGTAAATCTTCAGTCGCTGTCAATCTTGCTGTAAGCCTCGCTAATACTGGCGCAAAAGTCGCCCTCATCGATTGTGATTTTTATGGCCCTTCAATTCCTACCCTCATGGGTGGCGGACAGGTCATCCCAGACCATGAAGGCAAGCTTATTCCCCCAGTAAAGTTCGGTGTGAAGTACATCTCACTTGGCTTTTTCCTGCAAAACCCAGATGACCCTGTAATCTGGAGAGGTCCCATGTTTAACAAGGCCCTTGTACAACTTTTTCAAGATGTCTCATGGGGCGACGTCGATTATTGTATCGTCGATATGCCTCCTGGTACTGGTGATGCCCAAATTTCTTTTTCTCAGGCCGTTCAATGCGCAGGAGCTGTTATCGTTACTACTCCTCAAGAGGTCGCTCTTGCAGATGTTCGTAAATCAATCAACATGCTTTCAAAAGTTAATATCCCAGTTCTTGGCATCGTTGAGAATATGTCAGGGCTAAAACTCCCTGATGGCTCAATTCAGTACATATTCGGCCAAGGAGGCGGAGAAAAGCTCTCTACGATGTTCAATGCACCCCTTC
>JBILLA010000213.1:0-4084 GCA_044376365.1 Bdellovibrionota bacterium | reverse complement strand
TACATTTTGGTTTTCCCGTGGTGCCTGATGAATACAAAACGACGAGGGGATGATTGAATGAAAACTGTGTCCAGGATGAGACCTGTTTTTGGATTTCATCAAGTGGCATTGATGGTGTGCCGTGAGAGAAGAGTGCTAGCTTAGATTCTGTTAAGACGGCAGCCAGTGAGGGAAGACCAGCTTGGATCTCTGCAATTTTTTCTTGCAAACAGATTGGAGCTCCTTTGAAGAGGTAGCTCTCAGAGGTAAGCAGTATCTTAGGCTTGGTTTGGCCGAATCGGTCAAGAACACCAGCGGCGCCAAAGTCTGGCGAGCAGCTAGTCCAAATAGCACCAAGGCTTGTTGTTGCAAGCATTCCTACGACTGCTAGTGGTGTATTTGCAACAAAGCCTGCAACCACATCGTGTGCTTGCACGCCATGCGAGATGAGGATCTGTCGAACTCGAATAACCTCTTCTGCAAGATACTGGTAGCTTATCGTATGGGTATGCTTTGTTTCGCTCCATGCAGTTAGAGCAGTGTGCTGAGAGCTTGCAGGATTGAGTGCGTGGCGTAAGAGATTGTGAGCAAAATTTAGTGTTGATTCGGGGAAAAATGCTGCACGGTACATTGAACCTTCGTGTTGAAGGGTTGGTCCATGTCGTTGACCTATAATTCCGCAGAAATCCCAAACTGCATTCCAGAATATATCCTGCTTTGTGAGGCTCCATGGATAAAGTTGATGAATTGAGTGGACGTTTGCATCATATTTATCAGCAATAAAGCGACAAAATGCAGTCATAGCGCTTTTTTCTATTCGTGTCTGAGATGGCGTCCAGATAGTTTTCATGTGATCGAGGTTTTAATCTTGAATAGTTTTATATAGATTGAAAGATAAGAAAAGTTAACAATTCATGCTCTTTAATAACCTTAAACTATTGGCAGGAAAAGCGATTCACGTTTTAATAGGGGCGCTTTTATCCTAAAGAAGTTTTTTGGACTTGCAGGTCTTATCAATGTTGAAGAAATCTCTGGTTGTACTCTTTGTCCTGCTCTCTTGTGCGCACGCAAGCGCTCTGTGGGCTCAAAATAATGCTACGTTAGATCCGGCTTACGAAAAGGATCCTACCTATAAGGAACTCGGTATTCATACCGGGGTATGGAATGATGGCCAGGCGGCTCTCTGGGACCTCAATGTCATAGACCATTTTGGTGTCTTTGGCCCTGCTGAGCGTCGCAAAGGACATCGTCCTGAGCAGCCAATCAAGTTTAGCCACGTCTTGCACGTTCAAAAGAACAAGATGGACTGTCAGTATTGTCACTGGTCCGTTTCAAAGGCTGCGTATGCAGCTATCCCTGAAGTTGAAACCTGTATGGGATGTCACAAGCTTGTTGCTGGGCATTCTGAGCAGGGCAAAGCTGATATTAAAAAGCTTAAAGAATACTACGATGCTGGCAAGCCTATCCCATGGATTAAGGTCCATGTCATGCCTGACCACGTTAAGTTTAATCATAAACGTCACGTGAAAGCTGGTATTCCTTGCTCATCATGTCACGGACAGATTCAAGAGATGTCAGTTGTAGAAAGAGTTTCATCGATGAAGATGGGTTGGTGTATGGACTGTCACCGTCAAAAAGGTGCCAGCATCGATTGCATGACCTGTCACGGCAGTAAATAGTTTTTAAGTTAAGAACAATGGCTTCAGAATCAATAGTTACTAAAATCGGAAGAGCAGGGGATTTGTCCCGTAGGGATTTCCTCAAAGTTGCAAGTGCTGCATCAGCGGCAGGGCTTGTTGGTTGTGCGGACAGCCCTAAACAAGAGATCTTTCCTCATGTGAAAGGTGCTCCTGACCAGGTGCCTGGTGTTGCCGTTTGGTTCCGCTCTACCTGTACAGAGTGTACTGCTGGTTGCGGTATCGAAGTGCGAACACGTGAAGGACGTGCAGTCAAAGTTGAGGGAAGCCGCTTAAACCCAATTAACCAGGGTGGACTTTGTGCGATGGGTCAAGCATCGCTGCAAGAGCTCTATGATCCAGATCGCATTCGTCAGCCATTGAAGAAAGATAAAGATAGCAATGGGAAAACAATCTTTAAGCCAATTGATTGGGTTGAAGCATACGAAAAAGTTGCTACTGCACTGACGCAATCTAAAGGTAAGAAAGCATTCATTACTGGTGAGCTTTCAGGTTCAATAGCTGAGCTTGTGCAATCATTCTGTAAAACCCATGGTATTACGCATGCTTCCTATGAGCCTCTCAGCGCTACAACTGAAGCGAAGGCAAGTGAGCTTGTTTACGGTGAGTATGGAATTCCAAAATATAAGTTTGCAGATGCTGAAGTAATACTGAACTTTGGTGCAGATTTCCTTGAAACATGGGTGTCGCCGTGCGAATACGCTCGTGGTTGGTCACAGAGTCGCAAATCAGATCATCCAGTGCGTGTGTTCCATGTTGAACCACGACTTTCACTGACTGGTGCAAATGCTGATACTTGGCTGAAGTGTGCTCCTGGCACAGAAGCTCTTGTTGCACTTGGTGTGATGAAACTTGTGTTGGGTTCAGTCAGTGGTGCATCTGAAGTTGTTGATGGCTGCAAAAAACTCACCAAAGATATTGATCTGAATCAGGTAGCAAAAGAGTCTGGTGTGAAGCGCGAGCAACTTGTTTCAGTTGCCCATTACCTCTCAAGCGCTAAAGCATCACTTGTGCTCTCTGGTGGTACTGCTGGTTCAACTGCCAATGGTATATCGCTGCATGTCGTAACAGCGCTCTTGAACGTCCTTCTTGGTAACGTTGGAAAGACTGTTGATATTGGCATTATGCGTAAGCCGCAAACGAATGTGAAAGCAATCGAAGCGGTTGTTGCAGATCTTGCTAAGGGTGATACAAAACTTCTCTTGGTTGATGGTTCAAACCCTGCGTATACCTTGCCAAAAGGACTTGGTTTTGAATATGCAGCAAAAAATGCGCAGCTCGTTGTCAGTTTCTCTCGTAAACTTGATGAAACAGCTCAGCTTGCAGATATTATCCTTCCATCAAGCCATTCACTCGAGTCATGGGGTGATCAGATGCCATTCCCTGGCGTCTATAACTTGATCCAACCATCAATGACCCCTGTGTTTAACACAAAGTCTCTTGGCGATATGCTGATTGAGTTTGCACTTGGAATGAATCTTGGTGATTCAGTCGGTGGTGTAAAGAACTTCCGTGAGTATATTCAAGCAAGCTGGAAGAAGCTTCATGCATCACAGAACATTGCTGGTGGCTTTGAAAAGTTCTGGGAAGATTCTGTTGAGCGTGGTGGCTATTTCATTAATGCTCGTTCTGCTAATGCTGCACGACCATCGACAGCAGCATTTGCTGTTGCAGCAGAGCCGCTTGCTCTTGATACAGTCGGCGTTGAAGGTGATAGCCTGATTGTATATCCGTTTGCTTCTATTAAAACATTTGATGGTCGCGCTGCGAATAAACCATGGCTTCAGGAAACACCAGATCCAATGACGCAAGTCGTGTGGGATAGCTGGGCTGAGCTTCATCCAAAAACAGCTAAAAAGCATGGCCTTGCTCAGGGTGATGTTGTAACGCTTCGCAATAAACATGGTGAAGTAAACATTCCTGTCTATCTTTCAGAGCATGTTCACGAAAGCATCGTGGCAATGCCACTTGGACAGGGACATGAATCGTTTGGACGTTATGCAGAGGCAGTCTCATCAGCAAATGCCTTTGGATTAGTCAGTCCAAAAACAAACAAAGCTGCTACTGCGTATCCATTAGTTGCGACAGCTGTGTCGGTTGAACGAAGTCGACTGTCTACTCATCTTGTGACTGTTGATGGTAGTAAATCACAGCTTGGTCGTGAGATTGCACGTACAAAAATTATTGAGAGCGCTGAGGATCTACATGCTCACGGATCTCATGAAGATGGTTACCATGGTCATCATGAAGTTAAGCAGATGTATGAGCAGCGTGAGCATCCACTTTATAAGTGGGGGATGGCTATTGATCTTGCTGCCTGTACTGGTTGCTCGGCGTGTGTTGTTGCGTGCTATGCAGAGAATAATATCTATACTGTTGGTAAAGAGTTCGCTCGCCAAGGTCGTCGT
>JBILLA010000051.1:0-13212 GCA_044376365.1 Bdellovibrionota bacterium | reverse complement strand
CATTTATGTGGCACGACCGAACAGAAAAAGAAATTCATTGAGCCCATTACTTCAAAGGGCCTTTTTGCATCGTTTGGTTTAACAGAGCCAGGTGCGGGTTCAGATGCTGGAGGTATTCAAACTCAGATTACTGATGCAGGCGATCACTATCTTGTTTCTGGATCAAAGCAATGGATTTCTAATGGCCAGTATGCAAGTCAATTTACTGTTTTTGGTACACTCGATCGGAGTAAGAAACATAAAGGTATCTGCTGTCTCGTTATTCCTGGCGACACTCCTGGAATTTCTCGTGGACACCATGAGAATAAACTTGGTCAGCGATGTTCTAATACAGTTTCTTTGACTTTTGATAATGTCAAAGTGCCCAAAGAGAATCGCATTGGTCAGGAAGGAGAGGGCTTTAAAGTTGCCATGGCAACGCTTGATGCAAGTCGTCCTATGACCGCAATTATCGCTGTCGGTATAGCGCGTGCTGCGTTCGAGTATGCTAGGGATTATGCAAAGCAGCGTAAGCAGTTTGGTAAAGAGATCGCATCCTTCCAAGCTATTCAATTTATGCTCGCTGATATGGCAACTAAAATTGAAGCTGCCCGCCTGTTGACCCATCGTTCTGCCGCCATGCTTGATGCTGGACGTAAAGCCAGCTTGCTATCAAGTATGGGTAAGCTTTTTGCTGCGGATATGGCTATGGAAGTAACGACCGATGCCGTGCAGATTTTTGGAGGGTATGGCTACACCAAAGATTATCCCGTAGAAAAACTGATGCGTGACGCCAAGCTTATGCAGATCTACGAGGGTACAAGTCAAATTCAACGTTTAGTTATCGCTAAGGAGATTCTGGAATGAAAACTATCTTTGATGAAGTTGGAGCAATGGAGAGAGTCGCGGGAGATAAAGAGCTCCTGGTAGAGCTGTTCGAAATTGCATTCGAAGACACACCGCTACGCATTGAAAAAATCGAGGTTGCTATTGACTCAGGTGATGCCACAACCCTTGCAGAGACCGCACATGCAATGAAGAGTGCTTTTGGCAATATCGGCGCTATGCGCTGTCATGAGCTGTCATTTGAGCTTGAAAAGACCGGTAAAGCTGGAGCTGTACAAGGTGCTCCTGATCTCCTTTCGCAGCTTAAGCAGGAGCTTGAACTGTTTGAGCGTGCTGCTGATGCGTTTAGAAATTCATAGCCAGTTGTGACTGCTGTACTGTTTCGCAAGTACATGACTCAATATTCGTAAGGCAGGATTTGTTTTTGAGCGCACATGCAAAGGATGATTCAAAGCCAGCTTCAGAGATTCCAAGGCTGTGAAAAAATGGATCACGCTTCCCTTGCCGCAGCTCATCAAGGTAATTTCTAATTTTAAGAAACCCCTGTCCTTGTATCATAACATGAGCAGCCCAGAGTGATTGCGCATAGGCTGGTGCAACATATTTTTTTTCGAGCTTGGTAAATCCTTTTTGTAGCATATGGAATGGTACTGGTGGATTTTTTGAGAGCCACTGTGCAAGGGCAAGCCGGATGAGCGGATTTGGTGTGCCCTCCATGTATTGGGCTAAGCCCTCATCAAGCCACCCTGGACATTTGCCATCAGAGAGTTCGTGAATAACTGCATGGGTGAATTCATGGCGAACCGAGCGAATGAGCTCCTCTTCGTTGATGCGAGCCGTGTTAATCGGAATGATAATGGTGTCATGGTAGTAGAGAGCATTTGTCCAGCTCGGTACACCTGTTGAGAGGGTGAATACCTCTTGGGTCATGAGTTTTACTTGGATAGAGATTGCTGGAAGAGGGCCAAAGAATGTTTCTAGATCTTGCTGTGTTTTTTTGATCGCAGTAGTAACAACTGCATTAATCTCGAAGAAGTTACTTTGAGAGTTTAAATGAATCATGCCTCCTTTCGGTAAGCTGATGGCAGCATAGGTTGCTATCGTTGTCGTTGCGACAGTGCTGCGGGGCCGCAGCTGTAAGCTTGCACGTGCATCGGCCGATACGCTTCCTCCGTATGCTATCACGAAGATGGCCAGCAGGATGATGAGCAGGTATCTCTTCAAACAGATCTCCTTCAGAGTGAGAATCGTCAGAATTCTTCGTTTTCATGAGGAAAAGAGGAGGTTTTTAAGGATATAAGACCAGCCCAGTACGCCCGCGATATCTGTGTAATAAAAGCTATGCCAGTGGAATGGTTAGCTTTTTTCGACCCATCGTAGAACAAAACAACCATGTTTCATTGACAAGCTTTTTATGAAGCCAGTACAATTTAGGTATAACAAGCGTTTAAGAAGGACAAACATGGAAGGACAATCTATTCCAAATAGTGATACAAATTCATTTGTGGGTACGGAAGAAACCCCTATCATGCTTACCCCATCAGCTATTGAAGCTATTAAAAACGCAATTGCTGCTGAAGGTGAAGAAGGGGATGCGCTCCGCGTTTCTGTTCAAGGTGGTGGATGTTCTGGTTATCAGTATGCCCTCGACTTCGATAAAGAAGTTCGTATGGGTGACATTGAATTGGACTTTAATGGTGTGAAAGTGCTGATTGATTCTATTAGCGCTGGCTACCTCAAAGGTACTGTCGTTGACTATATCTCTGGCCTCAACGGCACTGGTTTCAAATTCAATAACCCAAATGCAAAGCGCACTTGCGGTTGTGGTAGCAGCTTCTCATAAGCGAGAGCAGTCTAATTGTGAAATATCAGTCACGTCACACGGCTTTCTTTCAAGCCGTGTGTGCTTTGAGCATTATTCTACACTGTAGTGCTTGTACTCAGGTATCTGTGGAGAGTTCTTCGCCACAGGTGCGGTTTCAATCGAATCAAGAAGTTGTCCTAGAAGCCGTTGCTTCCTTTCCGACCTCTGTGTTGGTCCCTGTTCCTGATATGGTGCCAGTACGAGAGCGTTTACAGTACTTTTTTCAAAGTGAGCTTGGTGTGAAGATACAAGAGTCGCCCGGGACACTATCGGTCTCTACACCTCGCTTTGCGTATCGTATCTCATATACCGGTCCAGATGAGCAGGGGAATATGACCTATCATGTTGTTTCGCACGCCCGTGTCCCTCAAGAGCAAGCACAAGCCGAGCTGAATGCAAAAAATATTGCACGATTCATTCGTGATGGAATTTTCGAACGTTCGCTTGGTTCTTTGTAGGCGCGTGATCGTGCGTTATGACGATTCGCCTGAGTCTTCAATATGTTCAACATCTTTCTTAGTCTTATCAAGCCAAGAAATGGAGAGTGGTGCAGTCAGTAATCTTGAGGCGCGCTCTCTGAGTAGTGATAGTTCTGCAGCGTCTGGATAGTACTCAACGCGCATTGCTCGGTCAGGTTCACACCCTAAATCATCGAGTGCATCGATCCAGATACGGGTGAGGCGAAAGCAGTACGCATCGCCAAAGAGAGATTTTTCCTCTGAGTCAGTCGCAAGCATCCCTACGGCGTATGAATTTGCAAACTCAACACCAAAACCTAGTGTTTGGATGAGGATGGAAGCAACATTATATCGTGTGCAGCCCCATCGATCATTTTCATAGGTAAGGTCTTCGCGTTTTGATTTATTTTTTAAAAATCGTCTGTAGTCAGTAAACCCTTTTTTGTCGTGCAAGTGAAATGCAGTTAGCGCTATCGTATCAAAAGCCCCAGCGAGAATACCCCTGGAAACACCGATACGAGGGATGTATTTACCAACTGCTCCACCGAGTTCAACACGGTTTGGAAGGCCCTTTGCATACTGTGTCCACTCATCATAGTTGGCGAGTTTTTTAACGCGGAAGTAATAGAAGGCTGTGCCAAGAAGGCCGGCAATGCTATCGATTGGAAGGTGTTGCACGAGCTGCGCCTCTTCCTGGATTTTTATCTCAGGGAAATAACTCTTTGCAGCGCCCATGAGCGATGCACTTAAGCTTGGTGATCGACAGAGACGACCTGCTTGGAATGCAGTAGCACGTGACATCGGAATACCTTTGTCATGATCAGCTTTGAGCTGACGTATAGCTGTAGTAAATGAACTTGGTACTTTGCCAAGCAACTGCGCGTATGCACGTGCATGATCCCAACTTGATGTATCACCGCTGTTCAGCTTGGTCATTACATATGTACTTCGAATCATTTTTAAAAAAACTCAAGGGCAAAAATTATTATCTTGCGCATATTAAATATACGTGCGCAGAATAAGGACACTGTTTGAGTAAAAAGATGTTTCGCTAGTAGTTGTAGTGCGAAGTTTTTTTACTGATTTTAAAAATGTGTGGAGAATAAAAATGGCAATTAAAAAAGCAACTGCAAAGAAAGCAGCAACTAAGCGTACAACTAAGAAAGCTACTGCTAAAAAAGCTGCTCCTAAGCGTACTGCTAAGAAAGCTACTGCTAAGAAAGCTGCTCCTAAGCGTACTGCTAAGAAAAGAACTGCTAAGAAGTAATTCTAGCTACATGCTTCGGGGCCTTTGGGTTCTCGAAGCAGTTTTTCTTTATTGTAGTTGAAACCCCCTCAGAGCAATCTCAGGGGGTTTCGTTTTTTAAACCTGCTATCAAAAAAGCAGGAAAATTAAACACTGTTTGTTCTTGGTGTGCATTTTTTATCTCAGGGGCTAAAGCCTGCTAAATCTTCTCTGTTGAGGACTCTTTCACCAACCCAATCCAAAGCAGCTGAGCCATCAAGAGGTGGAAAATTTTTAGTACCACTGGGCCATGCAATATCAGTGTGAACAGACCGCAGAGAAGTTGTAAGAATAGTAAGTTTGAAAGTAGATCTATCTTTGAATCTCGCCATCGCCAGAGGTAGTAGGTACCAATAATGGCAACGAGGGGATGCATAATCCTAATACGAATGAGGAAATGACTTGTTGATGAAAAATCTGCAATGAGCCCCTCAGCAAGTCCATTAGAGGGAAAGAGTGTGGAGCTGAGTGCAGCCCAGGCTCCAGTCGTTGCAATCAGGAACATAATCAAAAAAGGAACGCGGAGTTGCTTGATGAGCTGTCGTATCGGTATGGCTTTGGCATTGTCTGCAAGCGCAGCCCACAGACAGGTGATACTACCAATCAGAAGAAGCGTATTCCCGAGGTGGCAGGCTATAATAATGGTGCGACCGAGGGAATCATTGGTATCGACATAGCCACCAAGAACTAGGATTGCTCCGAGTAGCGCTTCTGCAATAGTAAAGAGTGAAGTTGCAAGGGCAAGTCCTCGAAGTGTTGGTACCCAGCGCCATACAAGCCAAGAATGAAGAAAGACGAGTATTCCAAAGAGTCCAGATTTGGCACGATGTGCAAATTCTATCCATGTTTGAAGCTGGTGGTACCAAGAACCTGAAGGAAAAAGCTCGCCGTGGCAGAGCGGCCAGTGTTTTCCACAGCCATCGCCAGACCCTGAGATACGGACCCATGCACCCCAAAGAATAATGACCACACCAAAGGTGAGTAAGCCAAGAGCAAAATGACGGAGTTTAGCCTTTACCACTGAATTTCTGATAGTATAGCGCTTCTTGCGCCATGAAAGAACTATCCCTCATCTATCGAATAGATATACCAGATACTGCGTCTAGCCCTGTATCCCGAGCAGCGCTGCCCTTGTACCTGTTGGTGCATGGCCGTGCTGGGAATGTTGATGTCATGTGGACCTTTCGACGCAGCCTTCCTCAACAGGCAATTGTTGTTTCTGTCCAGGCTCCTGAGCCTGATGCTATTGGTGGATTTAGTTGGTGGAATGTTGAAGGAGAGATTACCCGTGAGATGATTCACCAAGGCGTTCGCAAGCTTCGTCATTTTATAGACGAGCTTTACGAGATGCTTGGATTTCACAAACCGTTCGCTGCGCTTGGGTTTTCTCAAGGCTCAGGTGCGCTCTCAGTGCTGATGCAGCAGGAACCTGCGCTGTTTGAAAAAGTTGGTATCTTGGCGGGCTTTGTTATCAAAGAACATGAAGAGGATGCTCTGTTGAAAAGTTTTGTAAAACCATCAGTGCTGATTGTGCATGGAACAGAAGATAAAATTGTACCGATCAGCCGAGCCGAAGATGGAAAACGCTTTCTTGAAGAGCGAAATGTCCCAGTAGAGCTGGTGACTGACCCTGTCGGTCACAAAGTTGGTTCGCTTGGTATGAGAGCAATAAAAGATTTTTTTGGAGGAGTCTCATGAAACATCTTTTTTTAGCGGTATGTCTTGCAGCTGCGCTGCCACATGCTGCCAATGCGCAGTCACGCGCCTTTGATTGCCTTGAAGGTAAAAAAGGTTCGGGCGCAATTAAGCTCTCTGAAGTGCAGGCTCGCTATCAAGCAACAAACTCAATAGAAGCAGATTTTGAGCAGGACTCCTACCTCGCCTCGCTTGATATGAGCGAAGCAAGCAGCGGTAAGATGTACTTTGAAAAACCTGGTAAAATGAAGTGGGACTATCTGTCACCAGAGCAGCAGACCTTTCTTCTTAATAAATCGACTGCCTACTTTTTTCAGCCCAATGAAAAGCAACTCGTGATTGATGAGCTTTCTTCAATACTTATCACCGATCTGCCAGTCGCCTTTATTATGGGGCTTGGTAACTTGGATAAGGATTTTAACATGGTATCATCATGTAAAGCAGCGTTGGGTGATGTGTTGACCCTGAAACCAAAGCTCCAAAAAGCGGATGATGGCGTCAGCATCAAGGAGTTAAAGCTTCTTGTAAAGCAAGGTGACCACTTCCCAGCAGGTGGACGGGTTACTGATACATCCGGAAACGTTACCGCGGTGGTGTTTCAGCAAACAAAAATAAACGTATCCCATAAGGCTTCGTTATTCGACCCAGATTTCCCGAGCGGGATTGATGTTCATGATAAGAGGAAAGAAAAGTGAGTAAATCATCATTACATGTTTTTAAAGAAGGCGGCGCTTGTTCGACACAGGTTCAGGTCAATATTCAGGTGCCTGAAGATGTGACTGCAAAGAGTGCATTTCGTGGCAAGGCCTCTGTGGTTACCCTCGGCTGTGCTAAGAACCAAGTTGACTCGGAAGTGATGCTTGGTGTGTTGCAAAACTATGGATATGAAATTGTCTCAGATGTATCAAATGCTGATGTCGCCGTAGTGAATACATGCGGATTTCTTGAAAGCTCTGTGAAAGAGAGTATTGATGCAATTTTATCAGTCTCTGAATACAAGAAGCAGGGAAGATTGCGTCGTCTTATTGTTGCAGGCTGTGCGGTAGAGCGTTACCGCGATGAAATGAAGCAAACATTGCCAGAAGTTGACGAGTTTATCTTAACATCTGATCTTTTGCGTGTTGGCGAAGCAGTGACTGCAGAGCTTCACGAAAATCTTCAAGCTGCTGGTCGCCCGTATTTTCTCTACGATGAGACGATGCCACGACACCTCTCGACTAAGCGGCATACTGCATATGTTAAAATTTCTGAGGGCTGTAATCGTCCCTGTACGTTCTGCATTATTCCTAAGATTCGCGGAGAGCTACGCAGTCGTTCGATAGAATCTATTCGTAATGAAGTTAAAACATTGGGGCAAGCTGGTGTGCGTGAAGTGAACTTGGTTGCGCAGGATTTAACGCACTTTGGATTCGATAGAAAAGAAGAAGGGCGTTTGATTGACCTGCTCAAAGCACTTGATACTGATAAAGCAGTCGATTGGATACGGCTGTTGTACGCATATCCCGTGGGGACTGATGAAGCGCTCATTCAGGCTATCAGTGAGCTTCCCTCTCTAGTGAAGTATATTGATATTCCTCTTCAGCATTCGAGTGAGCGTATTTTAAAACTGATGAAGCGTCCGATTGGGAAATACTCGCCCCGCGCCATCGTTGAGATGATCAAAGCGACAGCGCCACATATTCAGATTCGAACCACATTTATTGTTGGGTTCCCTGGAGAGACTAAAGAAGATATCGACGACCTTGTAGCGTTTGTTCGCGAGGGTTATTTCTCAAATGTTGGCGTCTTTACCTATAGCCCTGAAAAAGAAGCAGAAAGCTTTCAGTTTGAGGGGCATGTCACCAAGAAAGAGAAAGAGCTTCGACGCAAGCGTGTCATGGCTGCGCAGCAAGAAGTTGCGTTTGCTGCGAACGCTGCCTATGTTGGTCAAACCATTCCAGTCTTACTTGAGGGACCTCATGAAGAGACAGAGCTTTTGTTCTCTGGAAGGGCAAGTTTCCAAGCTCCTGAAGTAGATGGTACTGTTATTATCAATGATTCCGATGTTGACCTCGAGCAGCTTGTTGGAGAAATTGTCCCTGTTGAGATTACTGAAGTTTCTGGGTATGACTTAGTGGGCAGAGTCGTTCGCCAATGATCATCATTGGTGCATCGTGTGTGTGGTTGAAGTATTATTTTTTTTCAGGAGATAGTTGGTATGGATCTTAAGAAGTTTATTCGCGATATTCCCGATTTTCCAAAGCCAGGCATTTTATTTCGTGATATCACGCCACTTCTAAAGGACCCAAAAGCGTTTGCATCTTGTATTGAGCAGATGTCAGAGATTGCGCGTTCGCATACGCCAACTGTGATTACGGCTATTGAATCACGTGGATTTCTTTTTGCGGTGCCGATTGCGATGCAATTAGGACTTCCCTTTATACCAATTCGTAAGCCTGGCAAACTTCCCTATAAGTCAATTGCAGTTGAGTATTCGCTTGAGTATGGCTCTGGTAAGCTTGAGATGCATGAAGATGGCGTCCATAAAGATGATCGCGTCATCATTGTCGACGATCTGCTTGCAACTGGTGGTACTGCGCGTGGCGCTGCAACCCTTGTTGAAAATGTTGGTGCGACCGTTGCAGGATTTATCTTTGCCATCGAGCTTGGGTTCCTGAAGGGAAGAGATATCTTGAAAGGATATCCAGTTGATTGTTTGATTACGTACGACTGAGAAGGGAAGCTTCCTTTTTCTCGTAGCAGGATTCAAAAGCGGGAATAGCTGATTAGGCTGCTTTTTTATACTTGTCTGTAGACCATGGATGCTAAGAATCCGCTATCATCTTTCGCAACAAAATCAAGCTGTTGACTATCCTTTTGCCGCTCTGGGAATAAAGCAAATCACCGAAAAAGGTCAGGTATCGATACTGTTAACCTAATCGAAAAATCTGTCGATAAAGTAAATCAGTGGAAAAGAAAACTGGCCACCTTGAGGACTTTTGTCATCTCTCTGATGATGTGTCAGCTCGGTTAAGTCATGTCGAACGGCTGACCTTACAGGGTGGTCGTGAATTAGAAAAATTCTTTTCGCGTCTTGCTTTGGATGCGCTGCCCCTTAACTTTGCTCCACTCATAGCTGGGCTTCATAATGAGAGCCTTGAGGCAACGGCTAGATTTTTTGATAGTTGTACAGAGCCATTCATCGCACCACAGGGTGTATTCGCCCCTAAAATTATTCCAGTGCATGGACTTTCAAATGAAGGAGAGATAGTCGATATCGCTTTTGAAAGTGCCTATCAACCATTGCACGAATCAAATAAAAAAATACAGGTCGCAATTCCTGAAAATAAACAGATTCGTGTGCGGCTATGGCGGCATGCACAGGATGCGCACCGCCCAACGCTTATCGCAGTGCCTGGATGGACCATGGGCGATCCAAAAATTACAGCACTCATGTTTATCCCTGGTTTTTTCTTTCGGCTTGGTTTTAACGTTGCAATCTTTGAGTTGCCGTTCCATGGTCGACGTTTAGCGTCTGAGTTTCGTGATGTAGGGCACTCTGTGTTCCCAAGTGCAAATCTTTACCTGACGAATGAAGCAATCTTACAGGCGATCTCTGATCTACGGCAATTAAAGCTGATATTGCGTGCTCTTGGTATGAAGCAGTGCGGTGCGCTTGGTATAAGCCTTGGAGCATATCTGACCACGGTATGGTCTACGATAGAGCCACTCCATTTTATGGTAAATCTGCTTCCATTCTTTGATATTTCGGCAGTTGCTTGGGCTGGATTACTGCGTGAAGGTAATACCAGCGTCGACCGTACGCTCCTAGAGCGTGCCGTCGCTGTTCATAGTCCGCTGAGGCGTCGTCCCCTCATGCAGACCGCTGACGCCCAATTTATTGCTATGGATTCTGATTCAATCATTCCTGAGGGGGATCTTGATGTCGGCCGAAGGCTGTTTGCAGGGGCGAATTTTGTAAAACTTCCTGGCGATCATGAAATTGGTTCATCCAGACAGCATGTCGTGCTTGCTATGACAGCGCACTTGATGCGCTACCTGGTGAACCGCTGAATAGCCTACTATTTCCGGTAGTTTTCTTTCCGGCCTCTTTCCATTACTCTTTACCCTGTGAGTGAAGAATTAAATACCTTTGAGAAAGTACGTTTAGAGAAACTGCACGAGCTACGAGCTGCTGGTTTTGATTTTCCAAATGATGTCCATGTGACTGGCTACGGCACAGATCTGCTTGCAACTGAGGTGACCCCCGATGAGAAGCAGTATTTTACTGTCGCCGGTCGTATTGTGAACTTTCGATTAATGGGTAAAGCATCTTTTTGCCACCTTCTTGATACAACGACGAAGTTTCAGATCTATGTTCGTAAAGATGAAATTGGGGATGAAGCATTTGATCAATTCAAGACCTACGACCTTGGTGACATTGTTGAAGCATACGGCTACTTGTTCGTAACAAAAACAGGAGAGAAAACACTTCACGTTGAACGGATTCGTTTGCTCACCAAAGCACTGCATGCGCTTCCTGAAAAGTGGGCAGGTCTTACTGATGTTGAGACGCGTTATCGTCATCGCTATCTTGACCTTATATCGAACTATGAGTGTCGCGAAGTTTTCCGTAAACGTGCACGTATTATTACTGAGATTCGTCACTTTCTTGATAGTCGTGGATACCTCGAGGTGGATACACCAACACTGCAAAGTATTGCAGGAGGAGCTACGGCAAAGCCATTTAAGACACACCATAATGCGCTTGGTATTGATATGTATCTACGCATCGCGACAGAGCTTCCTTTAAAGAAGCTTGTTGTTGGTGGCCTCGATCGTGTCTATGAGATAGGTCGAATTTTTCGTAATGAAGGGCTATCAAAGAAGCATAACCCTGAATTTACATCGATAGAATTTTATCAAGCGTATGCGACTTTCCATGACCTTATGAATTTGACAGAAGAGCTACTTACTAAGCTCTGTCTGTTGGTCAATGATTCACTTGAAATTCAGTATGGCGAACATGCGGTGAATTTTAAGGGCCCATGGCCGCGCCTTTCAATGCAAGAGAGTATTCATGAAATCGGCGGAGTGTCCCGTGACATGAATCTTCGTGACCTGCGTACGATACATCAGGTAGCCCAAGCGCACCGCATTGAACTGACTGATAAAGAAGATTGGGGCCGATGCCTCGAAGCACTATGGGGAGAGCTCGTTGAACCTAAGTGCATTAATCCAACCTTCATTACGCATCATCCATACTCTATTTCACCTCTTGCTCGTCGTACCAAGGGTGACCCCGATGTTACCGACAGATTTGAGCTTATTATTGCTGGTATGGAAGTCGCCAATGCATTCTCTGAGCTCAATGACGCCGAGGATCAGCGAGAGCGTTTCGAAGCGCAGGCTGCGCGAAAAGCGAGCGGCGATGAAGAAGCCAGTGATGTGGATGAAGATTTCCTTCGTGCTCTTGAAGTAGGGCTTCCTCCAACAGCGGGTGAGGGTATCGGCATTGATAGATTAGTGATGCTCCTAACCAATAGCTTAACGATTCGTGATGTATTGCTGTTTCCTCAGCTTAAACCAGAAAGTTAATGGTGGAACGACCGCTTGAGTAATATTGAATTCAGTAAAAAAGTTGCGCTTCGTTATCTTTGGTCACGCCGAGGAGAAGCCTTTATTACGATCCTCACTATCATTTCGATCGTTGGTGTTGCACTAGGTGTGACGGTTCTCAATATTACCATGGCCATCATGACTGGTTTTGAATCAGAGCTGAAAGAAAAAATTGTCGGTGCCAATTCACACATTGTCGTCCGTCAAGTATCTGGTTCATTTGGTGAGTGGGAAAAAATCAAGGATCGTCTAGAGAAGCTTGAAGAGGTGACCTCTGTTGCACCATTTACTTATAATCAAGCCCTGCTGAAAGTCGATACGAAGTCAGTTGGTATTCTTATTCGTGGTATTACCCCTCAAAGCGGCAGCACGCATGAGCTTGATACCTATACCAAGCAGTTTCCAACAGCAACAACAGATCTCTTTCATCCAAAACCTGTCGAAATTATGAACGAAGATGGGGCAACGGAGCTCATTGAGCTTCCTGGCATACTTGTTGGAAAAGAGCTTTCACGCACCTATGGCTTAGTTTCAGGTCAGGTGATTTCACTGCTCTCAAGTAATGTGACGTCAACGCCACTCGGCCTTGTGCCAAAGTTTAGGCGCTTTGTCGTTGTTGGTACCTACAATTCAGGGCTTGTCGAATATGAGTCAGGTGTTGCCTACGTTGCACTTTCTGAAGCACAGAAGTTTTTTAAGCTTGGTTTTGCTGTTAATGGTCTTGAGGTGCGTATTACGCATCTGGATCAGTCGGCAATGGTCACCAGTAAGATTATGGCTGCGCTCAATGAATTTGAGGGGCAATTCTATGCGCAGGATTGGACAGAACAGAACAAGCCGCTTTGGGAAGCGATTAAACTAGAAAAACGTGTCTATTTTATTGTGTTACTGCTCTTGGTTGTTTTAGCAAGCTTCTCGATTATTAGTACGCTCGTGATGATTGTTCTTGAGAAGCGAAAAGATATTGCAGTGCTCAAAACGCTTGGCGCAACAGATAAGAGTGTCCGACGCATTTTTCAGCTTCAGGGTGCCGTGATTGGTGCGCTTGGAACTTCCGCCGGATTAGTGATGGCATATGTTGGATGTAAAATCCTTCAAGTCTATGGGTTCCCCCTTGATGAAAGAATCTTTCAGATGAGCCAAGTGCCTATCCGTATTGTGCCACTGAATTTCTTTATTGTAGGTCTTGCTTCATTTGTTATTTGCCTTTTGGCAACACTGTATCCTGCGAAGCGGGCAAGTAGTTTGCATCCAAGTGAGGTGCTGCGATCATGAGACTAGAACTGGTTCATCTTTCAAAAAGTTTTGAGGATGGTAGTGCCCCTGCACAGGGCGCTCCTGAGCGAGCTCGAGAGCTAAAAGTTATTGATGATGTCAATTTTACTTTTCCCGAGCAGGGGCTCGTTGGCATTGTGGGAAGCTCAGGGGTTGGAAAATCAACGCTTCTGCAATTGCTTGGTGGATTAGATAAACCAAATGCAGGATCA
>JBILLA010000212.1:0-4134 GCA_044376365.1 Bdellovibrionota bacterium | reverse complement strand
ATTTCGAGCGCGTTCAAGTCGCTTTGTTGTTCGAACAATCCCAACGTAGTTCCACATAGCCCGCCGTATTTCGTCCCAATTCTGAGAGATAACAACTTGCTCATCGCTGTTTGTTGCATTGCCGCTATTCCACTCAGGAATGTCAGTACGAATCATACCCAAGTGCAATGTATCAATTGCATGACGAGCTGCACGTTTGCCAAATACTAGTCCTTCAAGCAGTGAATTCGACGCAAGACGATTTGCACCGTGCAGTCCCGTATATGCTGCTTCTCCTGTGACATAGAGTCCATCAATAGAAGTTCGTGCATGTTCGTCGGTAACAACACCGCCACAACAGTAATGCGCAGCTGGAACGACCGGTATGGGCATGGTGGCAATATCAATCCCTAGTGAAAGACATCGCTCATAAATAGTAGGAAAATGCTCAATGAGGTACGCTTTTGATTTATGAGTTACATCGAGCAGCACATAGTCTTCTCCATGAATCTTCATTTCATTATCGATTGCACGAGCAACGATATCCCGAGGTGCAAGTTCTTTCAGAGGGTGATACTTGGACATGAAGGCTTCGCCATTGATTCGCTTGAGCAGCCCTCCTTCTCCTCGGAGAGCTTCAGTAATCAGAAATGATTTTGCTTCAGGATGGTACAAACACGTAGGATGGAACTGGAAAAATTCTAGGTTCGCAACAGCAACTCCAGCGCGGAAACACATCGCAATACCATCACCAGTGGCAACGTCAGGATTTGAAGTATAGAGGTATACTTTACCAGCACCGCCTGTAGCGACACATGTTTTTTTAGCCAGCACGCGCTCGACAACTCCATCTGGTGTAAGCACATAGGCGCCGTAGCATGTATCAGTCGATGCAGAGGCATCAAGCTGTTCACGTGTCGTTAAAAGATCAACTGCAAAGTGATTATCAAAAAATGTTATTTGAGGATTTTTTTGCGCGGCTTCGAGGAGGGTTTTTAGAATAATCCATCCGGTTGCATCACCTGCATGAAAGATACGTCGACGTGAGTGGCCACCTTCTTGATGGAGGTGGTAGTGTCCATTCTCTTTGTCAAAGGTTGCACCAAGTGCAATCAGCTCAGAGACTCGCTCACTCGCTTCGTTGACAACGATCTCTACGACGTGTGGATCGCAAAGCCCAGCACCTGCAATCATCGTATCTTTACTGTGGAGTTCAGGACTGTCATCAGCCGTTGTAACTGCAGCAATACCACCCTGTGCCCAAGATGTTGATGTTGTTGTAAGCTCTTTTTTGGATATAACAATCACCTTGCCATGCTTGGCTGCCTCAAGCGCAAAGGTAAGACCTGCGATACCAGAACCAAGAACAAGAAAGTCGGTTTGAATCATTATGGCTTATGCTAGCACCGAATCGCCTCTTTTGCAGCTTTGTGTCATACTGGCCAGGCAGTCGAAATCGCTCGTTTTTTTGCCCTATGGATAACTCTTTTCATACAACATATATGCAAGCTGCCCTGATGCTTGCAGAGCGAGGTTTTCCTCGTACCCGACCCAATCCTCTTGTTGGAGCTGTGCTTGTTGCAGACGATGGTCGTATCCTCGGTGAAGGATTTCATGCAGCGTATGGTGGTGATCATGCAGAGGTTGCCTGTCTTAAAGATGCGCATCAACAAGGGCATCTTGCTCCACAGATCGCTGCGGCAACGCTCTATGTAACCTTAGAGCCATGCGCTCATACAGGAAAGACTCCTCCCTGTGTTGAAGCAATTCTGAGCGCTGGTATTAAGACAGTCATCGTTGCATGTGTTGATCCGAATCCACGAGTACAAGGCAATGGGATAGCAGCGTTACAGCAGGCAGGTGTTGATGTACAAATTGGTATCATGGAGGCAGAAGCACGAGTGCTCAATAAACGGTTTTTCTGTTTTCATGAACAGAAACGCCCGTACATTATCTTAAAGTGGGCGCAGACTCATGATGGCTTTATGGCAAAAGCAGATGGGTCATCTCGATGGATTTCGGGTGAAGCCGCACGTGGATTAGTGCACAAGTGGCGAGATGAAGAGATGGCAATTATGGTCGGTACAACAACAGCCATTCTTGATAATCCTTACTTGACCTCGCGTATTATAGGAGGACGCAATCCTGTTCGTGTCGTTCTTGATCGTGAGCTCAAGATTCCTACCAGTTTTAATGTTTTCGATGAATCCGCTCAAACGATTCTTTTTAATGCTGTTGAAAATTATTCATACGGTGCTGCAGAACTTATTAAGGTTCCCTTTGATCAGCATCTATTACCTACAATAATGAAGATACTCTATGAGCGAAATATGACATCGCTCATAGTTGAAGGTGGTCCAACGTTGCTTCGCTCTTTCCTTGATCTGCAGCTTTGGGATGAAGCCCGTATATTTGTGAATGAAAAAGTATTTGGTGCAGGTATTGCTGCTCCGCAACTGACATTACCAGCGCGCCCTGTCATGACGTTTGCTCATGAGCACGATGCGCTTTACATCATCGAACGCCAACACGACGCAGCATGAATATCGTTCGCCTAGCGTACCTATTGTTCTATGGCATGGTTGGTTCATACCTACCTTATTTGCCGCTTTATCTGTCTTCGCTTGGCTATCAGCCTGCTGCTATTGGGACGCTCGTTGGGATGCAGGGCGTTTCAGTTTTAGTGATGCCACTAGTCGCAGGATTTTTTTCAGATACATTTCACGGAGCAGCACTGCTCCAGAAACGCATCTTTGCTGCCGGCTGTATGGTTTTTTTGGTTGCTATTTCTTGCAGCACATCTTTCCTAGCCCTTGCTCTATTTTCCTTGTTGGTAGGCATCTGCATGAATCCACTCTTTAGCCTCGTTGATGGTTGGGTGATGCAACAGATGAAGCACCGCTCCTATGATGTGAAGGGATTTGCTCGGTATCGTGTATGGGGCAGCATCGGTTTTATAGTGCCGACGATACTCTTTGGTGTATTTCATACTGCCATAGAAGGAAACTATGCGAGGCTTTTACAGCTCGGTGCGGTTTTTGGGTTTTTATTATTTGTCTTTTTGCTACGGCGTGATCTGCACCTTCCCAAAGATGCTCGTGAGGCAACAGAGACTGCAAAACGTAATCCTTTAAGCTTGGCATGGCGTACATACGTTGCCCCGCAACATCTTCCGCTTTTTTTTGCTACGTTTTGTATCGCTGTATCGATGGGAGTTTACTATGCACTTTTTTCCATTCAGTTACAGTCGCTTGCACTGAGCCCTTTTCTTATTGGAGCGTTGTACAATGTTGGTGTTATTGCTGAAGTTCTTTTCTTATTTGTCATAGATCGCTTTATGCCACGTGTTGCTATGACCACTGGAATCTTTATTGCTGCAGCGGCAACTGCTGTTCGATTTCTTATGTTAGCGGTTAGTGATGATATGTTGGTGATTACGCTGTCACAGTGCCTCCATGCCCCGATTATTTGGGGCATGGCAGTTGTCAGTGGTATGTATATAAGTTCAATAGCTTCAGTCTCGAACCGCTACTCATTGTTTTCCTTGCATCAAATGATGCAAGGAGGTATCGCACGTATTCTTGGCGCATCTGTGATTCCATGGATAGTAGGCCTCTGCGTCGCTGATGCTCATGCAATGCTCTCGATGACAATGTTAGTTGCAAGCATAAGTGGCATGCTTGGGGCAGTACTGGTAAAACTAAAACAAGAGCGCTCTTACTGAAACGTTCCTAAAGCATCTGCCACGGCTTGGAGGTCTTTTTCTTCGACCATTACCATCAGATCCGTCCAGCAGCTCATCTCTTCCAATACGTTAATATTGTACTCTGCAAACAGACGGTACACATAGGCGATGACACCTGGGATGGACTCGATTTTACGAGAAAAACGCATATGTACTCGAACCAGATCTTCACTGATACGAAGTATACGCCCCTTAAAAGCAGAGCGTACTTCACTGAGGAGGCTCTCAGAAATAATGAGTGTCACTACATCTTCACCCTCAATCAGTGAGAGGGTACTACCTTCCTCTTGTGCAGTATCTTTGAGCTCACTGAGGCGATCAAAACTGCGAGGCTTTTCAATAATAACGACTGCCATTTTTGTTTGAAGGTTAACGCTTGAGCGTTTCATGATCTGCAAAATGGTCTCGTC
>JBILLA010000211.1:0-4153 GCA_044376365.1 Bdellovibrionota bacterium | reverse complement strand
CAGCATGGGAAATTGATATCTTTGGTGGTAATCGTCGCGGCCTAGAAGCAGCCGAAAGCCTTACCGAAGCAGCAGAAGCTGGACTTGATGATGTCGGTGTAACCATTGCGGCAGAGATAGCAAGGAACTACCTTGAGTACCGTGCATTTGTTCAGAAAGTAGCAATTGCAGAGAGCAACAAAAAAACGCAGCAAAGCTCACTTGAACTTGTCCAAGCAAAGTTTGATGCAGGTGTTGTGAGTGAACTTGACCTCCAACAGCAGAAAGCACAGCTTGAAGCAACATCCTCACTTATCCCTGCGCTCATTGCAGCTCGTGATCAGCGACGATACCGCACTGCAGTACTCATTGGTGAAATACCACAACAATTCACTATTCCTGATGAAATACAAAAAGATAAACCGTTCACATTTCGAGCAGTCGTTGATGTGCTCCTCCCTGGTGAGTACCTTCGCGTTCGACCTGATGTACGAGTTGCTGAACGACAGCTTGCTGCACAGACCGCACAAGTTGGCGTTGCGATTGCTGATATCTTTCCAAAAGTAAATATTCTTGGAGGCATTGGGGTACAATCAATCGCCTCTGATCAGCTCATAGAGCGGGGCAGTAAGTATTGGTCATTTGCTCCATCTCTGAGCATGCCGATCTTTCGACCTGCAACAATAGTCTCTGAAATAAAGAATGCACGTGCGCAAGCAGAGGAAGCGCTGAAAAATTATGAGGTTACTGTGCTGACTGCACTTGAAGATGGCCAGAACTCTCTCAATGGCTACAAGTATGGCCTCGATCGCATTCAAAATCTTGAAGCTGCACGCAATGCAAGTAAGCGCGCGCTTGAGCTTTCGCAAGATCTCTATGGGCAGGGACTTGTTGATTTCCAGCGAGTGCTAGAATCACAGCGACAGGTCTTTACTGCAGAAGAAGCGCTGCTGCAAGGTCAGCTCGACACCTACCTCTCTGCAATTGCAGTGTATAAAGCATTTGCTGGTGGGCTACCTACTCAAAAAGAGGAGGCAACCAATCATGCGTAGCATCTGCAAACAGCAGGGCGTCGCACTCCGAGCGCTCCTCCTACCACTTCTCCTCATTGTGGGCTGTGCAAAGGCAACACCCGTAACAGTGAAGAAAGCAGAGCGTCGCGCTACAGAAGAGATCATCACTGGTGTGAACTCAGGCACAGTGCTGGCTGAGCAAGATACAGAGCTTGCCTTTGGAGCCGTCGGTCGTGTTGCAACACTCCACGTCTCTCTTGGCGATACCGTAAAGCGTGGTGCAGTATTGGCCGAGCTAGAAAATGATGACTTAAAAACAACGCTTGCCGTTGCGACAAAAGAAGAGCAACGACTCAATAGCTTAAAAGATGTGAAGGCTGTCAGCTCTTCAATGATTGATCAAGCAAAGCAAACTCGAAGCCTGGCTGCAGTTGCTCTTGAAAAAACACTTATTCGAGCTCCGTTTGATGGCTTCATTGCAGAGCTTAATATTGAGGTTGGTCAACTTGCTCAGATCACTGCAGTGCTTCCGAAACCACAAGTTCGCTTGGTTGATACAACACCGCGATACATTAAAGTACCCTTTGACGAAATTGATCTTGTAAAAATTCATGAAGGCACTCCAGCACGTATTAAACTGCTTGCAGCGCGCAAAGCTCCCTTTGCAGGAGTGGTGCGGCGGGTGATTCCCTATGTGAGCTCGGTGAAAGAGCAAGATAGGACGGCTGAAATCGAAGTCACGATTGAAGCAGATACACTCTTACCAGTCGGCGCTTCTGCTGATGTTGAATTAATACTGTCAAAGAAAGATGCTGCGCTTGTGGTGCCTACTAAGTCTGTACTGGGTGATAGCACAGGGCGATTTGTTTATGCTCTTGTGGGCTCACGCGCTGTCAAAAAGCAGATCAAAGCTGGTATCACTAATTTCGATGTCGTTGAAGTTCTTGATGGTCTTGCTGAAGAAGATCTTGTCATTATCCCAGATGACAAAAATACTATCACCGATGGGCAGCGCGTTGCGTTGAAAGGATAGGGAACGCAATGTCGCCCGTGCTCTCATTGACAGGGATCTCAAAAGTATTTACGCGAGGCGACGAAGCCGTGCGTGCGCTCTCTGATATTACCTTCTCTGTCGAACCTGGTGAGTTCATCTCTATTACGGGCACCTCTGGCAGTGGCAAATCCACACTGCTCTACCTTCTTGGATTACTCGATGCACCAACAAGTGGCACCTACCTCCTTGATTCCCTTGATGTCTCAATACTCGATGATGCTGAACGAACTCGGGTACGAAATAAAAAGATAGGATTCATTTTTCAAAGCTTCTTTCTTTTGCCCCGCTATAATGCCCTTGAAAACGTTGCACTTCCTCTCATGTACTCAGCAGAGGCGCTCTCAAAAAAAGAGATTCAAGATCGTGCCAAAGCACAGCTTGTTGAAGTAGGCCTAGAAGATCGCATGTACCATTTACCGAATCAGCTCTCTGGTGGCCAGCGGCAGCGAGTCGCTATTGCACGAGCACTTGTTAACTCACCTGCGATTCTTCTTGCTGACGAACCAACTGGTAACCTTGATTCAAAAACAAGTGAAGAAATCATAAAGCTCTTTTTTAAACTTCATGACAAAGGCGCAACGATACTGCTTGTCACCCATGACGCAGCAATTGCTGCACTTGCTCACCGCCAAATCATCCTCCGTGACGGAAGGGTTGTGTCATGAAAGTAAGCGATCTTGTCTCAAACTGCTTTCGATCCTTTTCAGCGCACCTGTTGCGAACTGCACTGACGATTCTTGGCATGGTAATTGGTGTATTTGCTGTCGTGACCTTGGTTTCAGTGGGGCAGGGCGCGCAGCGATTTGTCCTCTCTGAGTTCGAGTCACTCGGCACTAATATTATTATCATCCAACCTGGAAAATCAGATTCACGAAGCAAACTTGGTCCTCCTGTCGGATCAGCGAAACGAAAAATGACTCTGGCTGATGTCACCGCACTTGAGAAAAAAACATTTCATCTCGATGCGGTCAGTGGACTCATGCTTGGATCCGCAGCAATTTCACAGGAAGACTATCAAGCAAACATTAGTGTCTTTGGCTGTGCTGAATCATTCTTCTCAATCATCAATATTCAACGAGGAGATGGTCGTTTCTTTACAAGAGAAGAGGACGAATCAGGGCGTCGCTTTATCGTGCTTGGCTCAGTCATCAAAGAGAAGCTCTTTGGCAGCGAAACTGCCCTTGGTCGCTCTGTCAAACTAAACCAAACTGAATTTAAAGTTATCGGCGTTGCTCGATCTGCAGGTGATAAACTGGGATTCAATATCGATGAGTTTGCATTTATCCCAACAAAAACTGCAATGCGCCTCTTTAACGACGATAAGCTCTTTGGTATTCGTGCCAAGTCTTCATCACGCGTTTCAATAGAGACCGCAGTCGATGAAATCTCTGAAGTACTCAAAGAACGTCGCAATGGCGAAGAAGACTTCACTGTTGTGACACAAGTTGCCATTATGGATTCGCTGCAGGGTATATTGGGCATGTTAAGCTACGTGCTTGGTGCAATTGCCTCTATCTCGATGCTCGTTGGTGGGATTGGCATTATGAATATCACGCTCGTGAGCGTCTCTGAGCGAACTCAAGAGATAGGGATTCGCCGTGCTCTTGGCGCAAGTCAAAGAAATATCCTTACGCAGTTCCTCCTCGAAAGCCTCATCCTCAGTGTCATTAGTGGCATCCTTGGCATTATTGGCTCTCTTATGCTCAGCGGAAGTCTTTCACTGTTCTATCCATCATTCGATATGAGTCCACCTGCTTGGATCTTTTTGCCTGCATTCTTCTTGGCAGTATTCATTGGCGGACTCTTTGGTGTGCTGCCCGCAGTCAAAGCAAGTCGCATCGAAATACTCGATGCACTTCGTCATGAATGAAGCGTTGCGATGTAATCTGCGACTGCAGCTTCAAGGGTCGTAAACGGCTTTTTATATCCAGCAGCTCGAAGCTTTGTCATATCAGCTTGGGTAAAGTCTTGATACTGACCGTGCAAACTCTGCGGCATATCGATATAGCTTATAGCTTTTGGCTTGCCCATAGCTGCAAATACTGCAGCTGCCAAGTCATTCCATGTACGCGCAGTACCTGTACCCAGATTAAAAATACCTTTCACT
>JBILLA010000210.1:0-4180 GCA_044376365.1 Bdellovibrionota bacterium | reverse complement strand
TTTAAAGTTTTTTGTAAATAAGATCCAGGATAAAAAGAACTATCCACGATCTCCAGATGACTCATCGACACAATCTATTCTTTCCTTCAGTTCTTTTCCAACTTTAAAGAAAGGTAGTTTTTTTGGTGGGACAGAAATTTTATCTCCTGTTTTAGGATTACGCCCTTGGTAGGCTTGGTACTCTTTTACAACGAAACTACCGAAGCCTCTGATTTCAATTCTGCCACCTTGAACCATCGTCTCACGCATTTTGCGATAGATAAGGTTCACAACCTCTTCTGCCTGGAAAACATTGAGGCCAGTTTTTGCTGCCATTTTTTCAATAAGCTCAGATTTGTTCACGTAAATCCTTATAATAACTATCTTTTAGCCGCTACTACGATCATATATCGGCACCTTAGTAAGATGTCAAAGTAAAATCAGCGATTTAAATATTTATTTATCTAATATAACTCGTCTTTTTTAGTCACGCAGTATTAAGTTTTTAAAACAATATTTTGCAAACTTAGTCTTCAAAACCCGCCTGTAATGTTAAAGCTTCCTCTGGCCAGCTAATCTGTTTGCCCCTTGATATGCATGCCTTGTAGAGCCCCAAAAAATGATAAGGAGCAGTGCTGAGGCCTCGTTGAAAAAAAGTATATGAAGCGAGCTTGAGATGAATATATGCATCAGCAGAAAACAGATAATAAGAGTTTCTCTCAAAAGCGGTATCCAGATGAGGAGAAGTAACGAGCTTTTTTATATTTAAGAGATCTTCTGATACACGCTATCTATGAGCGAATACTACTTACTAAACTATAGTGTGTTGAGAGCTTCTTTTGCGTCCTCTATGGTGCCATCAAGGACGCCGTAAAAGTCTGAACGTAAAGGACGACGAGCGCTGCTCTCTATGCCAACTTCTTGAAAATAGCGAGCCTTGATAGCGTTGGTGATTTCTCGATAAGGTGGGTGATCTGGGCCATACTCCATGTAAGAGGCATGAATACGATTAGACATACTCTTAATCATGGCATCCTGTAGATTGTCGCGTGATTTAAGCTTTCTTGCGCGATCAAGGATTTGATTGAGGCTCTCAAAAAATCCTTCCACAGCGTTGGTGCGAATGCTAGCGTCGTTATCAAGAATTAAATCAAGCGCTTCATTACAGAGTTTGCATGTCTCACGGATGGAAAGAGGTTTGGTTTTTGCACGCTTACGTCGAGCAGTATCAGGTGAATATGCACCGATAACAGTGACAATTTTGACATCGATGCCTCCGTTTCGGAGTGCTTTGACGAGTGGATATTCTGTCAGAGGAGATGCGTGCTGCGTCACGGCGATAACAGTCACTGGGAGAGTGTGCATAATCTGTTCAGGGGCATCGATTTCGCTTGCAACAACAATAGAATGTTTGCCGGTTTGTAGTGCTTCCCAAGCACTTTGGCGTTTTGCTTTCGGCAGAGAGGCATCAACTAAGATGAGTTCTTTATCTGGAATTTGTGCACGAATTGATTCCTTAAGTATGTCCCGGACAATCTCGAATTCAATCGTGACGATAGGAGTTCTTCCCCGCTTCAATTCGCGATTGATAAGATCAAGTGTGCGTTGAAGTTTTGGTGCAAGCGATGAGAGTGTTGCTCGAGATGTTCCGATATCAGCCATCGAGAAATCGGCTGTAGCGTTTAAGAGTTTCTTTAGAGGAAAAGAATCTTTTGAAAGTACTTGTTTATAGAGACGTTCTTGATCCTGTGTTGCTTCTTTAGTTGGTGTACTTGTAAGGGCTTTTTGATACGCAGTCACCGCATGCGGTATGCCTTCGGTGACAAGGGAATAATAACGATAACATTCTTGTATGTACCCAGTTCGTGCTCGCGTATGTGCGTCTTGCTCAATACCACTTAATTCTTGTAATCGATGGAGCAAGTGAGCTGCTGTAAATGTAAGCGCAAAACCTGGGTGGATAATATGACCAGAGATGCGTCCTTGTTCCTGAAGAGCATGAAGATCTGATTTTGCAGTTCTATAGTACTGATAGCCTTCTTTGAAAAGGTTTTCAGTCCATGCTTGCAGCGTTGAAAGGAATAATTGATTGTTATCAGGGAGGGTCTTGTTGAGATAATCGACACAGCTTTGACGAAGGGCTAGTGGGAGTCGAATTTCTTCGAGTGCCTCAATCTGTTTTGTACAGACGGGTGCTATGAGTTGCTTTGCTTGTTTCCATCGAAGTGGCACGAGCTCTTCTATGATTGAAAAGATTTGTTGTTTGCCCTTTATTGTCTGTATGACATGCCAAGGATGTTCTGTCTTGGTTTGAGCTTTCAATAGCTCAAAAAGTCTTTCGTATGCCTGTGGTGCGTGAGGGTCTCCTTCTTTTGCATAGAGAGGGCGAGCCGCGCCGATAGCACAGCGTAAGAGCTCGAGACTCACGCTACGCTGTTGCTCACTGAGCGTTACCTTTGATCGACCGTGAGGAAGTGCATGCATAAATAATATGTACTAGGGTAAGTTGCTTGTTATGCCTAGTCAAAAAAGGCGTTGCATGTGATACAGAACTCGATAATCAGGCAGTTAGGCCCTTTGAGTGGGGTGCCGGAGTGAGCTGGCATTGATACTAGCGCTAGAATAAAGTCATACATGTACATGTTTGAACAAAGCTAGCTGCGGAATGCCGATTTTTAAGGAATCAGCTCTTGCAATTATGATGTGAATCTAGCGCAGCAATCACGGTTACATATATACTGTTTTTATCATGGCAAGAGTCGACCGGTAAGATAAAGGAACCCTAATGGATAACGATAACGATAAAGGTAAAGTAAAAGAGATAGAGCCACTGCTTCGTAAAGCTGGGCTCGATGAAGACGAAGTCAGTGTCTTTCTTGCTACGCTGCAACTTGGTAGTAAGCCAGCAAGCGTCATTTCAAAGAAAGCACATGTTGGTCGCAGCCTCACCTATCAGATCCTCAGAAACCTCTCAGCTCGTGGTCTGATTATTGAAGTTACTAAAAACGGTATATCTCAATTTTCAACATGCTCACCTGAAGATTTCACGAGTAAGCTTGCCACACAAATTGAAGAGATGAAGTCAGTGGTGACTCAATTATCAGTAATACTTCCTACACTGATGGGGACAGCACCAAGCTCGGCAACAAAAGTTGAATTCTGGAGGGGAGACCACGCTCTTATGGGGATGTGGGATAAATACTTGCAGCACCCAAATACAGCTATATCTGGATTCTTTGACTATTCGCTCCGCTGGCCTGCCAATCGAGGAGCCGAAGCGCAGGCATGGGATAAGAAGTTTTCAATGAAGCGAGCAGAACTCGGGATCGCTATGCGTGTGATTTGTAATCGTTCGTCTGGCTCTGATGAAGCTTGGAAGACAAGAAGTAAATTTATTCGAGAAATGAAAGTGATTGAAAATTTCAATATTCCTATAGCTGTATTGATTCATAGCTCATCGGTCATGATTACCTGTAATGCTGATCAGGTATTTGGAGTGGTCATTCGTGATCTTGATGTATCAAAAGGCTTTCAACAGGTTTTTGATTCCGCATGGGAGCGATTGCCTGACTATACAATCGCTGGGTAATACCTATTAAAATTTTAATTTGTACATGAGCTCTGCAGTGACTGCGGCATCGCCGTTTCGTATGCCAATAGTCGAGCCGAGTTTGAACTCTGAGTTGTTCTTTGATGGACGTTGAAAGTCGAAACGAATCCCGTGCTCTATAAGAGTATCACGACCGAATGGTTGCAGTTCACGGAATGAGTACCCTACTTTTAAACCGGATTGGTTTGCAAAAATGCCATTGAGTAGAAGTGAAGAGCCTCGATCGCGCAGTTGCAAGGAGTTGTCAGTTTTATCATAGAACTCGAGAGTGAATCCTGTTTGTGGTGTCAGTTTGCGATTAATATTAATGATATCGTGTTGGCGTGGTAAGAGATTGCCCTGGGGATCTGCGGGATTGATAGCGCTTTGGTACGAGATGCCCGTGAGGCGATCAACGCCCCAATTAAAACCATAGGATTCGCTCACGTTGGTGAGCGAGCCGTTCATAAAGCGCTCTTGCATAGATGTTGAGAGCGAAAAAGGGCCAGCGCGTTTTGCGAAATTAATTTGTCGAGAGAATAAATCTTGTCCGCCCTGTGAGTATGAGCGACGCGTATCAATTCCAAGGTCTCCACCGAAAGCAAGAGCTCG
>JBILLA010000208.1:0-4191 GCA_044376365.1 Bdellovibrionota bacterium | reverse complement strand
CTGACTGAGTGTAATTCATCGGTTTTGCAACAGCCCGACTTAGGCCATACTAGTGTAAGATTTCATGGAACAAGTCCTGGCAGTAGATGCCTCTAAAAATATCATAGAGCTGGTCATCGTTGGCCTTGATCGTCTTGCATCAAAAATCCCCTCAGAGACGATCTCAGTCCTTGAAAAAGTACAGTACACCAAAGAGGCTGATAAAAGTCTTGTGGAAACAATCTTAGAAGCAGCCAAGGGGCTCAAGCATAGTTGGGAGAGTGCGGTACTCTTGCTTCCAGGTCATGGCCAACTTTCAATGAATATCACAATGCCGTTTCGTGATACACGTCGTGTAGCAAAACTTATCACTGCAGAAGTAGAAGACACCCTACCGATTGAAACAAAGGATTTCGTTCTTGATTTTACCCATACGGGATCCCTCGATGGAGCTGGAGAAGACTTCCATGTTGGTCTCTATCCTGCTGCTGCAATCGAAGAGGTAACTAAAGGGCTACAAGATTCTGCTCTTGAGCCACGGATAATTACGACGCCATCAATTGCTCTTGGTAGCCTCTATGAAGTATTTAAGGGCGAGCTTGATCCTGATGCAGTGATTCTCTATGAGACTGCTGACTGGCTTTATTTCTCTATAATCCTTGATGGCAAGATCGTCACTGACAGGGCGATCCAACTATCCCTTGCTCCAATTGGGCAGTGTGAAGGTCTTATCGAAGCTTCAATTCGTGCAACCGAAATACGATATGACAAACTGATAAAAACTATCTACCGCATCAGTGAAACAGCTGAAGCCTCACGTATTACAACTATCGGACAAAGAGCAATCAAAGAACTCTCGATGATATCGCTCTTTCCCGCTGCAAAAGAGCGAGTGTCATTGCCCGCGATTATGGCAGCACTCTACGCCCAAGAGTATCCTGCGCCAAAAATACTGAATAACTTTCGTGCAGGGATCTTTGCCTATCGACCATCACTCCTCCACGTCAAGCAAGGCCTTCGAACACTGTTGCCATATTTTATGCTCGCAGCGATCGTCATGGTTGTTTCACTCACAGGTTGGTATGTATCCCGTGCATATACAATTCATGCGCTCAGAGACCAGTTGAGCAGTATTATCACCAAAGATATTCCAAAATTTACGGCCGAGCCTGGAAACGAAGCAAAAACATTGCAAGGTATGAGCCAGGGACTTCAAGATGCGTTAAAAGATCTTGGGTCGCCACTGACGACACCACCACTGCAAGTTCTTTCAGCGCTCTCAGAAGATCTGTCAAACATTGAAGGCATTACAGTGAGTCGCGCTACCATTCGAAACGGAGAGGTCAAAATCGATGGAAGCGTTCCTAATTACCGTAATTTAAACAAACTTGAAGCAACACTAAAAAAAAGAAAAGGAATGTTTTGCCGATTTAAAACTGATACTTCAACTGCTTCGAGCAGAGAAGGTGGCAGAGAATTTCAACTGACGTTAACCCTATGCGATTAAACGTTTTAAAACGCTACGAAAGCCTCACGCAACGCGAGCAATACCTCGTCATTGGAGGTCTTGCTGTGGTTATCCCACTCTTTATACATGCGCTCATTGTTAAACCTGTACTTGAGAACTTTGGCAAACAACGTGCTGCTCTTGAGCAGCTTGATTCTGACTTTAAAACAATCCCCTACGTTCTTGATCGTTACCGTAAATTTGCTCGAAAAAAAACTGAGCTTGAAAGAGAGTTTAAGCAGGTAGAGATTAAAGAGGGCGAACAGTCACTGCTAGAAAACATCTTGAGTGGTAAAGTTGATCCTGGCTTTGATATTACTGCTGGTCAAACAAGAAACTTTGGTGGGAACTACGAGCAAGCGGCATTTACGGTTCGATTCTCAACCTCACGCCTCGCAACAGTTGTTGAGCTCCTTACCGAGATTACGTCTGGCGCAAAGAGGATGCTTCTCACATCGCTCTCTATCTCACGCGATCCAAGTGGCGAGAAGCTGCGTGTTGAAATTTCAGTTAGTAGTATTCGTCAAGTCAAAGCATCTTCATAAGCTTATGGGCCGACGCACGAAAAAGAGCCTCCTTATTATTACAGTAGTCTGTTTTGTTGCGTGGGCTACCTTTGATCGCTCTCTTCTGCAAAAGCTCGTTGCTGCATCACTATCTGAGGTCCTCTCGTCATCATCCGTCACTGCAGAAGTTGAGAAAGCGTCAGTACATTGGCTTGGGATATCTACGGGTGCTATTTCACTACATGGTCGCTCACCCTTTTCTGCCGTAACTCTTGATTCGGCCACAGCAGGTTGTAAACCGCTCTCTGTCTTGATGGGCAATCCTTCATGCACATCGCAACTGTCTCTGTATGGAGGCTCTGGTGCTCTGGCATACACAAAACAAGCCGAGAAAACCCTACTGACTGGAGACCTCGATAGCCTCGATCTGAAACGCCACAAACTTATGAAAAGTTACGGGGTTGAGCGCGGCAACCTTTCGATTCGCGCACTCAAGATTGAAGCTCGTGAGAATACGGTCCAAACAGCTTCAGCCCGTATCGAAATTGCTGATCTAAGCAAACCAGCCGCAAGCCGCTTGGCACCCTCGCTCACAGGCCTACCGCTAACCCTTGAAGTCCCAGCGCTAGAAATCGCCACAGCTCACATGAATGCTTCCATGACACCACAAAGACTTGAGCTTCAAGATATCTCCATGTCCTCATCTCTTGGTGATCTTCAAGGAACTATCTCTTTGGCAGCCCGTGTCATAACAGGTGCACATTTTGTGCTCTCACTAAATGCTCGCGGCAAAGAGACCTTGAGTCCCTACCTCGTCTTTGTCTGCCCCAAGAGCGCCCTCGAGCCCGCTCAATCAGAGCCCCTGCGCTTTGACTTCAAGGATGGTCAAATTCGCTGCACCCTCTCTTCCTGATGCTAAATAGTGTGTTCCTCGCTTGGCAGTTCCTTGGTACAGTAGAGCTATGCTCTACCTTGTCGCAGCTATTTGTGCAGTCGTATGTTTCTTTGCCGCTAAAGGAAGTGTTATCGCCTTTCAAAAATCTAAGTTTGCTGCGGGCGGCGGAGCAGGAACTATCGCTGCAAAGAATGCTTCTATCGAAAAGATTGGCCTCTCTCTTATCGATCTGCTTCAGTACGAAAACAGTTATGCAACCGGTCCGCAGTATCGCTCTATACAGGATCAGCTCATCAGCACCAAAGATGTCATTGCTCAACAACAAGCGCAACTCAAACAGATAGAGACAGCATTAACGACTGCTCAGAAAAATGTAGAAGAGAAAGAAGCTCAGCAGCAAGAAGTCAAAACCCTCAAAGAAGAGGATGAAGCAAAACTTATCGAGCTTCTTACTGCTCACGAAACCCTATCAACCGAGTCCATTGCTCTTGAAGGTGAGCTTGCCGAAACGCTTCGAAATGTAGAAGAGATGCTAAAGGGCACAACTCTTACCGATCAAGAGAAAGAGATTCTCAACGAATTCAATGAAACGCTATTCAACGCCAGTGCGCGGCTTCGAGATCTCATGACAGAGTACAGTGTGGTAAAAGACCGTCTCGAAGGGCTGCAAGGGCAATTTAAAGATCTGGAAGAAGAGTATACTCGTCTCGTTGAACAACAGCTTGGTGTCTCCTAACAACCAATGCAATTAGGTGTACTGTGGCGATTCCTTCTATCTAGCTGAAAGGATTCATGATTTCACTTCTAATTTTATTTGCGAAGCTAGGCTTAGCGCAGTAAAATAGCACCTGGTCTCATCTTTACATAATTCAATCATAAGGAAATTCAATGTCAAAAGGCGGAAAACTCCCAAGAAATGTCGCTGATTCTCACGTTCACCAGATTAATGTTTTAAAGGTGATGTCGAGCGGTGCCGTTCTTGACGCTGGCCATGTCAAAGAATTCCAGCTCAATGACATCTCAGCTCGTTGCGGCATCAAAGATGAAAAAGAAACGCAACGCTACCTTTATATTCTTGAGGGGCAAAAGCTTGTTACTCCAATGCCTGAAGGTGATTTCACTTCTCGCACCTGGCGTCTGACTGGCAACGGTGTAAAAGCTGTTCGTATGATTCAGAAAGAGACTACACAATAATTAGTCACTTTATCACCTACGCATCGCTTACTGTGGCGGTGCAAAGAAAAAAGCCTCGACGAAAGTTCGAGGCTTTTTTTTATCAGTATATTAGGAAAGCGAGTGTCCTT
>JBILLA010000209.1:0-4191 GCA_044376365.1 Bdellovibrionota bacterium | reverse complement strand
TACATCACTTGAGAAACTTGCTTCATTTCTTAAAACTGCCCCATCTCGCTCTGCGCTGCAAACGTATCTTGACGCTCACTTTCAAATTGCAAGCACACGGCAGGATGCCTTCTTTACTGGGTACTACTCTCCTACTCTACTAGGCTCGCCTCATAAAAGTGCTGAGTACCCATATCCTATTTATGGAAAGCCCTCAGATCTTGTAACTATTGATCTCGATAAAAGTATCTCGTCAACGCTGCCTCCTGAAACTCCTGTAATCAATCGGGGTCAACTTGTTGGCTCCAAAGTCAAAATACCCTACTGCTCTCGTCAACAGATAGAGACATCTAACTGCCTCGCAGGCAAAGCTCCAATTCTTGCCTATGCGAAAGATCCTATCGACCTCTTTTTCTTGCAGGTACAGGGCTCTGGTACGCTACGCTTTGCATCCGGAGAAACATGGCACTTAGGATTTGCTGATAAGAATGGTCACCCATACCGAGCAATCGGAAAAACTATGCTCGACCGTGGCATGCTTACGAAAGGAAATGTTTCGATGCAAAGCATCAAAGCTTATCTGCGTGCTCATCCAGAACAGATACAAGATATTCTTGCATCAAATCCAAGTTATGTCTTTTTCTCTATGCGCCGCGATGTGCCGCGTGGCAATCTTGGTGTTCCTGTTCATGCCCTGCACTCATATGCTTCCGATCAAACACAGACACCGCCAGGCATTCTTTCTTTGGTAACAGTACAATCGCCAAATGGTTTCTCATTGCATGCACAGCCAATGTTTAATCACGATATTGGTGGTGCTATCCGTGGCGCAAATCGGTTCGACCTCTATATGGGAGCAAGCGAGTCTGCAGAGCAGCATGCTGGAGCACTGCAAGCTAAGGGTAACATTTCGTTTCTTGTACCGCGTGAAAAGGAATGAATCTGTTAACACTGACTCTTCAGTGTTACCTTGTACCAATTATATTTTCAAAGCCTAATGCTTGAGTTCTTATAGAGCAGGTATCTACACCTAATTTCAGAAGAGGGGGGGGCCACCTAACTGGTACACCTACCCGGTACATCGACTCGCTACTTGCGCTTAAATCCTCTCGGCTCCATAGAGCCATGCTAATTGATTGATTAGAGAGGCAATTTTAGAAAAACTTAAAAAATGAGTGTTTTTGGAAAGATTTTTTTTGACTAAGAAATACGAAACTTTATACTTACTAAGTCATCTCGGTGCGTTGTGACACCATAACGCAGAAGAGAAGAGGGAAAAATAATGGCTTCAGATAATAATACTCAAGATAAGACTTCATTGATTGAAGAGCTCAAAGTGAGCATCGAAGAGCTTCTGTGCTCTGACCGATTGAGTGAAGAAGAAAAAATGTCTGTTATTCGAGAAGCACGTCAGATTATTAAAGAAGGTAGTAAGGAAGTAGTACAATGACACAGACACAGGCACAAAAAACGGCAGAAACACTAGAACTTATCAAACTACAAAGCGGGGTCGTAGAAGAAGCAAGTAAACTTCTAGGTGAAGCAGTCGAAAGTGATGTGCCTGATGCAGCAAAACGATTACAAGCAGCAATAGATATTCTTAGAGGCGAAGCCCCTATTACACAAAATGAACAACCGGCAGCCGCTGGAAAAACACCTAGAAAGTCGAAAGAGCTAGAGCCTAGTGGAATTCTTTCATCGGTGAAGAATCTGAAAATGACAACTGGGGTTGTTATAGTTGGAGAACAAGAAGCTGCTAAAGCAGGGGTTTCTATTCCAGCAAAGTATAGCCAAGCATTTTTAAACGCAACGCACCCTATTCGCGGTGGTACAATAGCAAGTCATGCAATCCTCGGATTCGATATTGAAACGAATCAATGGTACTGCATTGAGAAGAGTATTGTTCCTGAGTCACGTAACTTAAGTGGCATCAAACAAGATAAGCTTCTTCAAAATAAAGAAGGCTCTCAGATTGAAGTTGAAGGAGTTAAAATATCATCTCCAAAAGACAGCAAGCCAATCGAGCGACTTTTAAATAATGTGATTGCTCTACACCTAAAAGATGGAAAATCTATTGAAGAGGCGCCATTTAGAGGCATCTGGGGGCGAACAGCGGATACCGATCGTGCGTTCACTGGTTGTCGCATCCTTCTCGGCTTTTCTGATGAGTTCGGCTCGCGCGTGGACGGCCCCGCTCACAGCGACTATGCTGGCCGCAATGTCGGGCTCCTCGCGTGCTGGAATTAAAAAATTTGATCGTTGATGCTTGGATTCTTGGCATAAATTGATCTTGATTTTTTGATCCTTGGTATTTTCGAAAATTTTTTTCTTTGTTCCGAATGTTTAATTCGGTAGACTGAACACACCTTGGTAATGTTGAGGCGCTCAAGGGTTCTTCACCCGAGGCTGTTCCCACAGTAACGTTTGCGAAAATTTTTTTCGCAAACACTGCCAGAGTCTTTGCGTTTACGGATTCAAAGAATATTAACTGGTACAGGGTAACTTTCAATATGATTTAACCTACTAAAAGTATTATATAATTCAAGTTACCTTGTACCAATTAAATATATCGAGTCCTTTTTACTCAATCAGTTCAACTACTAAACTTACTTTTAATGTGCGGCATATCGCTGACCGAAACCTAGTGTTTTTGGTCACATACCCTAAAAGATTAGGTTTTTTAAATTTTAAAGAAACTATATTAAAGTTTCTTGCATCTGTACCGATATACCAATACACTAGGATGATGAAGCCCTTCGACATCATTCTTTATAAAGGCAGCGCTTTCACCATCGAATGGTATGTCGATGAGCGAGGTCATAGCGATGCTTTTGAATATTTTGAAAGTCTTACTATGGATCGACAAGTAAAGCTCTTAAAACTTGTGAGACTCATGGGTGAAGCTGGAAAAATATTTGATAAGACAAGATTTAGAAATGAGGGAGATCAGATTTACGCATTTAAGCCACAACCTGATCGATTCTTATGTTTCTTCTTTGTTGGGAAAAAGATCATTGTGACTAACGGCTTTGAGAAAAAGAGTCAAAAACTACCGCAAGGCGAAAAAGACTGGGCACTAAGAGCAAAAGCAAATTTCGAGGTAAGAAATAAAAAAGGGACTTACTATGAAAAAAACTAAAAAAACAAAATCAACTTACGATCGAGCAATGGAAGATCCCAAGTTTAGAAAACTTTTCGAGAAGGAATATAAAGAACTTGTACTCTCCGAACTCATACTTGCAATGATGGAAGAAGATCATATTTCTGTGCGAAATCTTGCAAAAGAAATCGGCATGGCTCCTTCTGTTGTACAGAGTATGCGTTCTGGTAAACACGAAAACATGACGCTCAAAAACTTCATCAAGCTCATTACAGCCCTTGGTGGTGAACTCACTATTAAAAAGGGTGATGAGTATCTTCCCGTAAAAATTGCAGCTTAACAGCCTCGCCCTCTTTTAAGCCCTAACCCTAATTTCCTTTCTGGATCTTTTTCGATCACTTATGCGCGAGTTCGTACTTTATTCATCAGCGAATCCTATAGTCCTCGGCCACCCCTTCTAAGCTTGCGTTGTCGCTCTTGAACTAAAGAAAGCTCCCTTCTAAGCTCCAGCTCGTTTTCGGGACGCGGTATTTTTCCTTTTTCAAAAATAAATCTCATCTTACATTGTCCAAGAGCCTCAAGCTTATGCTTTAACTCGTAGACTTCTGTTAATTCCCGGGAAATCTTTGTGTGTTGTTGTTCAGCACTGGTTCGCGCTTGCTCTGTATTTCTTTGCTCATCTAAAAGCCGATCATACGTTTGATTAAACCGATCTTTATTATCTCCCGTAGATAATTTTTGCCGTTCATCTCTAAGAACTTCCCCCGCAGCCCCTCTCCTCCTTAAAGCATTTTTAGAATCTAAACACCCTCTTCGAAACGGTACGATGGCAAGTCATGTAATTCTTGCCTTCGATCCTGAAAGTAATCAGTGGCACTGCATTGATAGAGGAAAAGGGGGCGAAAGCGATATTATTCCGGGACAGATCTTGGTACAGGGTAACTTTCAATATGATTTAACCTACTAAAAGTATTATATAATCCGAGTTACCTTGTACCAATTAAATCTTCACCCACACAAAAGGTCAGTCCCGCTATAACAATTGCCATAATGATGATTGTTTGAGCTGTAGGCCCCTGAAGGCTTCCAAGAAGTTGACGCAGCGGATTCTC
>JBILLA010000207.1:0-4193 GCA_044376365.1 Bdellovibrionota bacterium | reverse complement strand
CGTAAAACTCAGCTTCCATAGACAGCTCTTTTCGTCGCTGCTTAGCTTCTTTATCGTTAATAATCCCAGAGCTCAAATCAGAGTCAATTGCCATTTGTTTACCAGGCATTGCATCCAACGTAAAACGTGCAGCAACTTCAGCAATACGTCCAGAACCTTTCGTAATAACTTTGAGGTTTACAATACTAATAAGAATAAAGATAACTGAGCCGACTACGAAATTTCCACCAACAACAAATTCTCCAAATGCTTGAATCACATGCCCCGCAGCATCTGTACCATCCTGCCCGTTAAGCAAGATAAGACGAGCTGTTGCCACGTTCATAGCTAGTCGAAAGAGAGTCGTAATAAGAAGAATTGCAGGAAATGATGAGAACTTAAGCGGACGATCAATATAGAGCGATACAAATAAGACAATCAGAGAGACGGTTATATTGACCGCTAAAAAAATATCAAGCAGTGTTGTTGGAATAGGAAAAATTAAAATACCAAGGATAAGCACGAGCGCAATCGGCATCGAGGTATGGATAATTAACTTCTTTGTTGCGTCGCTTTTACTTTTCGTTGCCATACTTTTGTTACATCCTTGTTACCAAACGAGTATGTTTAAGGCCTCATATTTTGGAGGCTGTTGTTTTGTTGCACGGGGGTCGTATTTCGATTCGCATGAGGATTTTTAAGTTTGTACACATACGCCAGAATCTCAGCGACAGCTTTATAAAGCTCGTATGGAATTTCCCTACCTACCTCTACGGAGGCATAGAGCGCTCGTGCGACCGGTTTACGCTCGACCAGCGGAATACCATGCTCTTTAGCAATTTCTCTGATTTTAAGGGCCATAAAGCCCTTGCCCTTAGCAACAACAATTGGGGCTTTCATGGTAGCTCGATCATACTGCAACGCCACCGAGTAGTGGGTTGGGTTTGTTATAATAACGTTTGCTTTTGATACCGCACTACGAATTCTCGTAGAGGCGCGGCTCAGTGCTTTGTTAATAATTTTTCGCTTTGTTGCTTCATCACCTTCGACCGCCTTACGCTCATCCTTTACTTCGTCCTTGGTCATTTTGTTCATCTTGAACCACTGGAATTTGCCATAGAAGTAATCAAAGACGGCAATGCCAATCAAGATGTACATAATTTTCCAGAACAAGGTCCACATTTCTTTATTCGCAAACTCAAAAACCTGATACAGATTTGTGTGCATGAGCTGAATCATTTTGTCAGCTTCTGCACGAAGCATCAGATAAGCCATAGGAAGAATAAAAGTAAGCTTTAGTATTGCTTTTCCTGTCGTTATAAAACCCTGCACGGAAAAGATTTTCATAATACCACTAACAGGATTGAGAAAATTAAAATCGAACTTGATCCATTTTCCCTTGATATTCCACTTCGTCTGCAAGAATGTCGCTAGTGATGTCGCGACAGCAATTGCAAGCACAAAAAGAAAGAGTGGCGGCGCAAATGTGGCAACAACGCCAAGGAGTCCATGGTAGAGGTCTTCAAGCGTCATCGGCTCGGGGCGACTAATTGCTTTAAACACACTGGTAAAAATAACTTTAAAGCGCTCAAAAATAATGGGCCCCAGAAACAAAAGGCCATAAAAAGATGTCAGCATACTGACAACCTGGATAACTTCATTTGAGTGATGAATAGCCCCCTCTCGGCGCAATTGACCCATCCGGCGATCGGTGGGTAACTCGGTACGTTCTTCTGGAGCAGAGGCTTCTGACATTTTTTTGACGCAAAAAGGGTGTCTGCATCAAAGAGTGCAAGCTATGTGCCGATATCCTACGTGCCTAGTATTAGCAGATAATAATAGGGCTCTTCGTCTCACCTTCTTCGTCATGGGCGAGGTGGCCAGTACCAGAGAGCGATGCAAGTACATCACGAGCATCGGTACGAATCATATCCAAAAGACCATTAATCAGAGCAATTTTTTGAGAGACTTCCTGCCACTGTCCCTGCTCAATGAGTGGCTCAAGGTCTCGAGCAACTTCTCGTTGTTTAGCAAGCAGTTCAGTATAGGAATCAAGGCGTTGTATGACTTCCTGTCTGATATTTGCGCGAGCAGTCAGGTTTTCTTGAGCGTTATTGATTGCATCTCCTAGAATCTGAAATGAACTGAGGAGTCTTCCAATAATATCATCTGACATATGCTTCTCACCTTGAAGATAATTAGTATACCCTGCAATCTTACGCGAGACACGGTCTGCTTCAGAAAAACTTTCTAGGAAAAATTCCTAAATTTTCAAACTAGAATTACGTTTCTACTTGTATTTAAGACAACAACCCGTCTTTACTAAAGATTTTGGCAAGATACCGTAATGCACGTGAATGACAATGTCACAGCTCGGCCGCTATGAAGAAGGGCGAACATCTAAAACCGGCCTTAAAACGCGAACCTCTCGCCCAGTTGCTCGCTTAACAAAAGCGTCGATATCACGCCTTGCCTGTGGCCCAGATTCAGATCTGCTTGTAGTCGACTCAAACATAATACCGTTAGGACCAACGATACCCGTGTGCCCCTGCTTGCCCTGCCCATCTCCCCAAACGATGACATCACCTACTTTTAATTCATGCGCACCGTTGTAAGCGAAGTTTTCAAGACCATTTTGTTTTCCAAGCGTTTTCAGTGTATCGGTATCGGGGATGCCATTAGAAACAGAATTGGGAATTGAGAGAGTCAAAAAAAGAGCTATTCACTGATCGTGAACAAACCTTTGATGATGTTACCTCAATAGATTGTTGTTCCCAATCACAGAAAACCCAGGGTGATTATACACTTATATTTAGCTTTGGATCTCTGATGTCTGTTATGCAACTTTAAAAGCCCAGAACTGTCTTCCACCATTTGCAACTTGACTTGGCGTTAATTCAGTTAAGCCTCGACTAACATTTTTTCTATTTGGATCTTCGTTAATAAATTTAACTTCGCCATTTTCTACGGTGACACCACTTATGTTTGTGATATGACCGCTTCTGGTTATGACGCTTTTGAATGAACCTGTGATTTGCCAACCTTGTCTCAATAAGGTTTCGAGCTCTTGTGGACTAGCATCACCAAGATTTCTCATGACTATATTTTTACCACTAATGTTTTCTGCAATACGTTTAAAGCGTGCTGGATTTGCCCACGACATTCCGCCTGGTCCTTGCATAGCGCGAAAAGTAGCCGCTAATTTAGCTTTATCAAGGCCAAGCATATCGCCGAACATGTTTGCATGCGCTGTAGGACCACAATCCCAACTGTATCGCTGATGCAGCGTATCAGACCCGCCCTCTTTCATCTGGGCATATTTATAAAGCTCAGCTTCACTTAATGATGAAGCAAGTCGTCCCATTATTTTTCGAACATAATCTTGTGTTTCTTGAAAGGGTGGAATGCCTCGATATTTATCAACATTACCGGGACCAGCATTATATGCCGCAAGTGCCAATGGAATTGTACCTTGGCGTTTATAATAATCTGAAAAATGCCTAACGCCAGCTTCAATATTTTGCTCAATATCAAAAGGATCGGATACTCCTAATTCTCTACAGTTCTCTGGCATGAGTTGCATCAAACCAGCCGCACCAGCAGAGGATGTACAGCGTGGATTAAAATTCGACTCTTGCTGCATGATTCTTAAAATTATAATTGGTGGAATGCCTCGTGCTTTGCTAGCTTTATTAACGGCATTGAGTACTCTTTGTGGTTCGTATTGATATTTTTTACTTGATTCCAAGAGGTCTGATTTCACTGCGGCAGGAATGTTATCGAGTGTCGCATCTTCTTTTGAATATGATTCAATTGACTCACCTACACCAGGCAAGTAATCAAGGTCGTAGCCATTCCTACTAGGATTATAAAGAACAGTCTCGTATTCTTCCTCAGACAGCATACTCACTGAAGTATACTTGGTAAAGGCACCCTCACCGTAGCTTGCATCAAAGTGACCTAGCGCAAATACTCTGAACGTACGAGGCCCAATAACACCATCAGCTCCACCAGGAACATTCATGATTCGTTGGAATGTTTTTATGAGCTCATTAAAGAGCGGATTCGATGCAAACGAATCAGTCACAACCATATTTTTAAACTTCTCAGCGACAGCTCCACCCTGAGAGATTGCCCATTCTTTCAAATGTTCTTGCCAAAATTTTACAGCTGGGCCGTGATTATTATGACGCTCAGAAATATACCCTGCAGCA
>JBILLA010000050.1:0-13524 GCA_044376365.1 Bdellovibrionota bacterium | reverse complement strand
CATGAAATTGAGCTCGTTGCGATGACTGATGTGAGTGTTCATATACATGGTGAAAATGGAACTGGGAAAGAGCTTGTTGCTGATGCGATGACACAGCTTGGAGCAAGGTCCAATAAACCATTCTTAAAGCTTAACTGCTCAGCTATTCCGACAACGCTTTTTGAAAGTGCTCTGTTTGGTCATACGAAAGGAGCATTTACCGGTGCTAATAAAGATCAAGAAGGGTTTATAGAGCGTGCAGAGGGCGGCACTCTATTCCTTGATGAAATTGGTGACATCTCACTTGATATGCAGGTCAAGTTGCTTCGAGTGCTCCAATCAGGTGAATTCTCACGAGTAGGAGAGACAACAATACGGAAAGCAGATATTCGGATTATTACGGCAACAAATCGTAACCTAAAAGACCTCGTAGCGCAGGGTAAAATTCGAGAAGATTTTTATTACCGTATTAATGTCTTTCCATTGACTGTTCCTTCCCTTCGTGAGCGTGGTGAGGATGTCTTGCTGATAGCAGAACACTACCGAACTATCTTTAATCAGATTTTTTCTAAACAGATTGTTGCATTCTCGGATGATGTAAAGCGTCTTTTTGTCTCATATCAGTGGCCTGGTAATGTGCGAGAACTTGAAAATATTTTGAAACGTGCATTTGTCCTTGTGCAGGGCGATTCTATAGGGCTTGAGCATTTGTCTACTGACATTACTCAGGCTTCGCAGACAGCTTCGTCACCGACTGTAGCAGCGTCATGGGAATCAGCCACTAACGTTGATACTTTATCGGAGCGTGACAAAATTCTTGCTGCGCTTCGACAAGCTGGGGGCAATAAGGGACAAGCTGCTAATTTGCTTGGCATGAGTCGCGTTACCCTTTGGAAGAAAATGGTCAAACTTGATTTAAACCAACCAGATGACGATTTTGCTTCTTCAATAGATGATAGTAAGGATTTGATGACGGCCTGAAAGGGTACTGCAGCCTTTGCAGAACTCTTTGTATCTCAACATATTTGGGAATACCTTTTGCATCTGTGATCTCTTGTTTGAGAGGTCACGTCATGGTGAGAAAAAACAATCAAACAGGACCACGAGATGGTGAAACTTCATGGTGGCTGTCCGGTACGTCTATAACACGCTTTGTCCTGCTCTTTGCCTTGCTTATTGTCTGGCAGTCGCTCATAGCCTCATTTGCGCTTCGTACAATTCCTTACAGTGAATTTAAGAGTCATCTGCAACGTGGTGAGGTACGTTCTGTTGCAGTAGATGAATTTCAAATTGAGGGAGAGCTTCTATTGCGCTCCGAGGAGACAACAGCTGCGTCTTCCCCTGTGAATGAAAAGCCAATCTTCTTTAAGACCATTCGTGTGGAGGATCCTGCTCTTGTGCATGATCTGCAAGAGGCTAAGGTAACCTATACTGGTAAAAGGCCCAGCTTTTTTATGGAATTTCTTTGGGGATGGATAATACCTATTTCTTTGATGTGGTTGTTGTGGTCATGGATGACAAGAAATATTGGTGCAACGGCAAAAGGACTTATGAGCTTTGGTCGCAGTCGCACGCATATTGTCGAAGATACTGATGTGCATGTTTCATTTGAGGATGTTGCTGGTTGCGATGAAGCAAAGTATGAATTGCAAGAAGTTGTTGATTTTTTGAAACATCCGGATCGATACAGTGCACTTGGTGCTAAAATTCCAAAAGGTGTCTTGTTGTTAGGTCCTCCTGGAACTGGTAAAACTCTTCTCGCACGTGCCGTTGCAGGAGAGGCACAAGTGCCGTTTTTTTCTATTAGTGGCAGTGACTTTGTTGAAATGTTTGTTGGTGTTGGTGCCGCACGTGTTCGAGACCTTTTTGAGCAGGCGAAAGCACAAGCGCCCTGTATTATCTTTCTTGATGAAATAGATGCTATTGGAAGACATCGTGGTATTCACCAGGGTACAGTTAATGATGAGCGTGAACAGACACTGAATCAATTACTTGTTGAACTTGATGGATTTACTCCAACGATTGGAGTGATTGTGTTAGCAGCAACAAATCGACCTGATATCCTTGATGCAGCGCTTCTACGACCGGGACGTTTTGATAGGCAGGTTATCTTAGATGCTCCTGATCTTTTAGGGCGAGAGGCTATTCTTAAAATACACAGTAAGGGCAAGCCGCTTGCTCCTGAGGTACAGCTTCATGACATTGCGCGCATGACACCTGGTTTTTCTGGTGCAGATTTGGCAAATACGATGAACGAAGCTGCTCTTTTAACTGCACGCCGCCGTGGAGCTCTTATCACACAGCAAGATTTGCAAGACGCTGTCGAGAAAGTAGTAGCTGGTCCCGAGCGTAAGAGTCGACGGCTTACCAACGAGCAGCGACAGCAGGTAGCATACCATGAAGTTGGACATGCGCTTGTTGCATACTATAGCCCAAGTGCTGATCCGATACATAAAATCAGTATAATTCCTCGAGGGCGAGCAGCCCTTGGATTCACCATGCAGCTTCCTGCTGATGAACATAGTATTGTTAAGAAAGACGAATTACTCGATCAACTAAAAACACTATTAGGTGGTCGTGCTGCAGAAGAACTTATATATAATACGGTAACGACAGGAGCAGAGAATGATCTGGAGCGTGCAACATTTATTGCTCAACAGATGGTTTGTTTGTTTGGTATGAGTGATGCACTTGGTCCTGTCCACTATGCACGTAAGCAATCATCGATACTGCTTGGTAATATCGTTGGTACGTATGGAGATGTTTTGCAACGAGATTGCAGCGAGCAGATATCGCAAGAAATTGATAAAGAAGTTCGACACATGCTTGATGCTGCTTTTATGTCTGCAAAGGAAATTCTTACAACACATCAAGATAAACTTGAAACTGTCGTCCAAGAGCTTTTACGGTTAGAAACGATTGATAAAGATCAGTTTCAACAGCTTCTTAGGAGCAGCGAATCTCATATAATAGTACCAAAAGCAGCGTAATATGAGACGACAGTTTCTTGTTTTCATATTTTTTATACAGCTGCACACAGTTGTATGGGCTGAAACGTTCGTGCTGCCTGAAAGCAGTGATGAGTCAGTTATAGGTGATCTTCTTTTTACAACGGTTGAAGATGGCGAAACGCTTCTTGATATAGCTCGTGCATTCGATATTGGCTATGACCAAATTATAAAGGCAAATCCTGACGTAGATAGGTGGGTACCTTTTGTGAACCAACGAATTATTATTCCAAGTCGATATATTTTACCTCGTGCTCCTCGTGAGGGTGTCGTGCTTAACCTTGCAGAGCTGCGACTCTACTACTATCCACCCAAAGCATCATCCGGAGCAGATTCTGTGATGACATTTCCTGTGAGTATCGGGCGTATGGACTGGAGAACGCCCCTTGGTCGAACCAAAATTGCAAAAAAAGAGCGTAATCCTGTCTGGATTCCAACACCATCACTTCGCAAGGAAGCTCGTGATGAAGATGGCATTGAGCTCCCTCTTATGATTCCGGGAGGAGATCCAGAAAACCCCATGGGACAATTTGCGCTACGTTTAGGAATCTCTAACTATGCAATTCATGGTACTGACGAGCGCAAAGCATTTGGGATAGGTATGCGAGTGACGCATGGCTGCATTCGACTGTATCCAGAAGATATTGAGAAGCTGTTTGCACTCGTCACTGTTGGCACGCCAGTAACTATTCTTGATAAACCAATAAAAGTTGGATGGAGAGGCCATGACCTCTATCTTGAAGTACACCGCCCAATTGATCCAGAAGAGCGAGAAGCTGACTCTGTTGATGCATCACTTGTGATGGAGTATGTAGAGCGAGCTGCAACCCCTGACACTGTTATTGATGATGAGCGCGTTGAGCTTGTGACTGAGTTAGGTAATGGCATCCCTGTCATTGTAGGGCACCGCGAGCCGTATCACTAAACAGCCAGCGGTACTCTCATAATTTATTTACGCATTGATTTCTTAAATGAGCGATGCAGTGCTTCTTCTGTTCTCTGTGAGCGCTCATCTGCTTCATGCGCCGTTTGATTTGCCTCTTGAGCAACGCCAAGAGCACGGTCTGCTTGATCGCGAGCGTCACGTGCCGATGATCGAGTAGCACAGCCAGAAGCTGCCAACATTGTAATGACAAGAACACCAAGTGTCATTCGTGCTTGATATTTCATAGTTATCTCCTCAGGTAAAAAGAATCGAATCATGCCAGAGTTATTTCTGCATATCTCTATGAGGTGTTGCTTGAGCAAGAGCTGTGCCTATCACAAGAGGTAAGTAATATGACATCTGGGCATACGGTTTGCTGTCTTTCACGGTGAGGCTCTACATTGAGAAACCCATAATCGCATGGAGTAACTATGGAGTATGAAAAACCAGAGGGTAATATTGTTGAGATTTTTTTAAATCGTACCTTGCTCGATGGAGAGCTTGTTATCCCAGTTGGAGCACAGGGAATTGTTGTCTTTGCCCACGGCTCAGGCAGTAGCCTAGCGAGTCCACGAAATAAGTTTGTGTCGCATATGCTTCATAAGTACCACCTTGCTACGCTTATGTTTAATCTTCTGACCACTGAAGAGGGTCGCGATAGCGTCAATCGTTTTAATATAGAGCTTTTAACCCATCGACTTGTGGATACCACTTGCTGGCTCATTGATACACTGAAAGATCATCCACTCCCAATTGGGTATTTTGGTGCAAGCACTGGAGCTGCGGCAGCATTGAGAGCTTCAGTAATTCTTAAAGATAAAGTACGAACCGTCGTATCGCGAGGTGGTCGTCCAGATTTGGCAGGGAACGATTTATCCTCTGTAACATGCCCAACCTTACTCATCGTCGGCGGCAATGATAAAGAAGTATTAGGATTAAATGAGCAAGCGATGCAGCAGCTTTCAGGTGTGAAGCAACTTGTTGTCATACCAGGGGCGTACCATCTTTTTGAGGAGGGGCAAGAGCTCTTTGATGTTGCCAAAGTGGCAGCTGTATGGTTTAGCGAATATCTTAAAGAGACACCAAAACAGCTTGCGCTCTAAATAAGCATGCAGTCTGCCCGGGTATAGCTTTTGCTAAGAGAACAGATATTGACTTTGAAAGGATGACTCTTATGGAATTAGCGACACAAGATATCACAACCGAAGAAAATTTCGCTCCTGTCGTAACACTGCGTCAAGTCTATCCGATCCGCTCACGTGCCCAGCAAATAGTTTATGATCTCCTTAATGAAATAGAAGTAGGATCGCTCATAATAGAGGATCACCAAAAATCGAGAACAGTTTTCGGGACACCAGGTGCGAGCCCACAGGCAGAGCTCAAAGTACATCACCCTAGTTTTTTCGAAAAAATTATTCAGGGAGGCTCACTCGCACTCGGTGAAAGTTATATGGCTGGATGGTGGGATGTGTCAGGAGATAATTTAGTCAATCTCTTTAAGGTCATTTTTTCAAATCGGCTTGAATATAGAGTGAAAGGAAATCTCAAGCTTATGCTTCGTTTGCTGGTCCAGCGGTATATGACAAACCCTCGATTTTTGCAGACCGCAAAAAAAGATATTCAAATGCATTACGATCTCGGTAATGACTTTTTTAAACAGATACTTGATAGCTCTATGACGTATTCATGTGGGTATTTAAAGAACGAAGATGATTCCCTTGAAGACATGCAACGTCAGAAGTATGACCGCATCTGCACAAAGCTTGGATTGGAAAAGGGTGGTTCAATACTTGATATAGGATGTGGATGGGGTGGTATGTTAATTCATGCTGCAAAAAAGTACCCACAGATTACTGGTGTTGGTATTACGCTGAGTGAAGAGCAGTATCAATATGCACATGAACGCATACAAGAAGAAGGGCTAGCAGACCGAATAAGCGTGCACCTCTGTGACTATCGAACCTTTACGGGGAGATTCGATTTCATCGTAAGCATCGGTATGTTTGAGCACGTTGGATATGATTCCTATCCAGTTTTTTTCAAAAAAGTGAACCAATTTCTAAAAGATGATGGTGTCGCACTCCTTCATACTATTGGGCTTGAGGAAGATCCAAGCATCCCTACTGATCCATGGATAGGAAAGTATATTTTTCCAGGCAGCCGATTGCCGCGTTTAGAAGAGTTAACGAGAGAGATGCGACGAGCAGGGCTGCTCACGGGGCATATCGAGAATTTACATGCTCACTATGCGCATACACTTCGGTCATGGAAAGATCGATTCAGAGATCAGTGGCCCGAGATACGAAAGTTAAGTAGTAACTTTAATTTGCAGTTTTATCGAATGTGGAACTACTACTTACAAATTTGTGAAGCCTGTTACGATGATTCAACGCTTGAGCTGTATCAAGTGCTGTTCTGTAAGCAGCGCTGCTGGCCATTGCCAGCACGATTTGAATTTTAAGTGACGCTTGTATCTTTGCAAGTATTAGATGCGTACTGGTCGTATTCAAGCGAACGAGTACTAACATTGCTCCAAACTTCGTACCAGGGGCTTTCTTCAGCAGAGGCTCGAAAGCGTTTTGTACAATACGATAAGGATAGAATTGTTGATGGTGCGGATCTGGGTCACTGGTCAATATTTCTTCGACAATTTAAGAGCCCAATTATAATTCTTCTGTTGGTAGCAGCTCTGCTGTCATGGGGAGTTGGTAGTCATGTCGACGCAACTATTATATTTGTGATTATTGTTGCGAGTGCTACCTTAACCTATATTCGTGAGTATCAAGCAGGCAGTGCCATGGCGACACTCTTGTCGCTAGTTGAGGGGAAAGTGACCGTACTCAGGGATGAAAAAGCTTTTGCATTAAGAATATCGCGAGTCGTTCCTGGAGATGTTTTATTGCTCAAAGCTGGTACGGTGATTCCTGCAGATGGGTACTTATTAGAGGCCCAAAGTTTATTTGTGAGTGAAGCTGCTCTTACCGGAGAGTCCTTTCCGCTTGAGAAACGACCAGGAGAGCTTCCTGTCACCACAGCCCTCTGTGAGCGATTGAATACCCTTTATCTTGGAACTCATGTTGTGAGTGGTCAAGGCCGCATGGTGGTTGTGTGTATAGGGAAGAAAACTGAATTTGGACATATCTCAGAGCAGCTTTCGTTGCGTCCTCCTGAGAATGAGTTTGAAAAAAGTATTCGACATATTGGCTACCTGCTTATTGAACTCACGCTTATGCTGACCTTTGGCGTTTTTGCAGTCAATGTATATTTCGAAAGACCAGTGCTTGAGTCGTTCCTGTTCGCTCTTGCGCTTGCTGTAGGATTAACTCCCCAGCTACTGCCTGCAATTATTGGGGCAAACCTATCAAAAGGCTCTCAGGAATTAGCAAAAGTAAATGTCATCGTAAAGCGTCTTGAGGCGATTGAAAACTTTGGTAGTATGGATGTTCTTTGTTGCGATAAAACCGGAACACTCACGCAAGGTCTTGTACAGGTGCATCATGCATTCGATGTGCATGGGCATGTGTCTGGTCCTGTGTTGCAGGCAGCGCAGCTCAATGCACTTTTTCAGTGTAGTTTTCAAAATCCCACTGATACTGCTTTGATGCAGGACGCATCAAGCGCACTCAAAAATAGCTACAAATTTATTCGAGAGATACCATACGATTTTACTCGAAAGCGAGTCAGTGTCGTTCTCGAATCAGGTGGAGTTCAAACGTTAATCTGTAAGGGGGCATTCGAGCAAGTCATAGCATGCTGCAAAATGCTGCATGCAGCGGCAGATCGCGATGAGCCGATTGCACTGTATCAAGAAGAGTTAACAAGGCTTTATGCTGATTATAGTACCAAAGGATACCGTGTACTTGGTGTTGCATCAAAATTGGTTCAGCAAGAAGTCAGGGATAACCGAAGCGCTGAAGAAGAAGGCATGACATTTTTAGGTTTTTTACTCCTCGAAGACCCAATTCGAGAAGACATTGTTGCAACTGTTGCAGAGCTGCATAGTCTTGGTGTGTGTCTTAAAATGATAACAGGTGATAATCATTTTGTTGCTGCTCATGTTGCAGGGCTTATAGGCCTTCCATCGGAAAATATTATAACAGGTTCTGCACTGCGGACGCTTAGTAATGAAGCGCTTATGCAACAAGTGCAGGATGTTGATGTCTTTGCTGAAATTGAACCGAATCAAAAAGAGCGATTAATTTTAGCGCTCAAAAAACGCGGGAATGTCGTCGGTTTTCTTGGTGATGGAATTAATGATTGCTCTGCCATTCATGCTGCTGATGTTGGAATATCGGTATCGAGTGCAGTGGATGTTGCAAAAGAAGCTGCTGACCTTGTTATGTTAGAACGTGGACTTATGGTGCTCGTTGCTGGTATTAAAGAAGGGCGTAAAGTATTTGCAAATACCCTCAAGTATATCTACATGGCGACGAGTGCGAATTTTGGCAATATGTTTAGCATGATGGGCGCTTCGCTCTTTCCGGTCAGCATGATGCCATTTCTGCCACTGCTTCCGAAGCAGATATTATTAATGAATGTATTAACTGATCTGCCAGAGATGGCGATCGCTACGGACGAAGTAGATCCAGAGCTGATTGAAAAACCAAGACGTCTTGATACGAGCGCTTTAAAGCGCTTTATGCTGCTCTATGGTTCCTTGAGCTCGCTCTTTGATTTTGCAACCTTTGGTATGCTTTTGTGGTTAAAAGAAAGTGAGCGTATGTTTCAGACAGGTTGGTTTACTGAATCAATTATTTCAGCGTCGCTTATTGTATTAGTGATTCGAACAAGACGTCCTTTTCTTTACAGCCACCCAAGCCGGTATTTGGTTGGTGCTACGGTTGGTGTTATTTTTGCTACTCTTATTGTGCCCTATACAAGCATTGGCCCGCTATTAAATTTGGAACCGTTGTCGGGAAGTATCCTGGCTGGCGTGTGTGGTATTGTTGTGCTCTATGTTGCTGCTGCGGAGTGCATGTAAAGCGAGCTGGTATAGCAATTGCTCTTAGAGATAGTACAGCGAATGAACAGTTACTATCTTAAGGAGGAATTATGTCGCATGAAGTCATAGAACATGGAACGATTAAAATTATTGAGCTTGTAGGGGTATCGCAGCGAAGCTTTGAAGATGCGGTTGAAGAGGTTATAAAACGAACTTCGAAAAGCATCGAAGGAATCACTGGTATTGAGGTATGTAAGTTCAGTGCAAAAATTGATAAGGGCAGCCTTGTTGAATACCATGCAAGTGTAAAACTTGCATTTATCGTGAAATAACATTGGATGAACGGGCATAGCGATTGGTGCTTCATATGCCCGTTCTTAATGCAGCTGTAGCCGAAGCATTTTTGAACCTTGCCGACCTTCTCGAGATTGAAGGGGCTAATCCATTCCGCATACGTGCCTACCGTAATGCTGCACGTGTCATTGCATCTCAACCCACACAGCTTTATGTGTTCCTCAAAGATGGAGTCGACCTGTCGACGCTGCCTGGTATTGGTCAAGATTTAGCAGGTAAAATAAAAGAGCTTGTACGCACTGGATCCTTGCAGATGCTTTGTCAGGCTGAAAAAAGAGTTGGCCCGTCCATACGAGAGCTTTTGCAGATAGATGGGCTTGGTCCTAAACGCGTCAAGATGCTTCGGGATAGGCTCAAGATTCGGTCGCTGCAAGATCTAAGAGAAGCCTTTGAAAAAGATAGGCTCAAAGGAGTACCTGGTTTTGGTCCTCTATTAACTAAAAAAATGAAAGCGTCGTTATCCAAGCATTCGCTTGATAGTGCGCAGCGCATGACACTTGATGTTGCTGAGCCGATAGCTCATGAGCTTGTAGCCTATATCATCCAGCAGTGTCGGCCTGAACAAATTGAAGTTGCTGGAAGCTTGCGCCGTTATAAAGAGACAGTTGGTGATATTGATCTTGTGGTCGCTGCAAAGCGGTCTATCCCAATTATCAATGCCTGTACTGGGTATGATGATGTAAAAGAAGTGCTATCAAAGGGGAGTACACGTGCTTCGGTACTCTTACATTCAGGGTGTCAGATTGACCTGCGAGTGGTGCCCCTTGAGTCCTTTGGCGCTGCACTTCATTATTTTACAGGCTCAGTTTCGCACAATATAGCGATTCGTCAGCGTGGTGTTAAAAAGGGCCTAAAAATCAATGAATATGGCGTCTTTAAGAAACAGAAAAAAATAGCAGGTCGTACTGAACGTGATATGTATCGTGCCGTTGGGCTTCCGATTATTCCCCCTGAATTACGGGAAAATACTGGTGAGATAGAAGCAGCCGAACGTAAGGAACTTCCAACCCTCGTCGATCGCGATGATATCAAAGGAGATCTTCATTTCCATACCCTTGCCTCAGATGGTCAAGCGTCTCTTGAAGAGATGCTCGCTGCTGCACAAGGCTTTGGGTATCAGTATATTGCTGTGACGGATCATTCAAAGCTGCGAGGAGGTCTAGACGTGCAGGGGTTGAAAGCGCAAATGAAAAAGATTGATTCTTTGCGTGTAAAAAGTACTCGTTGCACGATCTTGAGTGGGATTGAAGTTGATATTCTTGAAGATGGCTCACTCGATCTGCCAGATGCAATCCTCAAAGAGCTCGACTATGTTGTTTGTTCAATTCATTCTCAGTTTCATCTTTCTCGCAGTAAACAAACAGATAGATTGATGCGTGCGATTGATAATCGATACTGTCGAACGATAGGACATATGACAGGAAGATTACTTGGATCAAGAAAAGGGTACGATATTGATATAGAGCGAATCATGCAGCATGCAAAACAGGCAGGATGCTTCATTGAACTGAATGCGCACCCAAAACGGCTTGACATCGCGGACATCTATTGTCGTATGGCGAAGGATGTTGGCGTGTGCATAGCCATTGGCTCAGATGCACATAGCGTGCATGACTTTGATTATTTGCGATACGGTGTGGGTCAAGCTCGACGTGGCTGGCTTACTGCAAAAGATATCGTGAACTCAAGAACATTGGCCAAGCTTCGGGCTCTCTTGAAACGATAACCTTGAGGCTTTGGGCATAGCTTTTGCAAGTAAGAGAGGTTCAATCAGAAGTATTCCCTGCATGTATAGTGAGCATAGAGAAAAAAATGGAAAAACAGCTACAAGATCAAGTGATAATTATTACTGGCGCATCTACAGGCATTGGGCGTGCCACAGCGCGTGCTTGTGCGAAAGAGGGCGCAACCCTTGTCCTTGCTGATGTGAATGATAAAGATGGAATCCAGCTTGCCCGAGAACTTGAAGTGTCTGGAACACGGACAATGTACCAGCGATGTAATGTATCCCAAGAAGAAGATGTTGCAAGCTTGGTGCATGAAGCTGTTTCAACATTCGGACAAATTCATGCAGCTTTTAATAATGCTGGCATTGAGGGGCAACGCGCCGATACTGCATCGTGCACAACACAAAACTGGGACACGATTATGAATACAAATCTGAAAGGGGTATGGCTCTGTATGAAATACCAGATACCTCAAATGCTCAAACATGGATCAGGTGCAATTGTGAATTGTGCTTCAGTAGCAGGGCATATTGGTATCCCCGAGATGCCAGCCTATGTTGCCAGTAAGCATGGCTTGATTGGGCTCACCAAGACAGCCGCACTTGAATATGCAGCATTGAATATTCGAATCAATGCAGTTTCGCCCGGTGTCATACAGACACCAATGATTGATCGAATTACCACTGGACATCCAGAGCTTCGCAAGCAATTTATCAGTGCAGAGCCAATAAAGCGCATCGGGCAACCAGAGGAAATTGCCGATGCTGTTGTTTGGCTTTGTTCCTCGCGATCAAGTTTTGTGACAGGGCACGCATTGCTTGTTGATGGTGGCTGGGTAGCTCAGTAGTACGTAGGCACCTATCGCTGAGCATTCGGTATGACCAGTACGGGGCAGGGGGTGTTTTTTAATACTTTCTGTACGGTGCTTCCTATAAAAAGGTTTTCAAGAAAGCCAGCGCCATGGCTACCAATGACAATCAGGTCACATTTATTTTCTGCTGCGTAGGTGCAGATTTCAATGCCCGCAGACGAAGGAGATGAGATAACCACCGTACTGACCTGATCTTTTGGGAAATACTTTTGAGCGACTGCATCAAGCTCTTCTTTACGAGTTGCATAGAGGTTGGTGTTGTACTCTTGAATTGTTTTCGGATCGACAATGTATTCTCCTGGAATAATCATCAGTGGCCACTCGGCAATGACAGTCAGAAGAGTAATTTGTTCCACTTCATTCGGTATACGTTTGACGATATATGCAACAGCTTGATTGGATACATCAGAAAGATCAGTTGTAATGATGATATGATGAAAATACATGATTGATACTTGTATATTAAATGTTGCGAATTGAGTAATGCAGCTCGCCACTTATTTTGTAGCGAGCTGTGTCACAAAGATCTTACAGCGTAATACTTATTTCGTTTTTCACTTGCGAGACCCCTGGAGCCATCCAAGCAGCTCGCTCTGCTTGCTCTTTTTCTGCCCACGAGCGCACTTTGCCCTGTAAAGTGACTTTTCCATCGACTGCTTCAACTTTAATGGTATTCGCATCTATTTCGACGTTACGATGAAGTGCTGCTTTTATTTTGTGATGTATTTCAGTCGTTTTTACAGTTGGTTTTACTGAAATTTCATTGGTAACTCCTTTGACTCCAAGAAGGTCTCGGACTGCACGAAATGCAGCATCTTTTTGAAAGCTCCAGTCAACTTGTCCTTCAAGGTTTATCCATCCATTACTCACGCATACTTTTATTTTATCGGCTGGTACTGAAACATTCCATTTCAGCGCATGGACCGAAGCTGCAGCAATATCGGTATCGGTTCGTTCTGAGTAGCCAGCAATTCTTACTTCCAGGTTATTGGCGATTGCTTTGACCCCTTGCACACGTTTTGCAATATCTTCAGCATTCATCTTTTCTGAATAGACGGTCACGCATCCGCTTAAGGACACAATGCCTTCCTTTGAAGTAACTCCAATCTGTGAAGCATCAACTGATGGATCCCACTTGAGTTCATCAAGTACATCCTGTTGAAGCTGTTTATCTGATTTCATGTCTTAGTCTCCTTATGTAAGTGTACCATCTGCATCGAGGTATCTTTGCTTGCACTTTTGGAGCAAGAGCTGTGCCTTATGAAATGCGTTGAATCCTATGGTGATTTTCTCTTTGCTATCTCATCTGCACGCTTTGTAATGAATTCTGTCACTTCATAATCTTCAAGTTGATGAAAATCTTCATACCATTGACCAACTCCCTGGAAACGTTCAGGGGTGGCATAGCAAATACATGCTTGGTCTCCGTACTGCGTTTGTAATGCTTGGCAAGTTTCGGGGGGTGCAACTGGCACGGCGATAATAACTTGCGTTGCCCGATGCTCTTTTAAAGCTCCATAGGCAGCACGTATGGATGCACCTGTTGCAATGCCATCATCAATCAGGATAACTGTTTTCCCCTCACATTGTAGAGTCGTTTGAGACCCCCTATAGAGAGCTTCTCTACGGACAAGCTCTTGCTGCTCTCTTGCTATAACACGCTTGAGTGTCTCTGGCGTGATACTATAGCTTTGAATTACTGAGCTGTTGTAGGTTGT
>JBILLA010000206.1:0-4252 GCA_044376365.1 Bdellovibrionota bacterium | reverse complement strand
TGACTGACGGTGAAACCAACGCAACCCTTCCTGAGGGAGTTGATATTGAGCAGTTCACTATCGTCGAAGCTATGACCCTTATTGAGGCGCGTGCTGCAGCTGGTGGAAAGAAGAAGCGTGGAGCTGCGAAAAAAACTGCCTCAGCCAAGGCACCAAAGTCAGAGCAAGAAAAACCAGAGCCAAAGAAGAAAGCACCTGCTAAAAAGCGTGCGAAAAAAGGTGAGGAAGCGGCAGCATAAGATGTTGATTATATTTAAGAAAATCACCTCTGCGGTGGTGCTTACATCAGTCTGAGAGTCGATCTCTTGGTCAATACCTATGACCTATTTAACAGTTGTTGAGCTCTATAAATAGGTAGAAATGACCTCGATATGAGATTTTATCTTATGGGGAAGGAGGTTTTTTTGAGTAGAACTGTGATTTAAGGAATACTATGCCGGTCTAGAACTCAGTATTACCTATGCGCTCTTTACAAACCCAAATATTCAATCCTGATGCAACTCAATTTCCTGCGGTAACAATTGGAAGTGGTCCTTATATCACAGTGGGTTCAGAAGCTTTGTCCCTGCGAGATATTAAACTTCGTCTTAATGCCTTTCATGGAGTTGTTGGTTCAGCTGTTGAGCGTTCAACAATAAACAATAAAACTCAAGACACTGATCTAGTAGAGCTACAGTTACTTCGTGATTTTAATAAATCTATACAGCGATCACAGTCAGTTATTGAGCGTCATTATAATGGTCAACTTCCTAAAGAAGGTAGTGCGTTAGAAATTCTTCACCAGAATATTCAAGATGTCACCGACGCGCTCTATAAGCTCCGTCTGCACCACACGTACTATCATAGAAGAAGTGGTGAGCGCCCTCTCGTAACAGCTGTTCAATCTTCAAGAAGAACTGCTCCTGAGTTTTTTGAGAAAATTGCAGAGATAGATGCTGATTATATGACTGGTGGGTCGCGTAACTCCGATGGTCATTTTCAAGTAATTCGAGTTGGACAAGATCGAGAGCCATGGTCACTACTAAGCAAAAATGCTCTTCCTGCATTTGATAATTTATTTGCCGGTGCTCGTGCTATCTTTTTTGATGAAGACCCTGGGCTTGGTACATGGTTAAAATTTACCTATGTATTACAGCTTGTTCAGGTCGGACATCTTCCCAAGGTTCCAATTTATCTCGTTGGTGGAGAAAGAGATTGGGGAGTAATGTCTAGTCTTGCACAGGCCTACCTCCGTGATGATATTTACGGTGTTCCTTTTATCTCGACTGTGAACCCAGAGGCTCAAAACGCAAGTGATGCTACTTTATTTACTATCGTAGATTCAACAGCTGATGCAATTGAGCACTTTAAGAATCACCGAGAAGATCAAGAGCAGCAAATGCAAACAGTTGGCAAAAGCGTTTTATATGATCATGAGTTTTCACAGCTTGAGGAGCTTGTCTTGTCGCCACTGATGCATATAGAGGCAGCGCTTGAATCGGTTGTTTATAAACAAGAGGGTCATACAGGTATTTCTATTTTTGGTACTGCTCGTTCTTCTCGTCGTATGCACAAAATTCAAAATAGCGATTTAAATTGCTATGAATTGACGTATGACATGGCATATAGGCTAGCGCAGGAGGGCGTTACTATTATTAACGGAGGTGGTCCAGGTGCAATGGAAGCCGCTACTTATGGTGGTAAAGACGCTGGAATTAAACGCCCGCTCCGACTTACCGTAGACTTGCCCTTTGAACCACAACAGAATGACCCAGAGACTGTTCAGCATCACCATGCACGATTTTCAAGTCGTTTGAATGAATTTTTTAAAGCCTCTGATGCATTTGTTATTACACCTGGTGGTTATGGAACGCTCTTAGAGGCTATATTCGTTGCTCGCTGCAACCAGATTCGTATTAAGTTAGGAAAGCGTGTTAAGCCTTTGATTATTGCGCGGTTTGCTGAGCAAGATCTTATCGCAGATAGGATCTATGAAATGATGCGCAGATTACATGAACAAAAGCACTTTGGTGAGATGAAGTGGATAAATGACGGTATTCCGTTTATTGAAGTAGTTGATATGCGCAATGGTGCTGCTGAACTGATCAATAAATTAAATAGCTATGGTATTATCAAGTAAGAGGGTGAGGAAGTCGCTGTAATCTTTCTTTTGCGATAGCAAACAGATCTTTATCGAGTAACAGTCCTTTTTCTTGTACGTATGGACAGCGCTCCCTGGTGAAAGATTCATAGGTCACCCCTTGTTCTGCAAGTGCTTTAACTTGATTCCAGTAGTGTCTTACATCATTAAGATATTCTTCTATGTGAAAAGCTCTACTTCCTGCATCATAAATGGTGCATCGTTCGAGTGGATAGAAGGGCGATTCGAGTTGACTTTCTTCGAATTCAGGAGCCATGAGGCAGTTTGTTCGCATTAGATCGGTACCGCTTAAGGCAAGACGATACGTATCTTGAGGTGATGGTACGTAAAAAATTCCTTCAAGATACACGAGGATTGTTTTTTCAAAACCAACGAAATGTATTCTGCATTCATCGCTAATTTGGGATAAAATTTCAGTTGAACGAGGGCCGCCGATTGTAAAAACAACTATGTTTTTTACTAAAGTCCTATGCTCTTGGCACCATTTGATAATTTTTTGTAGGCCGAACTTGAGGCTGCTGCCTGTAGCAATAACATCTCCTAGGATAATGGAAACAGTGCCATCGAGTTCAAATTTAGCGTAGGTATTTTCTGTAATATACCAACAGTCAGGATCTTTCGGGTCTTGTTCGCGTTGAGCTGAGAGGAAAGCAGAGGAGTGGCGATTCCAAGCATAGGCGTTAGCAAGGGCTTCTCGTAAGCCAAAATTTAGCCCCCCGCGTAGGATATTAAGAACGCAGGTTGAAGTCTCTTGTAGTTGAATTACGTTTGCTTCGCGTAGTGATAGAAGTGCAAGAGTACAGGCCTCACGAAGATGATCAGTATATTGTACTCCAAAAATTTCGGGGTTATTGCAAATGGCTCGAGAAAAAGGTGAGGTAAAAATATATTCACCAATCCTAGTTTCTTGGGTTTGATATAGGGAATTCTTAGAAGAAGAGGAGAGTTTTTTGAGAGTCATATTTATAAGAAGACAATAATCATTGCTATTAATATCAATAAATAACTCTCTTGTCAGTAAGAAGTTATTTGCTTGTTTATGCCTGGTATGTGGCTAAATTAACCATAACTAATGTTTAATTATTTCTCTTCAGCCTGCAAAAAACTCTGGGTATCTTTATCTATTAGTTGAATAAATAGTCGTACGTTTTTTTATATTATTATTCCTTAGTGATGTATGCGGGTGCGTCTAATCGGAATAGCGAATTTTTACGATAGAGGCATGTCGTAACAAGTAGGATGCAATTTTATCAAGCCCACATGTTCAACGTTGAGGCGATGGCGTGTAGTCATAAATAAGCAACAACTGCCCTTGATGGTTAACCTTAGGATGTAGTCTTGTTTAGGCAGGTTAGAGAGGCAGTCTGCCGTCATTTTAGGGCATGAGGAGCATATTGAGGATTGTTTAGGGGGGATTTATGGGCTCTTGGTATCCAACCATCGTTTGAGTAGGGGTGGCATTATTGTTACGATGTTCGGACTTATGGATGTGACGGCGTTTAATGCTTCACGGCACGTGAAGCTTGGTAAAGAAGTAGTTGCTGGTGCAAAAATTGTATTGCAGCACTGCTCGCCGGATGTCACGCCTATAGAAGACAACTCCCTTGTTCCTCTTCCTGTAGAATCCGCAGACAAAACTTTTTCTAGTCAGCACCTTTCTGTATTTTACGATCTAACCACAACTGAATTTTTTCAGCGTTCGAAAACAAATAATTGGACTGGCAGACTTTTTAATACTGCCATTCGTGAATTCATTAATGATATTTTTACTTGCCCAGAAGTTAAGCGTTTGCCTGGGGTTATGGTTGCTCCGCAAAGTGCATACAGCAGGGAAAATATTAATAGTAAACTGACAGTCGGTAAGATTAGTCGCTGGGCGCATCTGCTTGATACGTGCTTTAACTCAGCAGCGCAAGTAAAGTATCATGCTTTGGCTGACAGACCTGCAGACATTGGTGGTAAACCAACAGTCAAAGCAGCATTCTTGCAATGTATTTCAGCGTTACTCCATGATGCTGCAGTGTATGTATTTTCACATACAGGAGAAGATGCACTTGTTGCGAAAGGGATTCCTGCTGATCATGATGCAATTTTACTCCTTCTGATTAGAAA
>JBILLA010000205.1:0-4258 GCA_044376365.1 Bdellovibrionota bacterium | reverse complement strand
AAGATCAGATCCGAGCGACGCATATTACTTGCGTTTTCAATCTCAAACTGTGCTGCAGTCTTCACAAGGTCTTCTGGCTTGAGGCGCTTAAGCTCATTGAGGTTCATCGGCATACCCGCCATCGCACCTGCAGCGAGTGTGGAACCGTGACCTGAGTCACTTGTACTTGATGATTGTGCCACCTCAACATCATCTTGCATGTCAAAATCATCATGCACTTGTTCTTGTTGTTTAGAGTAGTGCCCGCCACGTTTTGCTTGACCACCATGACTATGTCCGCGACCCTGTGGTTTGCCGCGAAAGTTTTTATTACTGCGTGTACCTGCTTCTGTTGCCATATTATTTCTGAGGTTTATTTAGTTGATATATCGAATGTATGGTTGGATTTAATGTTTAGGTGTCAGGGGCTGCCATTTACGATAAGGTGCTTCAGCAACAATACTTGGCAGACTTACGTTTGCAAAAGACAGAATTGAGTATCAACTTAATTGAGTATTTTGCTGGTTGGCAATTAGGAAGAGTGTCTCTTGAGAGAAAAACAACCTCTTGTCTCTACAATTAAAGCTGGAAAAGCATACCCTTGTCAACGTTTTAATACATACACGCTTACGACACAGAGCCTGGTGCCTTGCCTGAAGAGCGTTCAGCTATAGTTTTCGCAGCAACCTCACGTAGATAGTGGAGCTCAAGCTGGGCTAGCTCATTGATACCATATGGCTTAACCGAAGAGGGTTGAGCCTCTAGCGTAGCCAGAACGCCATGCAGAAATTGGTCAGCACTGAAGTTGGCAGGATCATGGGGCTCTCCCCCTGACGGCACAGTACATGCCCCAGGGCGTGGATGAGCTGGATAGATGCCAAGGGGAACCACTATCTGACCATCAGCAGAAAGAGCAAATGCATATACTTCATCGCGTCTTGCATCAGCAGCAATCAGCACGTCAGGAAAGGCAGGCATCGCATGTAACAGCCCCCTTGCGAATACTTCTAAGCTTTGTGAAACGTATAAGACTGGCGTATCGCTTGGCAGACTATCTGCACCAATCAAAAGACCGATAACAAAACTAGCCCCAATACGAAGACCGGTAAAAGAACCAGGACCCCCACCAAAAAATACAGAGCGTATCTGTTTCGCAGAGAGACTCAGTTCTGAACAGGCACGATCAACAACTTCGGCAAGTTTTTCATTATGAGAATCAACTTCATGTATCTTATGTGCAACACATTGGTGACGATCTTTCCACAGTGCGACATATCCTGCACGACTCGATGTATCAATTGCTAACAGCGGAAACGATGGCAACACTTAAAACAAACCACGAATATCATTAGTCAACGCATAGAGCATAAGCGCTAAGAGCGCAAACATACCAACACGTGATGCATACTCTTGCGCACGTAAGCCAAGGGGTTTTCCACGAACAGCTTCAATAAGGAAGAACAAGAGATGACCTCCATCAAGCACTGGAATAGGAAGCAAGTTTAGCACGGCAAGGCCAACATTGAGGAAAATCATGAAGTTTAAAGTCTTTTCAAGACCACTGGATGCACTCTTTGCAGCCTCTTTCATAATACTAATGGGACCACCAAGATGCTCAGGCGATATCATCCCCTTTAAAAGCCCCCAGATGCTCTTGACGTTCATATATGAAAGGTAAGCAACATAGAAACCAGCCTGCGAGAAGCTCTGTGAAAGGCTGACTTTTTCGATATCAGTTTTCTGCGAGACGCCGATCATAAATGACTTATCGCCCTTACCCGAGCCCATAAGATAATCAACTTCGCCACCGATCTCTTTACTGCGTAGATCGAATGTCATCTCTTGACCGTCACGAAGCACTGTCATCTGTATAGGACCACTATCTCCAATCGCAAGCACTTGCTCACGAATCTGTGGCCATGCAGTGATAGTGACATCATTAATCTTAAGCACTTGGTCACCTACATGCACTCCTGCAAGCGCAGCAGGGTATTTTTCAATGACATCACCAATCACAGTGGAATCAGTAGGCTTTGCAACACCAAACTGCACAAGCACAAGAATAGCGAGCACATATGCAAATATAAAATTAAAGAGCGGGCCCGCAAAAACAGTTGCAGCACGAGCAGCAAGCGGCTTGTGGATGAACCATCCAGGACGATGATCCAAGTGATGCACTTCATGAGGTTCAAGCACTTCAACTGCTGATGATTGATCATCAACTGCTTCCTGTGTCTCGCCTGCCATCTTAACGTAACCACCAAGCGGTATAAGACGAATTGAATATCGCGTGTTATGATAGACTGTAGTCAGAAGCTTTGGCCCAAAGCCAACAGCAAATTCAACAACACCAACACCACAGAGTTTGGCTACAAGAAAATGACCAAGCTCATGAAAAAAAATCAGCGCACCGAGAATAACAATCGCAAATAAACTCATAGAACCTCGTATTTTACTCTATTATTCAGAGCTGCAACATCATCAATTGTATGGACTTTTTGCCCCCCAAAACGCTCTAAAACGCCCTCAATGAAGGACGGTATCTTGATCCAGGGGAGCTCTCCCTTGAGGAAGCGGGACACAGCAATCTCATCGGCTGCATTCAGCACCACGCTATCACCAGAAGTTCCAGCAAGAACTTTATCAGCAAAGGTTATAGCAGGAAATTTATTCGTATCGACTTCATAAAAATGAAGCGCACCAAGCGCTGCTAGAGAAAGCGGCTCCATAAGAGAATCCAATCGTCCAGCAGGATACGATAATGCATATCCGATAGCACCTTTCATATCAGGAACAGAGCATTGAAACATATGGGTACCATCACGGTATTCAATAGAGCTATGAACGATACTTTCAGGATGAATCACAACAGAGAGCTCATCGCGACGAGCGCGAAAGAGCCAATACGCTTCAATCAATTCAAGGCACTTATTGAACAGTGTTGATGAATCAATCGTTACTTTTGCACCCATCGTCCACTTTGGATGTTTGAGTGCTTGAGCAGGAGTAATTGTCTCAAGGTCGGATAGTGGCGTGTGCAGAAACGGACCACCTGAAGCAGTTAATATAAAACGCTTCACATCTTCACGGTGATTGCCCTGCAGAGCTTGCCACAATGCACTGTGCTCACTATCAACAGGAAGAAATGATGCACCAGTCTGCGCTGCCAGGGTGGTCAGCATTTCACCTGCACACACCATGGACTCTTTATTCGCAAGTGCAATCTGCTTCCCACGCACGACCGCTTCATACACTGAATCAAGACCAGCAATTCCAACGATGCCAGCAACCATAATATCATAGTCACAACACTTTGCTGCTTCACGCACACCATCCTGACCGAACCGCACTTCAAGAGATGGATGCAGTTTGATTGCTTGAGCAACAAAATCATTATCACAAAGGCCATCATCCTGCGCAGGCAATGCTACAACGACAACAGAAGGCTTTAAGAGCGCTATCTGTTCCAAGAGCAGCGACCGATTTGCACCAGCTACAAGACAAGCAACTTCGAAACGCTCAGGAAAACGCTTAAGGATATCAACAGTAGAGGTACCAATAGATCCAGTTGCTCCAAAAAGAGCAACTTTTTTTCGCTGTAGTTTTAACGACAAAGGCTCAGAGGGATGAAGAGGTACAATACTCATAGCATTACACTGCATATAAGATGAAAAGCACTTGCAGACCGAGGGATCCCCCTAGAATACCATCTAAACGATCTAAAAAACCGCCATGGCCTGGCAAAAGAGTACCGCTATCTTTGACACCCGCGATACGCTTGATAAAACTTTTCATCAGGTCGAAACATTGCCCAAATACTCCAATACAAACTGCAGCAATCATTGCTGGAACTGGCACGACGACGATCTGCATCGATGTAAGCAGGCATCCAACGATAATACCAAGCAGTAATCCACCAACTGCACCTTCGACCGATTTACCAGGAGAGATAAAACGTGAAAGCTTCCTACTACCCATAAGCTTTCCGATAAAATATGCACCAATATCGTTGGCTGCAACGATAGCAATAACCCAAAACAGCAATGCATGTGACTGTAAGAGTGCAAACCCTAAAAGACTTGCGCCACCAAAACCAAGAAGAGTATTGCCGATTAAAAGTTCTACGGTGCGACGTTGGGCCTCTTCGAGTGAAATACGACCAGCAGCAGCAATCAGGCATGAAGATAAAAACAAACTCAAGACACCGAGGGCAAGAATTCGAGAAGCGGCCAAAGAAAGAAGTGTGAGCGGGTAAAAAAAGTGAAGCAAAAACAGTGTA
>JBILLA010000049.1:0-13888 GCA_044376365.1 Bdellovibrionota bacterium | reverse complement strand
CAATCCATGACGTGTGCCATGTGCTGCAAGCAATAAGACATCAGGCTCAAGTTGATAACGTTCTTTTAACATGACAAGCTCTCTCATAGCTTGCGTTGCATGAGCTTCAAAATACAGAACACGATACCCATGCGCCATAAGATCATTTGTAACTGGCTCTAGATCATAGAGAGCTCCATTGTGATCAGCATAACGACTTGCAGCAAAGAGTATCGCAGTTTTTTCTAAGTCATTGCCTTGCTTATGGAGTCGCTTTCGCTCTGCAACAAGACGCTGAAGCGTTGCAGCACTAAATCGAAACGGTGCTTTAATTCGCAGCTCCTCACACGCATCCAAAGCTTCTGCAAATGCTATCCCCCTTTGCGCAGTCTTTTCAGGTGTTCCAGATGGAGGATTCAACAAATGTGCTTTCAGGCGCTGCAAAAATCCATGGTGCTCAACATTGAACTCTAGATGAGCACGACTTGTTTCAAAAACAGAGAGAAGAGAAGCATATGCAGTTGGCGATGCAATATCTACTAAGATACGTGGATGAAAAGTCGTGTGCGGAACTTCAAACAGATCTTGCTCTGTTATCGGCTGCACATTATAGAGTCGTTGCAATATTGTGACTAAACTACTCTGTGTATCTGCGCTTGGCTGCTGTAAATAACGAAGCGCACTCTCCATATCACCAAGCATTGCTGCCGTAGAAAGATAGCAAAGACGTCGCTCAGGATCTGCTGTGTTACGAAACGCATCTTTGATGCATGGTACTACTGATGTATCCCCTAAGGAGGTAAGCACGTGTACCATATGTGAACGATCTTCGCTTGAGAGCTCTTCGGATACATAGAGCTTCGCAATACAGTGAGCAAGCTTACCAGGGAATGTCTTATTATAGTGATGCTGATTACCAAACATCGCAGTCATAAGTATACGAACTCGGTCTGTTGTACGCGCTCCGAGTAGTACATCTTTGCATGCAGGAAAGATTGAGCTAAGCCATTCTTTCTTCTGATCCCACGATAACTTACGAGATTCAAGTCGCGATAGCGTGACAGCTTGAGCAAGGTGAGCAACTTTCGGATGTCGGTCCTGGATATGCTCAAAAAGAAAAGCACCTTCAACGTAATGATACGTGAATCGAATCAATCGAGTGAGTGCTTTACGTTCTGTCGGCGAGAGAGTCGTATCAACATAAAGCTCTGTGAGTAAGGGCAAGATCTGGTCCCCAAAGAGGTCACCACTCCGGAGCGCTGTTCGTAACATAGTGCGACCTTCAGATGTTGCTGTCAGGTGAGCAACGAGCTCTTTTGTTGGATTCATTGCAAGTTTACATAGAAGATCTGACTGTGATATTCCAGTGGCTACCTGCACTGGCTCCTGTGGGTCGCCAAATAGATTTTGGGATCCTCTCTGAAAATGCTGCTGACAAATATGCTTCCATTCTGTAGATTGAAAGCGCAAAGTCTGCTGCGATACTTTATCAAAGTGATCTTTCTTCAACACCGTAAGCGGGCCGGCATGAGTATGATCACGCAAAGAAAGCATCGTACTTCGGCATAAATCATACAGAGATAGCTCGTTAGCTGATGAAGCGTACCTATGCGGTATCTCTGTTTCAATCTTGGCAATACTATCAACATATTCTTTCAGTAGATCTGTCAGTGCTGCCTCTGCATGAGGTGATTTAATACTACCAAGAGAACGTATCGCACGCCGCTTAAGAACTACAGCAATATGTGGATGCTGCGTCATATCGTAAAAAAACTTCTCAACACAATCAGAATCAATCTGATTAGCAGCTGAATTACGACTCTGCAGCAATGCACGCATGATGACTGATAAGCCCGTAGGGATACTATCTTCTGGCGTATGGTCTAATTCGGGAGAAAGAACATCTCTCAACTGAGTAAAGTATTCATGTTGTTGAAACAGCGAAGCACAAGATACCAGTGCCTCACAGACATTGCTGTGACCATTAGTTTGAAAATGCTGAAGACACTCGACAATCCAATCTGCTAAAAAAGAGGCTTCCTCTAAACATTGAGGACGTCGAGACTCACTATCTTCCGTATATCCTTGTAGAGTAAACATTTTCATCGCAGATGCTGTTATCGAAACGATAGTTTCAGATGGCGTCGCTCCATATTGCCGAGCAAGCTGCTCAATCACTTGAGGAGCGATCCAGTCATCATTTATTTTTGAGCAAAGCACATCAATGATAGGCTGACGATTATGTTTTTTTGAAATTGGTTGATGCTCACGATCCGTCATCGATACTACTGTCCTAGCCTATCGTTATATGAAGAATGTATACCCAACATGATGCATCCCCACTATCTAGAACGCATCCCTACGCAGAAAAGAGCACCTTCCAAGCTGCGTTAATACGAGCTAAGTGCATAAAGTAGTCAGCAATTCGATTTTCACCCTCTTGAGCAGCCCAATATGTGGGTACAGCTGCGGCAGCAAAATCATTCGCGCTCACACTTGAACGCTCACCAACTTGAATAGCAAAATCTGCTTTTTCAGCTCCGACTTTATCATTGCCTTGAAAAATGCCATCACCAGCAAAAACGAAAACTTCATTATCAGCACGATATTCCTTCAACTTATCCATAAGCACTCCTTTATCGGCGGTTCGAGTAGCAATAGTCGAAACGCCTTCTTGCTCAACAATGAGGGTTAACCCTTGTGCTTGCAGAGCTGGGGCTAAATGTTCTTGGCAATGCTGATTAAGCTTATAAGCAAGCTGATGCATAAGTGCACGATCTGCTGAACAGCAAGATGAATTCTTAAACGTAGTCCGTGAGAGCGCTGTAAGATGTCCAACCATGAAAAACATAAGTGACATATTATCGGCTTGATCCTGCGTACATCCATCTGAATCGAGAGGATGCAATTCGTAGCAACCAAATGGTTTACCTGGCTTTGTTTCTAAACGAGATTCAAAACGCTTTGCTACATTATGGGTATCACATAAAGCGCTCCACGCATCGATTATCTTTTGCGCGACATCTCGTGGAATGCCACGCAGAGAATCATTCGTCACTGTAAAGTCCGCTTCTCCAGCACAGTACTGCATGGCATCCAATCCATAGCGGCCTTTTAAATGCAGATTGTGCAAGAGGCCCAACTCATAGCGATTACAAGATGGATCAGGGTGCAAGCCTGCTGGCTTTAAAAATCCATCGATTACATTAGGAAGAGAGTCTCCACTTAACAGATCGACGCGATTTGTTTGAAGCAGTGCTGCAAGTGCGTCAGCAACACCTTCAAATGGGACTTTTTTATCAGCAGATATGAGACCAAGTGTATCCGTTACATCACTACAAAGTCGAAACTGCTTACCCTGCAACATAAGCTCTGTTACTTTCAGTCCAAATAACGATAAGTCAGGGATATCCTCTGTACCTAGAGCAGATGACAAATTTTGGTGCCATGCTGATATGATGAGTAGATACTTTTCCTTTATCCCTTCACGATGATTGCGAAATGCATTCACTAACCGAAGTTGATCCTCAGATGAACTCGATAGATATCTATCACCAATGCCAGTAATCATTCGAATCGCATGCGCCACTTGACTTGGAGCGCTTGTCTTTGGATCTGGGGAAGCAATTGGAGATTGAACAATAAGTTCAGCAAATTCCAGTGGCGTATGTTTCCAGGCTCGGCCTCCATCACGTAAGAGGCGCAAAGGCTGACGTAATTCATCTAAAGCAGCTCCAGCAACTAATTTTCGAAACTCCATAGCCCATAATATATAGAGAAAAAGCGGACTAATCCAAAAATTTGACTTCCTCACCGCTATCTCTATAATTCTATTTCGCTTTTTAGAAAGCGTTCCCCCTTGTGGGCCGATAGCTCAGTCGGTAGAGCATCTGGCTTTTAACCAGTTGGTCGATGGTTCGAATCCATCTCGGCTCACTTCCTTGTTTCCCACTCGCCGTTCTTGGCCCCACTCGCCGTTCTTGGCCCCACTCGCCGTTCTTGGCCCCACTCTCCATTCTCGGCCCCACTCGCCCCCAAAGCTTGGCTGCTTTTGATTCTTGCTCATCTACCTGTTTATTGACTCCCTATTGAACCGATCTAAGCTTCAGTGATACGTACTGATTGCCCTAAACCCCTATAATCAATACAAAAACCGAGTTACCCTGTACCTGATCTATGCGATCTATGTTGAGTACAGACTGAGTCTTCCCCCACTGAATCTTCACAGCTTATTATAGTCTCTAATCTAAAGAGTTGTTTTTTGAAACTACTGAGATGGAAACTCTAAACCTATCTGATATAGCTGCCCAATACTTGTCACAGGGACTGGATCTACTCCAGAAAAAAGAATACACGGACGCAATTAATCTGTTTGATAAAGTCATCCAGATACTGCCGGAAGATCCTGCTGGGTACTTGGCTCGTAGTATTGCAGTTTGTGAAACAGCACCGCTGCATGTGGGACTTCGACACATCACAGTTCTTAAAAATAAATATCCTCACTATCAACCAGCACAGCAACTTTTCCAATCACTGGTCAATGAGACAAAGTCTCAAAGACCTGGATACCTTACTGCTACAGACTATGTAAAACGTAACCCCTCTAAGGGATATCTCGTTTCAGCACCATGGATATCAACACCTGGCTTACATCATTCGGATCAACAAACGAATATTGCCATAGTGAAGAATGTGTCAGTGCAAGGCCCAGAAGCCCTTCTTATTGTCGATCAATTCACAAAGCTTGCCGAAAGTACCAGTGATCTAAATATTGAAGAAGCTTGGCTTCCAGTCCTTGAAAGAGATTCTTTTGACAGTGAACGTCATACACGAGCAGGTGACTGGGCCGTAATCTCGGGGCTTTGGAGCACCGCGTTTTATCACTGGATGCTCGAGTGGCTTCCTAAAGTATTAATCCTTGAAAAAGCTGGCTTCACCGGAACTTATGTCATCCCCAAAGGAAGTAAATTCATTGTTCAAAGCCTTGAGCTTTTAGGCATACCTCTTGAGCGTACGATGATTGCCAGTGATCAGGATTGGATCGCAGAGCGCCTCTGGATTACACCAAGCATACCAGCTGGCATGATGACAGAGTACCATCCTCTCTTTCGCGAGCTCAGGTCACGACTACTACAAACAGTCGAATCCTCGACCCAAGCCCCAAGACAAAGAATCTACTTATCACGTCGACTACCAAATCGCCCTCGCCGCGTCATTAATGAAGATGCCTTAATGGAATGCCTCTCAAAATATGGCTTTGAGTCCTTTTGCTTTGATGACATGGATCTACAACAGCAGATTGAAATTTTTTCACAAGCAGAAGCTGTAGTAGCTCCTCATGGAGCAGGTATATTGCATACGCTTTTTGCGCACGAGCATGCACTCGTTTTAGAGATGTTTTCGAGAATATATGTCAATCCAGTAGGACTAAACATCGCGCAACTTTTAAACCACCGGTACTATATGATGCCAGCTTATAATCCTGGCAATTTTAATACCCATGGAGAGGATATTGAGGCATTCATACCTGCCATCGAACTTACAGTGAAGCGAGAACTTTGCATACCGTAAGTACATGGTGTGCGCATAACGCAACCTCGAGTCTATACAAGAACCTACCCCAATAGTTTAAGCTCTTACGCTCTCTTTATGGCAAACATATGATAGCTAAGCTCTCTGCCATCTATAGGCAGCTTCGTTGCGAGGTCAAAAAATTGATATCCAATAGATCGTAAGTACTGCACGCCTTCTTGTTCTTGATCGCCGTGATATTCAAAAAATATCATAGGCGAGCATCGGGATAATAAGACCTGCATCCCCTTGACGACGCCGTTAGCAGCTCCTTCTACATCTATCTTAATAAAATCTATCATCTCTGTTGGAAACATCTGATCAAGAGAACGAGCCGGAACAACCACTGATGTTTCAGAAGGATTACCATCAACATCAACGCCACTTAAATTCCATTCAGTTGACCATTGATGACGCCCTGAATAAAGCGTTACTTCAGGCGTACTACCATCAGTAATCGCATACCAATATGACTGTACATACTTATCGACTCCAAAATAGCGAGCAGTATGACGCACATCATTTGCATTTTGCTCAAACGCATCAAAGGCATATACTCTTCCATAAGTTCCAGCTTGCCCTGCCATAATAATAGTGAGTATCCCTACATTGCTGCCGATATCAATACAGCGCCATCCAGGTTGAATTGCTTGAGTTAACCAGGTCTGAACTGGTACTTCATAACCACCATGTGATTGTGCTCCATCAAGCACATCTAAGAGCCGTTGATGCGCCATAAGGCCTTCAACAAAATCCTTCATCAGTCCGTGCTCAGGAGAAGTAATCAATACTGTGCCAGTATGCGCGGTATTGAGAAAAATATGTGGGAAATTCCAATCCTCAGCTGTCTCCATAATGCAATTCGTGACAAGTGCAAAACGGTGCGCCGATGGATTGCTATCAAAAAGTGTTGAGACTTCTTTGCGAGCAGCATTATCAGCAAGAATAAGCAATGACGATGCATCTTGTTCCTTGTTACAAACTAGCGATGACGTCAAATTATCTTTCGAGCGCAAGTCTATCTCGTGACGCTGCGGCCCAAGTAAGCCACGTACGATGGATAGTGGAATATCATTATGATTGAGCATATTCATAACTGATTAAGATGCTTTATTTTTTGCCGAAGGCTCATCTACTTACTGGCCCCCTAGCCCCATCATCAATACAGACACAGAGTTACCCCGTACCTCGTTAAACTTGATAACTAACTGAACTTATTGCCTAAAAAGAGTTACCCTGTACCTTTTTTATTGGGGCTTGAGGAAGGCAAGGATAATATTCGAGAGCTTCTGGTAGGCGCCGTCATAGTGGTGATCGCCTGGCAAACGCACAGTCTGTACACCCGCCAGCGAGCTGCGGCACACTGACTCATCCTGATCAGAGCTGATAATACAAAGGATAGGTCGAGTAATTTTTTGCACTGCTGGTTTCAGTGGCATGTTATCCCCACCAGCATCAACGCCAAGCCAATCAGCAATGTGTACTTCAAAATCAGCCTCAAGGCTTGGATTCAAGAGCACGACAGAAGCTATCTGTTGTTGCTGCTCTGGTGTCAGCCCCCCTACCATAAACGGAACAGCATCAGCCCCCAAAGAGAATCCCATTACAACAACTCGATCAACGTGAAACTCTTTTTTCGCAATAGCAATGGCAGCATTAAGCGCATCAACAGATTCTTGCGTGTCTTTTTTTGACCAATAAAACTTCAGTGCATCAAAGCCAAGTACAGCGTACCCATTCTTATTAAGATACTTTGATATCTCAACATCAATATCAGCCCATCCCCCATCACCTGAAAGAAATACCACTGCAAGCTGCTCTGTATGATGCTGCGGAGGCAGAAAAATCAGTGGCAAAGCGCTCACACGCATTGGCTCGAAAGCTGGAAAAAAATTATCAATATGCTCATGCTTCTTGCGTTGCTGCTCTTGAGCAGAATCTGAAGAGTTGAGGAGTAACGTTGGCGTCCCGCCATTGTTAGAATTAATTTCAATCTGCTTGAGTACTGCGACAGCACCAGCCGCATCGTTAGGACAAAGTTTCAGCGCCTCAATATCCAAGACAGAACGATCTAGTAGAAGTGCTCCTGCAAAATCTTTTGGATACTGACGGTATGCTTGCTCGGCAATCACTGCACCTTCAGCAACCCCTGCAACAACGGCAGCAAACGGCTGTGCAACATCTCGTTCATTCTGAATTGACTGAGAAAGACGTACAAGCTCACCTGCAAGGTAACGACAACTTTCATCAGATTGAATCGTCTTTATATACTGACTAAGAGGGATACCAATAACCAACGTATGATCATCCGCCAAGAGCGCAACGTCTTGCTCTGCTTGCGCATTCCAATCACCGAGCCCTGTAAAAAAAAGGACGACTCGATACGTATCTTGCTCTCCCTTATAAAGGCGCAGATCCCCAAAACGCTCGGTTTTCCAGACCTCTTGCTCAACATCAGCGAAGGCATATGAGATACAAGAAGCCAGTACCAATACAACAAGAGAGAGTGCTCTCATTTCGCAAATACTCCTTTGACTCCACCAGAGATTAAGCTCGCAATATCTCGTAAAACAAATGGCAACGAAATACCTCCAGGATAAATCAAGTACCGCGGCGACCATTCAGGATCATATTTATCTTTAAAATTTCGAAGGCCACGAAAATTATAAAAACGCTCTCCTTTTTTAAACACAACATCTGCAAGACGGTTCCACAGTGGCGCGAAAGGTCTATTTTCAAAGCCTGAAAAAGGGGCCATACCAAGGTTAAAAGTTTCGTATCCTTGTTCTTTGCCCCAAAGCATCAATTCAGTAAACAAAAAATCCATAATACCTGGCGCTGCGTGGGGAATATACCGCATCAAATCAAGCGAAAGTTCATGTTTATTTTGACTTGCTAAAATATTGGCAAATCCAACAAGCTCACCATGCTTCCTGACAAGCGCAGCAGGAAATTGTTTGAGGTAGGATTCATTAAAAAATCCAAGAGAGAAGCCCTTTTCACGAGTATTTTTGTCCTGCAGCCACAGATCAGAGATCGCTTTGAGCTGCGGTAAATATGCAGGCAGGTCTTCCTTGCCAATCACTTCAAACGTTAACCCCTCACGAACACAACGATTGCGTTGGTGCCGCAGCGTCGCACGTTTCTTTCCTTCAATTTTAAATGTCGTAAGAGGCACCACAGCTTCCTCACCAAGTTTAAGCACCGAAAGACCAGCTTCAACATATACCCAAAGATACTTTTCACTCACTTCATAAAAAACTGCCTTCCCTCCGATACGGCGGCTCATTTCATAAAAACTCCAGATGAGCTCAGGTATCTTACTTTCTTCAGCAACAGGATCACCAAGGGATACGACACTCTTCCCCTCAATACCATACATCACAAACCCAGAACGGTCCTCGTTAAAATGTATCTGTTTATCCCCTAGCAGCGATAGATAATGTGCAGTCGTGCTTGATGTATCAAGAATTGATGAAAGTGCATCAATATCTTCTGATGTCGTTACTTCTTTGACATTAATCGAGGGTGAAAAAAGACGAGAAAGCCCAAGCGCAAAGACAAAAACAGAAACTCCTAAAGTTGCACGCAGTGACCGTGAAACATGGGCCTCCGCAGTAAGCTGCCACCATAAGCTGTGTTCATAATTAATATCTTTAAAGCAAAAGAAAAGAATGCCAATTAATCCACCAAGAACTCCTATAATTAACATCCACCACGATGATTCACCGACTGTGTCGATTAACTTCGAGTGTCGATAAAAGAAATCACGGGCTGGATATACTGCAATAAGAACAATCGTGAGGAAAATCGCTTCATCAATATCGAATCCCTTCACAAGCGCAAGCACGATTGCAAGCGCGAGAAGACCAACGGTACCGTAGTAAGCAGCAGAGACTCGTTTGTGCAGACCCTGAGCAAGCATGAGTAGCACAACGCCGATTAAGCTACTGATAAAATGTGAAAATTCAATCGCAGTAAGAGGAAATAAACCAGCAATCACTGAGAAACGCTCTTCATTTGGTGGCACTGCACCAGAAGCAATCAACAATACACCCGCTGCTGCAACTTGAATTGTTAAGAATATAGGCGAAATCGCAGCAACTGGTTTCGTAATATACTTACCTGCCGCAAAAAACTTCTCTCGATGCTGACGTACTTCATAGGCACCTAGGAAAAATGAGGCAAGAAAAAGCGGCAAGAGGTAGTACACAATTCGATAGAGCAGCAATGAGCCAAGGAGCGGCGCTGCATCAAAGTATGGCTTGAGCAGAGCAATCATGGTGCCTTCAAAAACTCCGATACCTCCTGGTACGTGACTCAACAGTCCGAGTGCCTGTGATGCCAAAAATACTTTAATAAAGAACCACACACTCACTGCTTCTGGGCGAGGAAGCAGGACATAGAGCACCATGGCAGAAACAATCCAATCAATAACGGCTATACCGATACCAGTCAGTAACGTAGAACCTCGCGGAAGCTGCAAACTAAAACCAAACAGAGAAAAAGACTGCACTTTATAGTAGTGCATCAGCAAAGGCAGCACGCAGGGAAGTGCGAGCAGGAGCCATCCTAAAGGGCGCAACCAAAAAACAACTGCTTTCGGCATAAATGCCATAGACGGCGCAACCACCATCGATGACCCAAGCACGAAAGAAAAACCAAGCCAAAGAAATAACGAATTGTACGCAACAATATTGGCAACTTCTCCTGCACTGATACCCCAGTTACCAAGCAACCGTAAACGGACCGCACCGCCCGTAAAAATTGGAAACCCTAAGTTATGGCTTAAGGCATAGCTGCAAAAACTTTCGAAAGATACTTTGAAATAAGAAACAGATTTCTTGAGCAGTCGAAGACCTGAGAAATCATAAAATGAGAGAAGCGTATAGCTTATGAAGGTTAACAGTAGCGCCCATGAAAGCTGATGGAAACGCACAGCTTTGGTTGCACGAACGATGTCTTTCAACTCGAAGTCGTGTAGCTCTCGGTATAGCGCAATAGAGGCAAGACAAAACAAAGCCACCGACAAGAGTGGCTTACCTGCTCTCGCAAAGAGCGAGGATGGTGACGAGGCATCGGCTGACGACATAAGCCAGCCGATCTTACCAACTTAGAAGGAAAGTCTCCAACCCGCTGTTAATGCCCAGTCCTGGTTCATCCATCCAGCATCAACATTTTGGGAGATTGGGAAAGAAACCTCGATCCCTGCACTGTTTCCACGAAGTGCTTTTGCTTGGAATGCATATGAGAACCCTACCCCTCCTTCAAGCAGTGCATATGCCTGCTTACTTGGGTCTCCCATAGCACTTGTCATCAGGAGAAATCCTTCATCACGGCCAGATGCATCAGTTTGGAATCGCCCTGATAGACGGGTCGTTAGCTGCAGTCCCTGAGTCATTTCATACCCTACCCAAGAGTGTATGTCGTACTTATCACCAAGCGCGTAGCTATTATTATTCGTGCCTAAACGAATCGTACTTATAGCCTGCATCCCCCATCCAAATCGCTTATGCGCAGCTTGATATGTGAGTGATGGCAACAAATCATAGGTTCCAGATCCAATCTGCATCATGTATGGATGACGACTCTCTTTTCCATGATAGACATCTGTATCGTTGATATCAGCCGTTGGAAAGCTCATACCAAGGCCTCCATGCAAAAGACGATTATCTGCTCGGTACAAACTATGCAGTGCAGTTAAAGAGATATCTCCGATACCAGAGTTGACTGTCTTAGACGTCGCACCACCAAGGTTGTGATTCATCTCTTGAGAGACAATCGGTACAACACCCATGAGATTGAAATCATCCGTCACGCCATACATACCCTCAATCATATGCATCGAGTGTTGCATCGTATGCTGATGCTTGGATGCAGGCGCAGGGGTTGGCATTGCAATCGGCATTTCATGCTCATCCATATCAGCATGGCGATCAGAGGCCGCAGATGCACCCATCATATGGTGATGATCATCAGCAGGAGCAGCCTGAACTAAAGGCTGACTCATCTCACCATACATATACATATATCCGAACATATACTCACCCTCTTGATGCAGGTGAGTGCCCATGAGTGAATACGGGGCGTAACTACGAACTGGTCCAGAGCAGCAGTCATCAGCAAGTGCAACGTTGCTCACTGCTGTCAGAAGGGCGAGAGAGAAAAGTGTCTTAATAGTTTTTTTCATAGGCTTTACTTACCAATTTTAAAGAGCTCATTCCATGCGACAATTTGTCGCACTATGACACTTCATGATGCTTTATCAAAGAGAGTGGAAAGTTGGAAGCGATGCGTCAGCCTGTTTGATATAACACGAAGGTCGCTAAGGACACGAAGTAGGCCAAGCCCACAAAGGAATCCTTCACTCAACTTTAATTTTTCGCTGCAAACTGCGCCGATGCAGCCCAAGCACTTTAGCAGTTTGCGTTACATTACCATCGAACTCATGCAGCACTCGATTTGTATACTCACGAGTGACTTCCTCAAGAGAGGGAAATAACGGCTGAGGCGTCACACTCGAGAGCTGACTATCATCAACAATGGCAAAAAGAGAGCCAAACGCCATTGGCTTCGTAACAAATTCTTTTGCGCCAAGTTTTATAGCATCAACAGCAGTTTGAATACTTCCAAAGCCAGTATAGACAATCGTTCGACAAGATGGTGAGCGCTTTGTAAGAGATTCAACAACAAGCAGACCAGAGCGTCGCGGAGCCATACGCAGATCAACAAGAGCATGGGTAAAAAGAACGTTCTCAACAACCTCAAGTGCCTCGTCTGCAGAAGCAGCTTCCGTGACGGCATAGCCTCGCTTCCCAAACGCTTTGGTGAGCTGCTCACGCAGATCGCAGTCATCATCACAAATCAGAATATGTTTTTGCATTGATACACTCATAGAAAACTCAACATGGTACTGAATGTGTGGGGATTTCGACAATAACAGCAGCGCCAGTGATTTCACCAAGACTCGACATGATGTTTTTAATCTCTAAACTTCCTCCAGCTTGCTCAATATAGTCCTTCACGAGGAAGAGACCAAGACCAAGCCCCCCTTTGTCGGATGAAGCTGGCATTGGTTGACCGACCTCACGCAACAGCTCATCAGAAAAGCCCTGACCATCATTTTCAATCGTCACGACGACACCAGCATCGTGCGAACTTCTTGCAGCACACACACGAATAGCTCGCTGCGTCGTACCATACCGTACCGCATTTTCAATCAGCGAAGAGATACAAAGCATTAATCCAGCCGGTGGCAAAGGCGGAGTGTATGAAGTCAGCGCCTCATCAATAACGACATGCATCGATACTTGTGTCGTAAACCGCTCTGCTGCTCTATGAATAATGTCGGAAAGCAACGTCTGCGAATTCTCGTTACGACCAACCATATCAAAACGACTGTAATGCTCTCTCATCTGCTGAATCACACCACCCGCACGATTCAGTGCTTTTTGAAGGGCGCAAAACTGCTGTTGCAACTCTTGGGTCTGCTGCTCAGATGCTTCACACAGATCATCAGCAATCATCGTTGCAGTTGTGAGTGGAGTTGCAAGCTCATGAGCAAGCTGTGCAGTCATCGAGTGCATTGCAGCACGCTGATATTGTTTGCTTGCAAATTCGTTGAGACTTAAAACTTTTTCTCTTTCTCGAACCAATCGTTGCTGCAAGCCCACTAAAAAAAACGAAATAAGAAATCCAATCACAAGAAACGCAACAAACATTCCATGTAAGTGCGCAGAGAACCCATGCCCCGTGTGATGTCCATGATGCATATCTCCCATTGAAAGCATGGGGATAGGAATATAGAAATTAAAAAGTGCAAGGAGCGATACAACAGTTGAGACGAATACAATCCAAGTATCTTTCGGCGTCAGGAAAAAAGCTGCCTCAACAATCAAGACAAGATAGAACATAGAGAATGGATTTTGGTATCCTCCATAAAAGTAGAGGAACCCTCCAAGAAGTAGCATATCGATGGCGATACCAAGACGTATACCGGCCGAATATGACCCACGAAAACCCCGATCGAGTCCAAGAAAGAGATTCGATAGGACCAGAATACTGAGCACCATAAAAAGTGGTGCTTGAAAAAGTTCAGTACCAAAGAAGTGGTGGCATCCAACAGCCAAAACAGCGATGAAAATCGCAGCAAACCAGCGAATCGAGGTAAATGTTTCAAATGAAGCCTTTGCCTCAGAGAGCATGACGCCTTCCTCTATGATTTATAAGCCTAAAAATGTATCCTAAAGCCTTAGGGGCTAGCCTCCTATTGTATTGAATTAACCACAGAATGAAATATAAAAGCCTTCTAAAAATAGCCTTAAGTGCCCTTATGCTG
>JBILLA010000204.1:0-4351 GCA_044376365.1 Bdellovibrionota bacterium | reverse complement strand
TCTATGACGCATGAATCTTAGGCATAAAAAAAATCAGCTACCTAATGGTAGCTGATGCAATCTGTTCTTTACAGATACATAATCATCTAAGCATCGCCCTAGGGTCGATGCTTGACTGTATTACCATTCAACCTCACCCTTTGCCTGAGGATGCGACACAGTCAGGAATGGGTATTTACTCATAAAGCTTGTGATCGCCATGAAATAGACAGCTGCAAAGGTTGCAAAGATTGCAACATCGATAAAGCCAAACGGAAGCTCATGAGGATAACGTTGCGGGCTAACCAAAATAAACTTTTCACACCACATACCAAGCAATACAACACAGCAGATAACTCCAAAAGCTTTCGGCGTCTTTTTGATATCTTCACTAATCAACGTAATAAATGGGAACAAGAAGCACATACCAAGTGTCAGGAATGCAATCGGCTTCCATGGCATCTCTTTTGTACGAAGAATTAACCACTGCGTCTCTTCAGGAAGGTTTCCGTACCACTGAGGAAGATACTGCGACAACATGGTGTATCCCCACAACATTGAGAACCCGAATGTTAATTTACCAAGGTCCCAAAACTGCTGTGTACCAAGCTGCTTTTTAAAGACAGGACTAACCGACATAAAGTACATCGTAAGCAACGCTGTCATCGCCCATGACATATAGATATTCCCTAGGAAGATAAAGCCCCCCATCATGTTCGAGTACCATATATTGTCTTGGCCCATGACCATCTCAAAAGCAAGAAGCGACACAATGACAACATAGGCAAGCACAATCACTGGTGCATTCCATGACATCTTTGACTGAATCGCTTTAACTTCGGTTTTAGCACCCTCCCATTCTGTGGTCAGTCCGTCATATGGATGCCCATGCCAGAAAGCTTTATTACTTGAAGTCTCTTGCAGAAATCCGATATCACTACGCAGTGACATACGAACAAATCGATGCAACAAGAATACTAAAACGCCAAGTGCAATACCGAATCGACCATAGACAAAATCCGGCTGCATCCAGATTTCGCGTCCAGGCATCGGTGTAGTTGCCCAGTTGAAAAGGTACTCTTTACCAAAATAAGTTCCCATATATGCAATATATGCATAGGGAAGAAATGCAACGTTACTCTCTGCAATACGACGGATCGGAGCACTCCATGTCGCACGAACAATCTGAAAAATAACGGTAGTCATCACACCACCAAGTGAGAGACCAAGCCAAAAAAGAGAAGTAATAAAATACGTGTTCCAAAGATGCTTTGGATCAATAAAGAGGTATGCAAAAAAGACACTTGAGCCTAACAAAATGATAAGCCACAAAATTTTATCTATCCCCGTTCGGGTTGGAATAGGCTCGCATTGAGCAACTTCTTCTATATCAATGTGTAGCGGATCTGCATGCATGACTAACTCTTTTTCTTACTTACCTTTTGCACTTTTTTGAGCTTGTACGTGACGGACATAATTGATGATGTCCCAATGCTCAGAGGGTGAAAGCTTCCAACCAAGTGGTGGCATTACAGCCTGTCCACCGTAATCTATCACGCCATAGATATTGCCATCAGTTCTTCCTGAAATGTATGGCTCAGCTGTAATATCCGGTGGAGCAGCAAACTTTTGAGCAACTGGACCAGGCTCATAGGTTGTTGCTTCGATGTTACCGTGACATGGCGAGCAGTTTGCTTGGAACAATCGCTTCCCTACTTTCCAACTCTGCTTGTCACCTTTCTTAGGATTTTCAAGTTTATCGGCTTCTTCCTTGCTCTGAACATGATACTCATTCATACCAATCGAAATCGAACCCTCAGGACGAGCGCGCATGATCTGCCCCGTCGAGTAGTACATATGACGACCTTCAGCATTTTTACTGTGCACCATGTCGTCGTTGAAAGGGAGCGCAGCTGCATCAAATGCAAGCATGCTCAACGCGAGGGCGACTAATCCTTGTACCTTCTTACAAACCATCGGTTACCTTTACCTCTTCAGCACCAAATTTCTTTAAGCTATCACTAATGCCATCTGTCTCATTCGCTTCGCAAAATACAACAAGCCCAAATCGATCTTGTGAGAAGCGAGGTTGATATCCAGGGGCGCGAAAAATATCGGGGATACGGCAGAAATGAAACATCGAAATCAGTGTAATGATCGCTCCAAAAAGGATCGTTGTTTCATAGCCAACAGGGATGAACGCAGGAATTGAAATAATTGGCTTTGCGCTCACGCGAATAGGCCAATCGAGTCCAGTTAAAATTGCAAGGCTAAACCCAAAGGTCGTTCCCAGAATCGCGCCAGTACCTGTAATAAAACAGATGGGGCTTCGCTCTGGTGAAGCTGCATGACTGATTTCATGGAGCGGGCATGGCGAGTACACACGAAATTCGCGGTTCTCTTGTTTTGCCTGCTCGACTGCATGGAGTGTATCGTCAAGATACTCAAATGTTCCTACTACTGCTTTGCTTCCACTCATATCTTTCTCTCCTCCCTTAGTGATGCTTTAACCCATGAGGATCACGTACCGGTGGTGGTAGGATCTCTTTGATTTCAGTAATTGCAACTGCAGGGAAAAACTTAATGAAAACCAACATAAAGGTACCGAACCAGCCAAATGCACCAGCGGTAATCAGGATCTCACCAAGCTTCACAACATAGCCACCCCAGGCAGCAGGGATGAACTCACGTGAGAGCGACGTAAAGATAATGTTGAAACGCTCAAACCACATCCCAATGTTAATCACAATTGAGAGCACAAAGAGGAAGCTTAGGTTTCTACGAAGCTTTGGAATCCACAAGAGCAGTGGCGCCATACAGTTACAGAATGCCATCATCCAAAATGCCCAAGCGAATTCACCGAACGGTCTAAACCAGAACTGATACCGTTCGAACATGTTGTTACTGAACCATGCAACATAAAACTCTGTAACGTATGCATAGGTGACGATACCAGAGGTAAGCATAATAAGCTTACACATTGCTTCAAAGTGTTCATCACGAATTAATGCCTCAAGACCATAGACCTTACGCATCGGAATAACGATGGTTAGTACCATCGCAACACCAGAGAAGATCGCACCAGCAACAAAGTAAGGCGGGAAGATTGTCGCATGCCATCCAGGTGTCAGACCCATCGCAAAGTCCCAAGAAACAACGCTGTGTACCGAGACAACAAGCGGTGCAGCAAATGCAGCAAACAAAAGATATGCGGCGCTGTAGTGCTTCCAACGATCATGATTCCCCTTCCATCCAAGCGAAGCAACCGTGTAGAGGAATTTTCTAAATGGAGTTTTTGCAGCATCACGAGCCGTTGCAATGTCAGGAATAAGACCGATGACAAAGAACATGAATGAAACTGTAAAGTACGTCGAGATAGCAAAAACGTCCCACATAAGTGGAGATTTAAAGTTTGGCCACAGTGCGCGTTGGTTTGGATATGGGAACAACCAATACGCTGCAAACCATGGACGACCTGTATGAATAATTGGGAACAGCCCTGCTGTTGCAACTGCAAAGACCGTCATCGCTTCAGCAACTCGGTAGATCGGCATACGGAACTTTGCACGGAACAGATATAATACTGCTGAAATCAAAGTACCTGAGTGCGCAATACCAACCCAGAAAACGAAATTCGTAATGAAGAATCCCCATCCGATTGGGTTGTTAATACCAGTATTAGCACCAAGTCCCATAAGGAACTGACGTGCAAAGCTACTAAACATCGTGAGTGCAAGCGTTACAGTTAATGCAACAAAGCAGTACCACCCAAACGTTGGTGGTTTGAGCATGTTCAATACAAGGGTATCAACCAACTTGTAATCGAGTTTTTGACTTCCCGATGAACTTCCAGAATGAGTCGACATAATTAAATCTTCCTGTACTTAATATCTTCAAGGTAACTAACACTTGGCTGCGTGTTGATATGGTGATCAAGCACTTTATAGCCTCGCGCATGGTTTGAAAGTTTGCTGACACGGCTCTTTGGATCATTCAAGTTACCAAATACCAATGCTTCAGTTGGGCATGACTGTACACATGCAGGTTGGATATCCCCGTCTGCAACCATGGTGCCATGATCTTTTGCACGATCTTTGCCCTCAACGATACGCTGAACGCAGAAAGTACATTTTTCCATGACGCCGACACTTCGTGTCACAACATCAGGGTTTAACTGCCATGTCAGTGGTTCAGGCATTTCATACTCGAACCAATTGAAACGACGTACTTTATATGAACAGTTGTTTGCACAGTAACGGGTACCAACGCAGCGGTTATAGACCATTGAGTTCAAGCCTTCCTCGTTATGGTAGGTCGCATAGACTGGGCATACAGGCTCACACGGAGCATTGCCACAGTGCTGACACATCAT
>JBILLA010000048.1:0-13917 GCA_044376365.1 Bdellovibrionota bacterium | reverse complement strand
ACTGGCAAAGGAGCTCTCTTTTACAATAAATATAAAGAAAAGTTTAAAGCAGAGCCTGAAGCGTACGCTTCATATGCTTACGAAACAACCATGGTTATCCTCGATGCGATCGAAGCGGCAAAATCATCTGACCGCAGTAAAATCAGAGCTGCAATCGCTCAAACAAAAAATTATGATGGCATTCTTGGCACCTGGTCACTCGATGCTCATGGCGATACGACATCAACAATCATGTCTGGAAACATTGCGCGTGACGGTCGATTTGCTTTCCTCTCTTCGCTCAACTAATTGCAAGCACTGATCACATGCTCACTGCCGAGATCATCATTCAACAGCTCATTATTGGATTATCAAATGGGCTGATTATTGCGCTCATCGCCCTGGGATATACGATGGTATACGGTATCCTTGAACTGATTAACTTTGCGCATGGTGATCTCTTTATGCTTGGCAGCTATGGCTGCTTAACATTGGTCGGGCTCAGTGGATTAACTCCTGAGTCATCGTTACCGCTTTGCCTTGTCATGCTTGTAGGCTGCGCACTCATCGTTGGGCTTTGCTGTGGCGGGATTAACTGCCTGATCAATCGCTATGCATACCGACCACTACGTCATGCGCCACGCCTTGCACCGTTAGTCTCAGCAATCGGTGTCTCATTCATCCTCATTAACATCGGTCTTTTCTGGGGCGGCATGCCGATGGAAGTATTTTCGTATGGTCGCTCAGCTGCATCGCCAAAAGATTTTCCGGCACTGCTTCCCTTTGATAACTTACTCGGTGACTCATTTATCCTTATTACTCTTCGCGAAGTGGCAATTGTTGTTGTCACTATTCCACTGATGCTTGCACTAACCTACTGGGTAACAAAAACCAAAACAGGAAAAGCGATGCGCGCGTTAGCCGAAGATCGAAGCACTGCACAACTCATGGGCATCGCAGTTGAAAAAATCACGACACAAACTTTTTTTGTCGGAGGCTTCCTTGCTGGTATCGCTTCACTGATGTACTGCCTCTATAACAATACAGTCTTTTTTCAGATGGGGTTTCGTGTCGGTATCGATGCATTCTCTGCTGCAGTGCTTGGTGGTATCGGCAGCCTTACAGGCGCTGTGTTGGGCGGTATTGTTATCGGCGTCCTTCGCTCAATGAGCGATCAATTTATCGCTACCGAGTGGACTAACGCTGTTGTTTTTTCTTTACTTATGGTGACCCTCATCTTCCGACCTCAGGGACTTCTCGGCCGCAAAATTCACGATAAAGTATAATGGTACAGCTCACTTCCTCAGATAAAAAACTCTTCACTGCGTTCTCAGTCCTACTGTTTCTTCCAGCATTGCAATACATCATGCCTGGAACTATGGATGCACTTGAGCCCCTTAAAAATATCTTTATTTTTAGCATCCTTGGCATATCACTCCATATCCTGGCTGGATTTACTGGACTCTTAAGCCTTGGCATTGCTGGTTTTATGGGATTAGGAAGCTACGCTTATGCAATCTCAACCAGCACTATCTATCCATTTCAACTTTCTTTTTTTGGTGGCCTTATTGTTGCAATTATCATCGGCAGCATCGCAGGACTTGCACTTGGTCTTCCAACACTGCGACTGAAAGGTGATTACTTAGCAATCGTTACCCTTGGCTTTGGTGAAATAGTGCAAGATGTCTTACGCAATCTTGAAGGCATTACAAAGGGAACACAGGGTATCAATCCTCTTCCTGCTCCTTCATTTTTTGGCATGACTATCACCACTGCAGACGCTCTATCTTGGTACTATATATTGCTTTGTGCCGCAGGACTTATGTTTTTCTTTGCGCGACAAATTGAAATGTCACGACTTGGTCGAGCGCTTATTGCAATCCGTGATGATGAACTTGCAGCAAGCTCACTGGGTTTTGTTCCTTTCCGGATTAAAACAATAAGTTTTATGCTCAGCGCTGCCCTTGCTGCCTGCGCAGGAGCACTGTGGGCAAGCTTTCTTGGCTCAAGTGGAGAACCAGGTAACTTCGATTTTAATATTTCAGCCCTTGCACTCTGCATCGTCATCGTTGGAGGTCTTGGTGATCTGTGTGGTGTGATGTTGGGCTCCCTCATTATGGTTGGGTTTAACTCTATTATCCTGGTGAAACTTGCAGCGCTCCTTCAAACACAACAGGGCACCCTCTCATCATCTGTTTTTGCCTCTCCCAACAATTTTAAGTATATGGTTTTTGGATTAGCTCTTGTTGTGGTCATGCAGATAAAGTATCGGAGGGCTACTCGATGACAGATCAAGCAGCACGACTCTCAACAGAACATCTTACACTCCGCTTCGGAGGACTCACTGCCGTTGAAGACGTAACGCTCTATGTCAACGCGCATGAAATTCTTTCAATCATCGGACCTAATGGTGCTGGAAAAACATCACTCTTTAATGCAATGACCGGTATCTATGAACCAACGTCAGGCGCGGTCCTTGCCAACGGTACACCGATACGCCTTGCACCGATGTCTATGCTCAAAACATGCCTCGCTTCAGTGATGACTGGTATCTTGACCACTGCACTCATCTTTATAAATACGCTCTGGGAGCACTCTATTAATGCACACTACGTATTCAACGAGCCCTTTGATTGGCTCTGGATACCTTTTGGCATACGGGATGCGATTGCAGACGAGCCAGTACTCTTTTCTTTATGCCTCGTGATTACATCAATACTTGCATTTTTTGGACTGTGCAAAATTCAACAAGAATTTCTTTTCTCTCCTGCCGTATGCAGTAAGGCAGGTCTTGCACGCACATTCCAAAATATCCGACTGTTCCCCTCGATGTCAGTCTTTGAAAATGTCTTGCTTGGTATTCGTACGCAACAACAACCTTCGCTCATAGGAGCACTCATTCCATTTCTATTTGAGCGCACTGTGACTGCAACAGATACGATGCAAACGAACAAACTGCTAGACTTCGTTGGGCTACTAGATAAACGTGATCTGTCTGCAACAAGCCTCTCATACGGCGAACGTCGGCGAGTTGAAATTGCGCGCGCTCTCGCGACGAATCCCTCTGTGCTGTTACTCGATGAGCCTGCTGCTGGACTTAATCCTACGGAAGGCCGACTCCTCTCTGAACTGATTGAATCAATTAAAGCACGGGGCATTGCAGTCGTTTTAATCGAGCACCATATGAAAGTTGTTATGGCAATCTCTGACAGAATTATTGTCCTGCAAAATGGCAAACGGATCGCAGAAGGATCTCCTGCAGCGATTCAGCAAAACCAAGCAGTTATTGATGCGTACCTTGGCACGACAAGCCACACTGCGGAGCCTGTATCATGACTATGCTAAGCATCGCAGATCTCTACTCAGGGTACGGGTCAGAACCTGTCTTAAAAAATCTCTCGCTGCATGTGAATGAGCAAGAGATAGTAAGCGTTATTGGCTCCAATGGCGCAGGCAAGACAACGCTCCTTCGAACTATCTCTCGCATGTTACCCCTTCAGTCTGGCTCTCTCTTATGGCGCTCACAGCCCCTCAATACAATAACGGCGGAAGCGCTGCCTGCGCTTGGGATTGCACACGTTCCTGAAGGACGAAAAATATTTGCTCGTATGTCGGTACTCGAAAATCTCGAACTTGGTGGATATATCGTCAATGACCGCACGGTGATGCAAGAACGTATCGAGCGAGCATTTAGTCTGTTTCCAATTCTTGGCGAGCGCCGCCATCAACTTGGCGGACTCCTCTCTGGCGGAGAACAGCAGATGCTTGCACTTGCACGGGCACTCATGAGCAATCCGTCTCTCTTGCTTCTCGACGAGCCTTCGATGGGTGTTGCGCCAAAAATCATTGAAAAAATCTTTGTCACACTTGATGCACTCAATAAAAATGGCATGTCTATTTTGCTTGTCGAGCAGAACGCTCACCTTGCACTTTCATGTTGCCACCGCGCCTATGTCTTGTCGCTTGGCGAAATAATCAAGATGGGCACAGGGGCAGAATTGCTTGCTGATGACGCAGTCAAACAGGCCTACTTAGGCTAAACACTTACCGCAGTGAATTCATATCAATCACAAAGCGATACCGTACATCACCTGCGATCATGCGCTCGTAAGCTTGATCGATATAATGCATCGGAATAACTTCAACATCAGAGCCAATATTATGTGCTGCACAAAAATCAAGCATCTCTTGCGTCTCAGCAATACCACCAATGAGTGACCCTGCAAGCTGTCGACGTTTCATAATAAGTGGGAATGGGTGAAGTGTTGCTGCTTGCTCTGGAACACCAAGCAGTACCATCGTGCCATCACGACGTAACAACGATAGGTATGACTCTAGGCTATGAGAGCCAGAGACTGAATTTAAAATCAGATCAAAATGATTTGCATACTGCTCAAAAGTACGCGGGTCACTCGTTGTTGCATATGATGCAGCACCAAGGCGCAAAGCATCATCGCGCTTTTTCTCTGAGGAACTAAGCACTGTAACGACAGCACCCATAGCGTGTGCAATCTTCACAGCCATATGGCCTAAGCCACCAAGCCCTACGACTCCAACTTTAGTTCCCTTCGTTACTCCCCAATGCTTGAGTGGCGAATATGTCGTAATCCCAGCACACAGGAGTGGTGCAATCTGCTCGAGTGGGAGCGTTGATCGAATTGCAAGCACAAAACTTTCATGAACAACAACACTCGTAGAGTAGCCTCCATAGGTCAACTTGCCATCTTTGCCCGTACTGTTATAGGTAAAGACACCTCCTGGACAGAACTGCTCTAAGCCATCACGACACTCAGAACAATCACCACAGGCATCAACAAGGCAACCAACACCAACAGTATCTCCTACCTTAAATTTCTTTACCTCAGCACCAACGGCAGTCACTTTTCCGACGATTTCATGACCTGGCACCACAGGAAATGTTGTACCGCCCCACTCATTACGAGCCTGATGAATATCTGAGTGGCACACACCACAAAAAAGAATCTCAATGGCGATGTCATGCGGCTGGACTTCGCGACGCTCAATCTGGAAAGGCGCTAGGGGCGTTGTGGCTGCTTGTGCTGCATAGGCTGCGGCAGTGCGATTATGCATAGTCTGTATCCTGAATAACAAATGAGGGCTCACTGTATCATAGGAGCTCAAGGATAAAACCAATATTCTGAATGATAAGCAGTAGCCACTGATGAAAGCTAAATTAGGGCAAAAATAAGCGAAAAAAAGTGCATTAAGACAGCGTTTCATGATATCTATATATGCTTGATGAATCCTTATCTGAGAATTGCAACACGTACCCGATACGTAGTTCTTATCGCTTTTTTGGGCGCGCTTGTGTGTTGTTTAGGCTGTACTACAGAGCCAAAGCAACCACTCCGTATTGGCAAGAACCCATGGCCTACCTATGAATTTTTTTCACTGGCACAAGAAAAAGGTTTTTTTAAAGATGCTGGCCTTGACGTACGGTTTATTGAATTTAACTCTTTATCAGATGCTCGTCGTGCCTTTGAACGGGGACAACTTGATGTATTTTGCACAACAATAATCGAAGTACTGCAGGCACGTGCATTCTCTAAACGTTCTCCACAAATCGTAAAAGTCATAGACTATTCACTCGGAGCCGACGTCATCCTGTCCCAAAAAAATCTCAAGACAGCAGAGACATTACGCGGTGCACGATTTGGGGTAGAGCTTGCCTCTCTCGGAGTCTACGTCCTCACTCGAGGGCTTCAGAGCCTTGGGCTCACGCTGAAAGACATCCATGCCATCAACATGGACCAACTTTCTATGGAAGAAGCTTTTCATGCAGGTAAGATTGATGCGATGGTAAGTTATCCTCCAACATCTGTGAGACTCCTCCGTGACAACACCGTCAATACGATCTTCTCTACCGCACAGATTCCAGGTGAAGTTATCGACGTCATTGCCGTTGATAAGGAAATACATCAACAGCGAAGTAATGACATTCGAGTCCTCTTACAAAGTTTTGATCGTGCGGTAAGTTACGCCCAAGATCATCCTGAAGAGTCGTATACAATAATGGCAAAACAAGAAGGGATTACTTCTGAGGAATTTGCAAAAGCTATCAAGGATGGCATTGTCCTTGTGTCTGCAGCAGAACAGAAAGACTACCTCGGACCTAATGGCAAACTCGCTGCTATTATCGACTCCTCAGACCGCATCCTTAGGGAAACCAATCAAATCTCGGGACCAGACCACCGTAACGATAGTATCAACCCATCATACCTTGAGGTGGCACCAGGAAATAATCATGCTCAGTAATCAACCTCCACAGGTATCCTTGCGGCAAAAGCTTCTCCTGCCCATGCTGTGCACTGGTATTATTGTTGCGATTATTGGTGTATTCGGCATTCACTATCGTGCAAAATACGAGCTCTGTGATGCCCTTGTCGATAAGGCACTGATTATCGCCCATTCGATGAACTATGCGGCAGAAACTCTTGTTCATAGGGGCGAGCTACAGCGAATCGTTTCAGCTGTTGGTGCTGAAAAAGACGTGCTTGAGGTCACTCTCGTTGAGGGATATCCTATGAGCGTTATTGCAAGTACAAAGCATGCACTACGAGGCCAACTCTTCTCAGAAGCACCCATTCCAGAACTCGCTGAGCACCTTACACGGTCCATTGACAATCAAGAAACAACGTATTTTTTTAACGATAGTACAAATTCTCTTATCCTCAGTACGCCTTTGCTACTTACCCAAGCTGACTTAAACAGCCCAAAAGCAAGGCATGGCGCTGTAATTGTCCAGCTTGATACACGACCGCTACAACGTTCAATTCAACAAGCAACCTTGGAATTCTCTGCAACTTTTTTTGCTCTGCTCACGGCCCTCTCATTTATTGTGTACCGCCTTATCAGAAAAAAAGTACTCACCCCAATCGAAAAAATCAGTTCCCTGATCATTCAAGAACTTGACGACTGCCAGCCTTGTTGGGCAGGTGTTGCGACAAATGATGAAATAGGAGTTCTAGCAAACAAGCTGCGTGAATCGATTCAGGACCGTGAACGTTTCTTAGGTGAACTCAAAAACCAGAAGTTTGCACTTGATCAACATTCAATCGTGACGATTGCCGATCTTAAGGGCAACATCACCTATGCCAATAATTTCTTTACGACTATTAGTGGCTATAGCCTTGAGGAAGTGCTTGGTCAGTCACATCGTATTATCAATTCAGGCACACATGACAAAGAGTTCTTTCGTTCTATGTGGGCCACTATCGGTCGCGGCGAAGTATGGCATGGTGAGATTTGTAATCGCAAGAAACAAGGCGATCTTTATTGGGTGGATTCAACGATCGTGCCGCTCCTGGATAAGCAAGGCAAACCACATTCCTATATCGCGATTCGAACTGACATCACCGCAAGTAAGCTTGCAAAACTCAAACTTCAAGAAAGTGAGCAGCGCTTCCGTACTCTTGCTGATGCAGCCCCTATGCTTATCTGGACTACAGATACCGAGACCGAATACATCTATTTCAACAAACCTTGGCTTGAGTTTACAGGCCACTCGTTTGACCAAGCTCTGCAAGGGCAATGGATGGAGGCAATACACCCCGATGACTACCAACGATGCACAACCATCTATCGCGAATCATTCTTAGAACGCAAAGAGTACACAGTTGAATTTCGGCTAAAGCGTCATGATGGAGAGTATCGCATCTTGCTTGAAAGAGGATCACCCCTGTGGATAGGTGAGTCTTTTGCCGGTTTTATAGGTGCATGCGCTGACATCACCGAAGTACGTGCCGCCCAGGTTCAAGCTGAAGAAGCAAACCTTATGAAGAGTCAGTTCTTGGCAAATATGAGTCACGAAATTAGGACGCCCATTAATGGCATTCTAGGCATGACACAGCTCATGTTTGATACATCTCTCTCAGATGAACAAAAAGATCTCCTTAATGATATTGATATCTCTGGTAAAACACTCCTCAATATAGTGAATGATATTCTCGATCTCTCAAAAATTGAGGCCGGAAAAGTCGATCTCCACCTGAATAATTTTGATCTGCAAGAAGTCATCACAAACCTCTTTACCATTAGCAAACACCAGGCGACTCAACGTAACGTCACGCTTTCCTTTGAGCCATCAAGCGAGCTTTCACGCTACTATAATGGTGACGATATAAGATTGCGCCAAGTCATCCTTAACCTCGTCAGCAATGCGATTAAATTTTCACATGACAGTAGCGACGTCATACTTCGTATCTCAAAGCATGCATCTCCTGACGTCGATCACTTACTCTATATTACAGTGACCGATACAGGGATTGGCATACCACCGGAAAAACTTGATCTAATTTTTGAACCATTTTCACAAGCAGATACCTCGACCACTAAACGATATGGTGGCACTGGCCTTGGATTGTCGATATGCAAAAAACTTGTTGAGCTTATGGGGGGGACTATTTGGGTCACCAGTGTCGTTGGTAAAGGCTCAACGTTCCATTGCACGGTAAAACTCAAACCTGTTCGTCATGTTGATGCTCCGCAACATACATTGGCAACACACGCAGCCAATACGAATATCATAAGTAGCCCCATCAAAAAGGCTCAGATTCTCGTTGTTGAAGATAATATTATAAACCAAAAGCTTATCTCAAAACTGCTTGACAAACTTGGTCATACAGTCGTTATTGCTCAAAATGGTGATGAAGCAATTAAGCATGTCTTACAAAATAACAACCTGTTTGATCTGATCCTTATGGATTGTCAGATGCCAACAACTGATGGCTTTGAAGCTACAAAAGCAATCCGTTCATATGAAGAAAGCATAGGTAGACGTACTCCTATTGTTGCAATGACCGCGAGCTCACTTGGCGAAGATAGGAGCCGCTGCTTTGCCGCAGGCATGGATGCTTATCTTCCTAAGCCATTTGATACTCAAATTCTTAAACAGATACTTGATCAAGTTCTTGCATTGCCCTACGCGTTGAAAGTCTTACCAGAGCACCAGAAAAATAGCCAAGCTGAAGCTTCGCACGAATAGCTTCAAAGCTTAGAGCGTTATTATTTCAAACCAAGAACCTTACGATTGACAGTTTCAGTGAGCATACTCACACCATCTATCACGCCGTGAATGTGATACCGAAGCATACTAATAGCTTCATTTTTAGATTTGTCCAGCGTGTCTGTCATGCGCTGTTCGATAAGGGTAGAGCCAAAAATAGTAGTTGCAACAACCAGACACGATAAAAGAAAAACCATCAATTTGATTTTTTGCTCAGTATACGAAGCAGCAACTTTGGAAGCTTGTAGCTCACTCATCTGCTCATGAAGACTTTGTGCTCTTACCCAACGGTAATTTTCAGGCATCTTGTCAGGTGCTTTGATGACATTTTGAATGTCATTGATAACAGCCTGGCGAAAAGCAAAAGGATATTGGCATTCTGTCCATCTACGGACACGTCGATATGTCATACCCCCTTATCTGCACATAGGGCAATTTTGGTTCAGGAAATATAACCTGAAAAAACACCTTAACTATCTGTATTTATACGATATTTAGCTTGGTGCAATCACTGCACGAACCAGCCTTACTGAAAGTGCTCGGGGTGCAAGCATCGAGAGATATGCCATGCAGCGTGCGCGCCAACCAGGAATCACCACAGCTCGATTCGCTTCAAACGCATCAAGCGCAGAACGTGCAACAAATGACGCAGAATCAACTTTCACTTTCATCTGACCAAGGGGCGCTCCTGCAACAAGCCCAAATTCAGTCTCAACTGGACCCGGGCATACAGCAGTAACGTGAATTCCAAAGGGACGTAACTCCTCACGCAACGACAAAGATTGTGACAAATTAAAAGATTTCGTTGCTGCATAGGTAGACATAAATGGCAGAGGCTGGAATGACGCAATTGAAGACAGAAAGATAATTCCTGCTCTCTTACCTTTTTGTGCTTGTTGCTTCAATACTGGAATTGCTGCATGCGCTAAACGAAGGGGTACAATGGTATTGAGGACAACCATCTGCTCTTCTTTATCTCGATCAAGTGCAGCAAAATCACCATAGCTCCCTCGCCCAACATTATTCACAAGGAGCTCAACATCACTTGCTGCAAGGTATGATTCAAGCTGTGCACACGAGGCTCTATCGGTCAGATCAAGTGCACTATACGAAGCCGAATCAGTCACACGCTCATTGAACGTATCGCTGAGAGCAACTAAGCGATCCTCTCGCCGAGCAACAAGATGCACACGATATCCACGTTCATGGAGTTCTGAGGCAATAGCTTCACCAATGCCAGCAGATGCTCCGGTAATAACTGCGAGCGGTCGTAAAGAACCAGCATTATGAATGTTCATCGATAAGCACCTTGCGATAGGTCTTTTCACCATAGACACAGCGTGGTGGATACATCTTAAGCATCATCCCCCCAGCTTGAATACAGCTTTCATAGGAATTAACAACCAAAGGCGCTGTCTGAGCACACCCACCGATTGCAAACAATAAAAATAGTAGTACTAGTTGTTTCATAGAATCTCTTTTATTGTCTTTGCAATCACGTTTTCTTGCTCCATGAAGCGCTCTGCTAAAAGAATCTGATTTCGAGCACGAACAAGATTGTGCTCAGGATAAGCAATATGAAAATAGCTATCACCCTGCAAGTAGTCAGTCAAAAACCGAGCTCCTACCGTGAGCGCAAGCGCAGCACCTGCGTATACTAGGGCTTCCTTTTCAGCTGTACAAAGCGAAATACCTGCACGAGCAAGACCCGTAAATGCTGCACGTAGAGCGTCAACAGAGACACCAATACGTTGCTCTTCTTTCTCGTCTTCTACAGCAGTTGCACAGGCAACTCGCATAAAGTCTCCGTAGTCGAACAGATAATCTCCAACCATACAGGTATCAAGATCAATCACTGCGCAAACATGATGCCCTGCTCCCTGAAAAAGAATATTGTTAAGCTTCATATCACCATGAGTGATTTTCTGACGATACATTGGATCGCGCTTAAGATCCTCTAAAAGCTGAAATAACTGCTGATGGTGCTTGATACGCTGTAACAGATCTCCGACAGTATCTTTGCGATGCTTACTATCCGCATCAACTGCTGCCTGCAGCGCCGTTAACCGTTTTGGATTATCCATAAAACCTTTTATCGGCGCCTCAATAAGCGTGGTATCCATGGAGGAAAGAACTTTTTGAAACATGCCAAATGCATAGAGCGCTTCTTCAACATGCTGATATGTTGGAGCCACTGCATACGAGCGCGTATCTTTCAGGTATGTAAACGCACGCCACAGCGTCTGATGGCCATCGTCAGTTGAAATAGCAACGTAGGGCTGTGCATCTGGTGTATATATTGGCACAGAGAGCGTAAAAGCAAACTGGTGCGTTTGCAGATGCTCTGTGACCAGCGCAATGTTCTTCGCTACTCGGTATGGGTATTTAAAAACTTGGCTTGCAAATTGTTGCAACAACACTTCGTGCTGCTGTGCTTCATGAGAGATCATAACATGGTAGGTGACATGAATGTGTCCTATCGATAAACGATGGGCTGAAATAACAGCGGCACCCTCAAAAAAAGTACCTATAACTTTAGCGATTGTCGAAACGATATCCATCTGGTTCACTCTCTCTATGGAACAATATCACATAATCTTTCGCTCCGAATCTAAGATTTCATGTGATCAAGTTATTACGCTGCTCGAGGCCGCTGGAATTCCAGTTATTCTTTCCTACCATGCCGCAACCCCGTATTCATTTGACCGAGGCTTTAAAATTTTAATACCAAAACGACATGAGCAAAAAGGTCGTTTTGCACTGTTGGGCCTCAATGACCCCCAAGAAGGACAGACAGTCCGTTAACCCCTCAACACGGCGATAAAAATCTGCTATACTACTGCCTCAGTCGTAACCTCAACCCTATTCAAAAGCAATTGTGACTCTCGTCAGCATTAATAACATCGGTAAAGACTTCGGGATAAAACCACTCTTTTCTCAGGTAACTCTAGTCTTGCAACCGCATGAGCGCGTAGCCCTGCTTGGTCAAAATGGCTCTGGTAAGTCGACTTTACTAAAAATGATTGCAGGCGAAGAAGCACCAGATTCAGGTGAAATTGTGCTTCGCAGAGACATAGAGATAGCGTACGTGCGGCAGCTTGATCGATTTGAACCTAACGACACTCCACTATCCGTCATTATGAATGCAGGACGTGGTCAACCTGCGCACAGTGCACGACGATTACTTGAAGAGATTGGATGCAATGATCTTGATGCTCCTATGGAGCGCTTCTCTGGAGGATGGAAAAAGCGCATAAAAATATTGGAAGGCTTGGCTGCAGAACCAGACCTCATTCTACTTGATGAGCCAACAAACCACTTGGATATCCCAGGGATTCTTTGGCTTGAAGATCAACTCACTTCATTTCCTGGCGCATGTTTATTTGTAAGCCATGACCGATTCTTTGTTGAGCGTGTTGCTGCACGCACTATTGAACTTGATGCACGATTGCCAGGAGGATACGTCTCGGCTCCTGGTGGTTATAGCTCGCTCGTTGAAAAGCGCGAGGAACTGCTCGCACAACTTCGAAGCCACAAAGCTTCTCTCTCAAATAAAGTTCGGCGTGAAGTTGAGTGGCTGCGTGCAGGGGTAAAAGCACGCACGACAAAATCTCGTGCTCGTATTGATGAAGCTCATCGGATGATTGATGACCTCAACAGTATGCAGTTTGAGCGACAAGCTGCAGAGCTTGGGTTTGCAGCGTCAGCAAGAAAAACAAAAGAGCTTATCAAGCTTGAAGATACTGCTGGTGGCTATGACGACAAAAAACTGTGGAAAAATCTCTCACTCACGATTTACCCAGGAAGTCGTATCGGTATTGTCGGCCCGAATGGCGCAGGCAAAACTACTCTTTTAAAAACGATGCTTGGCGAACTGCCAGTGCTCCAAGGGCGTATTTTACGGGCTTCAAACTTAAAAATTAATTTTTTTGGACAGATGCGCGAAGCACTCGATCCAAACAAAACAGTGAAGCAAACATTAGCACCTGATGCCGATGCCGTTGTATTTCAAAATCGAGAGATTCATGTCGTCACCTGGGCTCGACGCTTCCTCTTTCATACTGATCAACTCGCAAGCCGTGTCAGCGAACTCTCGGGTGGCGAACAGGCTCGACTGCTCTTAGCAAAGGTATCACTCCTTGAATCCGACGTCCTTGTCTTTGATGAGCCCACAAACGATCTCGATATTCAGACCCTAGAGATCCTTGAGCAAAGCTTTATCGAGTATCCTGGTGCAATTATTATCGTCTCACACGATCGTTATATGATGGCTCGTGTTTGTACGGAAGTTGTTGGGTTCCTTCCTCAAGCTCAGGTTGTTCGACTTGCTGACTATGCACAGTTTGAGCTTGAGTGGGATGAAGCCTTAAAGCAGTTAAAACACACTCCGCAAGCTCAACAACAAGCTGCCGCAGCACCTCAAAAAGGTGGCTTATCCTTTGCAGAAAAAAAAGAGCTCCAAAGTCTTGAACGAAAAATTCAGACCGCAGAAACAAAACTTGCAACACTACAGACGTCACTCCATTTGCCTGAACATGCCCACAATGTTGCGAAACTGTTAGAGCTGCAGGCTGAATACGAGAAACTAAGCGCTCAACTTGATGAAATGATGACCCGATGGATGGAGCTCTCAGAGCTCTAAAGTACCTCTCTGTATCGCACCTGTGCAGTACGCAACACGCGCAGCACGATATTTAGATCTTTTTACTTTTGACCATTTTATCGAGGGAGTTTTTGTAGCGACGAATCTTATCAAGCAGCTTTGGATCCCCACTGCTACCTATCATTTGCGCTGCAAGAATACCGGCATTTGTTGCATTGCCAATAGCAACAGTTGCAACGGGCACTCCTTTTGGCATCTGGACAATCGAAAGTAATGAATCTTGACCATCAAGGTGTTTCAATGGCACAGG
>JBILLA010000047.1:0-13942 GCA_044376365.1 Bdellovibrionota bacterium | reverse complement strand
AAAGAAAGCAGTGTGAGCGGGTAAAAAAAGTGAAGCAAAAACAGTGTACAGGCAGGACCAGCAGTAACGACACTGTACAAGAAAACATCAAGATTAATTCGCTCTGGTAGTGCACACAGACGTATATACTCGTACGAGCAAAGAGTGATAAAAATCAGCGCAAGAAAAGAAAACAGGTGCGAAACAGGAACACCAAATACCAACAGAGTATGCTGCTCTGATATAAGCTCAGCACCAAGAATGCAACTTATCAATACGATAGCAGTCACTGTGCGAGTTGCTAAGTCAGCAAATTTCATAACAGAGCTGTCCTTTTATGCAACATGACGTTTCGCTTTCTCTGCGATCTGCTCAGAGGTAAGCCCAAACCGTCTGTGACGATGTGAAAAGATTTCAAAGCAGTGCAAGAGATGCTCTTCACTAAAATCGGGCCACAGAACAGGTGTCACAATAATTTCAGCGTAAGCAACTTGCCACAAAAGAAAATTCGAAATGCGCATCTCATCGCTTGTACGAAGCAACAGATCGACAGGAGGCAGATCAGGCGCGTATAGATACGATGGAAATGTTTCAGGCGTTAAAGAATCAAGCGTTGTAGTACCATCAAGACAAGCAGCAGCAAATTGTTTTGCAGCATACACAAGCTCTTCTTGACCACCATAGGATACAGCAATCACAAACTGCATCGCTGTATTCTTTGCAGTTGCAGCTTCTGCGTGATTCAGTGCAGCAATCACTGCATCACTCAGCTTGGAACGATCACCGATAGCTCGTAGACGAACGTTGTGCTTCATAAAGAGCTCAAGCTCATCAGTAAGATATCGCTCAAAGAGCTTCATAAGAGCCGCAACTTCGTCTTTTGGGCGGCTCCAATTTTCAGAGGAAAATGCATAGACAGTAAGTACGTGAACCCCTGCTCGTAAGCAGCTTTCAACCATGCGGCGAACTGTTTTTGCGCCTGCTCGGTGCCCTTCGACTCTTGGCAAATTTTTTGAGCGAGCCCAACGTCCATTGCCATCCATGATCATAGCAACATGGCTTGGTACAACAGCAGGTGATGCTGTTTCTACGGGTCGCTCTTTTTTACCAAATAGTGCTCTGAGCATAGAAGTCTGTTAGACCTCCATCATCTCTTTCTCTTTTGCAGCAAGATGCACATCGACTTCAGCAATGTACTTGTCGGTGATTTTTTGAATTTGCTCTTGGCCTTTGCGTAGATCGTCTTCTGAAACATCGCCATTTTTTTGCTGTTTTTTCAGAGAATCAATCGCATCACGACGGAGGTTACGAATAACAACTTTGCCGTCTTCAGACATTTTATGAAGCTTCTTTATAAGATCTTTACGACGCTCCTCAGTTAAAGATGGAACAGGAACACGGATAAGATTGCCATCGCGTTGGGGGTTCAAACCAAGATCAGCATGTTTAATCGCTTTCTCAACCGCATCAACAGCACCGCCATCAAAAACTTGAACAGTTATAAGACGAGGCTCAGGAGTATTAATCATCCCAAGAGTCTTAAGCTGTACAGACGAACCATAATAATCAACAAAGACAACATCAAGCATTGAAGCCGATGCACGGCCAGTTCGAAGCTTCCCAAGATCTTGTTTAAAGTGATCGATAGATGCTTTACATTTCTGTTCAAATTCAGCGAAATTTTGTGCCATGCGTAGCTCCGTTACGTAACTATGGTTCCAATTGATTCACCCATAACAATCTTTTCAAGATTGCCATGCGTGCCGATATCAAAAACGATAATGGGCAGCTTATTATCCATACAGACAGATATCGCTGCAGCATCCATCACTTTGAGTTCATCTTTAAGAACATCCATAAAGCTCAGCGAAGTATAGCGCTTTGCATCTGGGAATTTTTTAGGATCCTTGTCATAGACGCCATCAACTTTCGTACCCTTTAGAACGGCTTCAGCACCGATCTCCATTGCACGTAAGCTTGCTGCGGTATCAGTCGTAAAGTATGGATTGCCTGTTCCTGCAGCAAAGATAACGACTCGATTTTTCTCAAGGTGTCTTGTTGCACGACGACGGACGTACGGCTCTGATATCTGTCTCATTTCAATACCAGACATAACACGAGTATCTATACCAGCTTTCTCCATGCAATCCTGCAGTGCAAGGGCATTCATTGCCGTTGCAAGCATACCGACATAGTCAGCAGATGCTCGGTCCATACCTTCAGCACCAAGTTGGACACCGCGAAAGATGTTGCCACCGCCAATGACGATACCAAGCTGTACACCTTTCACATAGACTGATTTAATCTCTGCGACCAATTTATTGATGGTCGCAGGATCAATACCAAAACCTTTCTCACCAGCAAGAATCTCGCCGCTGAGTTTCAAGAGAAGTCGTTTATACTTCATGAATCCTTTTTGGTTTCTTATGCAGCAGAAAGTGTTGCAGCAACTTCTTCAGCGAGGTTCGCTTGAACTTTTTCAATTCCCTCACCAACTTCGAATCGCTCAAAACGACGAACTTGTACTTTCTCACCACACTTCACAGAAAGATTATCAATCATCTGCTTGATGGTAAGTTTTCCTGAATCATCACGAACGAATGGTTGATCGAGGAGGCAAACTTCTTCGAAGAACTTAGAGACTTTACCTTCAAGAATCTTGTCAGCATTCTTTTTCTGCGCATCAGTGAGCTGCTCAAGAGCAATCTCTTTCTCTTTTTCGATAAGAGATGCTGGCACTGCTTCACGAGTAATGAACTTAGGTTTCATTGCAGCAACGTGGAGAGCAATACTCTTTGCCGCTTCCTGAAACTCATCGCCACGAGCAACGAAGTCTGTTTCACAGTTGAGCTCAACGATAGCAACAACTTGTCCGCCAGCGTGAATATAAACACCGATGGTTCCTTCAGCAGCAGTTTTTCCTGCACGCTTTCCAACATCTTTGAGGCCTTTCTTACGAAGCACTTCAATCGCGCCATTCATATCACCTGCTGCTTCTTTCAATGCAGCTTTGCAATCCATCATCCCCGCGCCTGTTTGTTCGCGAAGCTTCTTAACTAATTCCGCTGATACTTCAGCCATATGATTCTCCAGAATGTAAATACTAAAAAGTTATGTTTTGATTATGCGTTTGCAGCGACATCAGAGGCAGGTTTTCTACCACGACGAGCCGAGCTCTCAGTGACGACACCACCCGCTTGATCTTGCTGACCAACGATACCACGTGGCAAACGAGCCTTATAGATCTCATTCCCTTCGATAACAGCATCAGCAATAGCTGCAGAGAAAAGCTCAACAGTCTTTGATGCATCATCGTTTGATGGAATTGGGAAATCCACAGCATTTGGATTAACGTTTGAGTCAACAAGAGCAACAACAGGAATATGCAAACGCTTTGCTTCATTCACTGAAAGATCTTCCTTGTTGATATCAACGACGAAAAGAACGTCAGGCGTTTTTTTCATGTTACGAATACCACCGATGTTCGCAGTAAGCTTTTCGATCTGGCGAGTAATATTGAGCTTCTCTTTCTTACTGAGACGAACTTTACTGCCTTCTGCTTCTGCGCTTGCAAGAAGCTCTTCAAGCTTGGTCATGCGTTGAATTGATTTCTTAATCGTTTGGAAATTCGTCAATGTACCACCCAGCCAACGCGTCGTAACATAGAAGCCACCACAACGCTCAGCTTCGCGCTTGATGATTTCACGGCTCTGCGCTTTCGTACCAACGAAGAGGCAGCTTCCGCCAAGGCTTACACGATCAACGATAAACTTACGAGCAATCTCCCACTTACGCATGGTGTGGTCGAGGTTAAGGATATGGACGCCATTACGCTCACCAAAGATAAAGGGGAGCATCTTAGGATTCCATCGCTCTGTTTGGTGACCAAAGTGTGCACCAGCATCGAGGAGCGTTTTAACAGTTACTTGCGTGTTGCTTTTTTGACCAACGGCAAGCGTTGACAACTCATTTGTTTGTTCCATGTTTTATTCTCTTTTACGTTGTCTTGGTTATGCCTCCCCACTACCTCTTTGAAAAAACTTCTCTTAAGCCAAAGGCTACATGAGCCAGAAACCGACAAGAAGTCCACCAAGACTTATCCTAAATAAGAAGAGTGGGTGTGAATTATCCTGCAATCCTACCGTAAAACAGGAAATGTATCAATCTTTTCACGATATTAGTTCAGGAAAAGACCGCTAAATAGGTTGCAAGATCAGTAGGTTACTAGACAGCAAGCCTTTCAGGGTCGTTGTTAAGTTGTGAACACAGCGAACCTGCTAACAACCTGAAACTTCAGAAGATTTACTGAATCTAATGAATCCTAAAGCGAGAGCACAATGGATATTTCAGGGTTAGATGCACTACAGTTTGAGGTCGTCGTTGATGGCGCTGAATATCACACGCTCATGACCCAGTTCTCTGGGAAGCGTGTACCAAAGCGAACCCCCAAAAAACCCCTTACTGCTCAAATCGAACTGCAGCTCACAAATAATTCCTACTCGCTTATCTCAATAGGCCGCCACCGTCTTCCACAAACAATCTCTGTCGAGCCTGGCAATGCAACGCATGCAAGTCTATCTCGTTTGCTAGCGAACTCAGCACAAACTCACGTTGTCACAGAGATTCGATCGCTGCTTGAACAGATCGTGGAAAAGATAATTGAAAAAGATCAAACGGATCAAAATATCCCTGTTAAAATCTTTAAACGAGATCTAAAACTCCGCAGACGTCGTGACGAAGAGAAAAAAACTGTCGTTACAGTAGCACTCTCTCCTCATGCACATACAACAATTTCACTTGACCATGATGATGCGCCAACACTTGAAGTAAAAACTCCGTATGATGCAGATACATTCATCCTGCATCAAGAAATACTTCGCGCAGGAACAAAGATAGCAAAAAGACCCTGGGTAACAATTCAAAGTAACTACATTACACTGCACGGCGCAGTCGAAGTTCCCTATATACAAGATGTTAAAGCAGAGCTCTGCATGCTGTGGGGAGAATACGATTCACTCTCGTCGTCTTGGAAACATGAGCAGCTTGCTCTTATCGATCTCTCCTCACCTCAAAGTTTTCTTCTGCACCATGAGCTACACGTCCCTACAAAGGGAGTATATGGCATCACCCTCTATATACAGCTTGAAGGATCGCATGAGCCACTCTGGCTTGGTGCTCCACGTACTGATGATGTGACGTTCTCTATTCATCATGATGACGTTACCCAGTCGAGCGCTCACTGGAAACATCAATCGGATCAAGCGAAACAAATAAAGAGCTTGCTTCTTGCTCAACTCGAATCAGATCGAACCGTTGATTCGACATGGACGTCTATTGCAGAGCGCGCTGATACTATTACTATGGGCGCTGTACTTGATGCTGTCTGTTCAGCGTATCAAGCAACGACACACCAAGCATTACCACAGATTCTACAAAAGCTTACTTCCCAAAATCCCGCTCTCACAAAGTACTTGGACTCATTCGGAATCGGAGAAGTAGTCTTTGCATCGCCAGAAGGTCCTCATGCGAGCGCTGGAGGACTTGCTCAAGTGATCTCTGGGCTCGTACCAGAACTATCACAAGCAGGGCTACATGTGACCGTTATTGCCCCACTCTATGCTCATGAAAATGGCAGCCGACATCGATCAGCTCGCGGCGTCCTTGATGAAGGTATCCGTATCGGTAATGAAGTTCATAAGCCGCGCTATATCGGTTCAATCGATGTGCAGCTTGGTCCTACCTATGCCATGGGAACAAATCATCATCGACGACATGCAACGACAATCCCACTCAAAGTGTATGAAATAAGAGCTCAAAGCCTTCGAATGCTCTTGCTTGGTAATAGCGCTATCTTTGATAAGCTCTATCAACCTGTGTATGCAGATGAACAGCTCCGTCGCACCGTAGTGTTTTCACGAGCCGTTCTTGAGGCAATTTCACAAGAGCACTTTGGTATCAGACCATCCCTTATTATTTCGAATGATTGGATGACGGCACCGATTGCAGCATTTGCAGCACTTGATGGTCGTTACCAATCCGTTCCTTGGATTCGAGATGCAAAAACTGTCCATATGATTCATAACGGGGGCACTGACTATCATGGTCGATTGCCAACGCACGCTTTCAATGAAGACTTATGGCCAATGTTAAACCTCGCGCCTGAACACTTCTTTGGATTTAGAGATCTACATAATAATGCCCTTTTGAACCTCACGCTGACAGCCGCTCGTCATGTTACTGGCGGTGTTATCACAGTGAGCAAACCTTATGCTCACGCATTAGTGAGCCATGATGGTGGTGGGCTCGAAACAGTCCTGCACGCTCGTCAAAATGATGTCTATGGAATTAGTAATGGTATTAATCGTGCAGAGATAGATACTTTTCTTGCAGCGATCTCAAAGGTTAGCCCAGATGAGCTTGATGACATGCCACACCTGATGAAAGCAAAAGCAGAAGCTCGTCTCAAAATGCAACAGCAGTATGGATTAGCACAGCACAAAGAAGCAGTTATTCTAAGCTGTGTTGGAAGAATGGCTGAACAAAAAGGTCTCTGCTTGATGTATGGACCTGCAGGACACCACGGTCGTTCCATGCTTGAAGAGATGCTTATTCGATGGCCACACCTTCAGCTTATTTTTGCAGGACCAGTCACTCGCGGGGATACAACTTCAGAACAGCTTGCAGCTTGCGTTGGAGGGCTTTGCGCTCGATACCCTGGAAGAGTTGCAGCACACTTTGATTACATCCCTCATACAGAAGCTATTAAGATCATGTTTGCAAGTCAGTTCCTTTTAATGCCTTCTCGATTTGAACCTGGTGGCATTACACAACTCGAAGCACTTGCAGCAGGTACACTTGTGATTGGCCGTAATGTTGGCGGTATTCACGCAACCGTAAAAAACTGGAATCAACAAACGATGACTGGTACCGGTTTTTTATGTGATGATTTTTGTTCATGGGGATTTGCTGATACTGCACACTGGGCAGTCGAAGTATGCCAAGACCCTAAAAACTATCATGCACTGATGGCGTCTGCGCGTGCAGCAAAGCACAGTTGGTCTGACAGAGTTGACACCTATAAGGCAGTTTTTCAGCAGATTATTCTTGGGAAAGAACGAGCTTCACTTATTCGCACAGTGACTCATAAGGACAACGCTCTTAGGAGCGCACAAATTGTCTAACGAGATCGATTTAAGCGGATGCAACAACCCCTGAAATCAACGGACGTGCAGCAATATCCCATCCATTACTGACAATCGCTTCAACGGCACGTTCAGGATGCGGCATGAATCCGACGACATTCCCCTCTCGGTTACTCACACCAGCAATTGCATTAATTGAACCATTAAAGTTTGTCACTGGATTGCGTGCATCAACATCACCTTCAGCAGAGCAATAGCGAAAGACAACTTGATTATGCTTCTCAAGTGATTCTATGGTCTGTGGATCAGCGAAGTAATTGCCATCAAAGTGCGCAACAGGACAATGAATCACGGTATCCATAGCCATATGTTTCGTGAAAAAGTTATTAGAACTTTGCACTTTGATATGAATAAATTTTGAAGCAAATTTCATGTTCGCATTAGTCAACAGCACACCAGGCAAAAGACCTGCTTCACACAAAATTTGAAATCCATTACAGATACCAACAACTCGACCACCAGCTTTAGCAAACTTTGAAACTGCGTCCATAACGGGCGACAGTTTGGCGAGTGCACCCGTTCTCAGATAGTCACCATATGAAAAACCACCAGGCACAACAACAAGGTCTGGATTTCCAAGATCAGCAGAGCGGTGCCAAACAGGAGTTACGTCTCCTTGAAAGAGCGTACCAAACGAGTGATCAATGTCATGATCACAATTCGTACCAGGAAAAACTAAGCAAGCAATCTTCATACGTTTTTAATCTCGTAGCTTTCGATAATTGGATTTGCAAGAAGCTCATCGCAAAGTTTTGTCGCAAGAGGCTTGGCAGCTTCGAAATCTTTCGCATCAACTTCAAATTCAACAAGGCGACCAACTCGCATCTGGGAAACACCTTCAATGCCTATCCCTTTCAGTCCACCTTCAATTGCTTTGCCTTGCACATCAAGGACGCCAGCTTTCAATCGTACGAGTACTTGAATTTTAACCATGATTAATCTCTTTCAATGAACGTTCAAAAATATAGTCAACCTGTTGAAAATGCCGCTTGATATCAAATATCTCTTCAATTTTTTCAACTGGCAAGAAGGCAAGCACTTTTTCAGCTTTCAGCGCTCGGGCTTTCAGATCGTCGCCACCATCCCACGCAGCAAGAGCATGCGTTTGGACTTCTTTATACGCATCTTCCCGAACCATGCCGGCATCAACTAACGCCACAAGAAGCGATCCAGAAAAGATGAGCCCACGAGATGAATCCAAGTTTTCTTGCATTCGCTTCGGATAGACAACCATTCCCTCAACAAGTGATAGGAAACGGTGCAACATAAAATGGGAAACAATACATGCATCAGGTGCAATCACACGCTCAACAGAGCTATGACTGATATCACGCTCGTGCCACAACGGAATATTTTCCATTGCTGAGACCGCATACCCACGCAGCAATCGTGCAAGGCCAGTAAGGTTTTCTGAAAGAATAGGATTTCGTTTATGGGGCATTGCAGAAGATCCCTTTTGCCCGACGGTAAATTTCTCTTCAACTTCACGAACTTCAGTACGTTGTAAGTGGCGAATCTCAACAGCAAATCGCTCAATTGAGCTTCCAAGCAGCGCAAGCGCATTAAAGAAACTTGCATGACGGTCACGGTGCACAACTTGAGAAGCCACAGGCTCTGAGACAAGACCAAGCTTACTCATGACATGCTCTTCAACAGCAGGTGGAAGCTGAGCAAACGTACCAACTGGTCCTGAAATTTTTCCAGCACACGCTTCAAGGAGTGCACTCTTTATTCTTTTCTTGGCACGAGTAAGCTCGACAGCCCAAGACAGTACTTTCAGACCAAACGTCGTTGGCTCAGCATGAATGCCATGCGAGCGACCAATGGTTGGCGTATAGCGATACTCTTCAGCACGGGTAAGCGTTGCAACAATCACTTTATCAAGTGCTGCAACAATGAGCTCTCCTGATTGCTTTAATTGAAGCGCAAATGAAGTATCCAACAGATCACTTGAGGTCATACCTCGATGGATAAAACGGGAATCTTCACCGACGTATTCAGCGACGTTGGTAAGAAATGCAATCACGTCGTGCTTAACTTCTTCTTCTATCTCAAGCACCCGTGCAGCATCAAACTTTGCAAGCTTTCTTGCTGTCTCGTAGGCAGACTTTGGAGCAAGCCCAAGATCAGACATTTTCTCAAGTGCAGTTAACTCAACTTCGAGCCAAATCTTGAAACGATTTTCATCGCTCCAAATTTTAGTCATTTCTGGGCGGCTGTAACGGGGTATCATCGAATTTTTCTCCGCATGAAAGATACCAAGTTCTGTTTCCTGTGGCAAAACAGAAACAGCACAGGGCCTTAGCCGGCGCTTTGTAGGCCTTCATGGCTTTCATGCAGCGGCGCTCGCTCATCACAGAGCAGTGGTGTTGCATGGTGCACACTTCCACAACGCAGATCGAACGGGAGTTCAGAGAGCTCGGATGCCTCAAACATGGCCAAGTGCGTTTTAAGAGCTACTGCAGGGGAATTACTGTGTTCGCTCAGGTGCCCTAATACGACATGACGGAGGTCAGGATGGGCAATCTCTTTAAGTAATGCAGTTGAGTCATCGTTGCTGAGGTGTCCATAACTAGAAGAGATACGGGACTTAAGCTCCCAAGGATACTCACAGTTTCTAAGCATCTCTTGGTCATGATTTGATTCAAGGACAAGAAAGTTAGAATCCTTGAGGTGTTCAGTGACAAGCAGCGTAACTCGTCCAAGATCTGTTGCTTGAGAAAACTTCATACCGCCAGAGAAGATCGAGAAACCAACCGGATCGACAGCATCATGGGTAATGCTAAAAGGAGTTATTCGAGTAGCACCAACCCAGAAGTCAACGCCATTTTGAAATTGCTCGCCATGATAAGGTTTAGGAATCTGCTTGAGCGTTTGAAAATTAGCATAAACCGGTATCTTATAGCGCTTACTGAGGGTTGGTACTCCGTGAATATGATCAGAGTGCTCATGAGTCACAAGAATCGCATCAATTGATGCTGGATTAATACCAAGCTGGCTAAGACGAATCTCGAGCTGCTTTGCAGATAAGCCACAGTCAATCAAAATACGGGCATTACCAGTATCAATAAAAGACGAATTAGCTTTTGAGCCGGACGAGATAACCGAAAAACGCATAGAATAAAGTTTTAAACTGAGCGTTTTTTATACTATAGCTTGTCCAATCAGTCTATTGGCTTATTTACATACGCGACAACTAACCTTTACCTGCTGCTGCAGTGCGGTCTGAATCTTACCAAGTGTTGAGGCAGAAGGGTCTCTGCCATTTGGATTGCGAACATCTTGAGCGCAAGACACAACAGTTCGAGCATGACGTGCAGCAACAAGACCATATTTTCTTATCATTGTCTTGACTCGAGTGACTTCCTCCAAAAAGCTTACCTTTATACAATCAGCACCACAGACTGCAACTGAACGAAGAATATTCTTACGTATTTCTGCACGAATTGCATTTTCATACCGAGCGATACTGGATTGAAGCTCGGAGGCACGAACTTGATTCTTACAACGAGAACTCTTTGTTGCACGAGCAAGATCCGCCCGAATAATGTTAGAGATAGTTGAGGTCGAACGAAGCAGCGTTGCCCCTATTGATTTCATCTCGGCAGTTGGCGGCACTCGAACACAGGAAGGTGTCGATTCAAGCAGCAGCGGTGGCGGCGTTGGCGTCACTGTCGGGGTTGGCGTTGGAGTTGGTGTACATGCGATTCCTGTTTTGATATCTGGAACATTTGGACATGTACCATCGGTACCAATTGATGAGAATGAAAGGTCAACAGCAGCACTGTTGCCTGCAATCATAACCTGAATAGCACCAACTTTGGTTATATCTGCAGGTGTTGCAGGATTGCTCTGAATAAAATCTGCAAACGGAATCGTAAGGTTTACCCCTTCTGGTGTTGGATATGAACCATGATATCCATACCGAACATCTCTGACATGTTGGGGGTTCGCAGGATCATAAGTACTCCAACATGGAAGCTGATAATCGAAATACAGATTACGATTTCCACTCGGATCTCTCGCGTCATAAACCGTCATGGAAATATGGACATCCATCCCACTCGAAGGACAATCAAAGCTCACATTATTAAATCGTATTGCCGTACCATTATCTTGCACCAGATCAAGTGAAGGTAATCCATCAAATTTTGTTGTATCGGCCTGTAGTGTGCCATCCCACTCAAGCTCTGCAGTGCCGCGAGCGTTGGTATCTTGACTGTGCAGGAATCGTTGAAAGCCTGTTGAGCGTGCAATAACAGCAGGGCCGCTTCCTGGACTAATCTTTCGGCATCGCATGGTAAGCGTCCCACCTATTGAGCCAGATGAAGCAACGGATCCCTCTTTGGGCACTGCTGCTTGCTCACAAATAACAGTCAGTGTGCCCTCGAATGTCTCAAGAGTAAGCGCCTTAGTCTGACTACTGATAATGATGAAAACAAACGCTGCGCATACAAAAGAGTGCAGCCCAAAAATAGATCTCATGACTATAACCTTTTCAATAAAACCTTAACAAAGAAACATCGATGATGTGTGAAGCAAGCACTATGCCTGACTATAGGAAAGAGGATGGTGCACATCCTCAACAAAAACGGTCTGTTATGACTACAAAATTAAATTGATTCAGTATAGAATCCAGACCATGACTACCATTGGCACCCCACTCTCATTATCAGCTACAAAAGTTCTGCTTCTTGGTTCTGGTGAACTCGGCAAAGAAGTCGCCATAGAACTGCAACGACTTGGTATTGAAGTTATTGCTGTTGATCGTTACGAGCATGCACCTGCAATGCAAGTTGCTCACCGAAGCTATACTGTTTCAATGCTTGATGGTGAGGCTCTGCGTACTATCATTGAAAAAGAGAATCCAACCTATATTGTTCCAGAAATTGAAGCGATCAATACCGATGTGCTGATCGAAGAAGAGAAAAAAGGTCGTACCGTCATACCAACTGCACGCGCAGCACAGCTTACGATGAACCGCGAAGGAATTAGACGACTTGCTGCAGAAGAACTGGGGCTACCAACATCGCCGTTTCGTTTTGCTGAAACCAAAGAGGAATTTGATGCTGCAGTTACTGCAATCGGTATTCCCTGTGTCGTTAAACCAATTATGAGCTCTTCAGGTAAAGGGCAAAGTGTTATCAAACAACCTACAGATATCGACACTGCATGGGAGTATGCACAAACTGGGGGTAGAACAGGTAAAGGAAAAGTCATTGTTGAAGGCTTTATTGATTTTGACTATGAGATAACGCTGCTCACCGTACGTCACCAAGGTGGCACATCGTTTTGCGATCCTATTGGGCATGTACAAATTGATGGTGATTATCGCGAATCGTGGCAACCACACCCTATGTCTGCAAAAGCACTTGAAGCATCAAAAGATTGCGCAAAGAAAATCACTGATGCACTAGGCGGATTTGGAATCTTTGGTGTTGAGCTGTTTGTAAAAGGAGATACCATTTATTTTAGTGAAGTATCACCTCGCCCTCATGATACTGGGCTTGTCACTCTTATCTCTCAAGACCTCTCTGAGTTCGCACTGCATGCACGAGCAATTCTTGGTCTGCCCATTCCACAAATTACTCACCATGGAGCTTCCGCTTCTGTCGCATTGCTGGCGCAAGGTGTCAGCACAAATATTTCATTCGGTGGTGTTGCCAATGCACTCATGCAACCAGATACAAGCATTCGATTGTTTGGAAAACCAAGCATCCATGGATCACGTCGACTTGGAGTAACCCTTGCACGTGGAACATCGATTGAGAATGCTCGTCAAAAAGCACGAAGCGCAGCTGAGCAGATATCTTTTGCCCTATAAAATACACAGAACGCTGTCAGTCACAAAGCTGCGTCGTTAGAGTATATGCTCTATTGTAACCACGGAAGATTATGGTGCAGGCTATCCTGAAGCTCTGAGAAAGAGAGCTCAGGAGAGATTACTAAAACCCCTGCTCCATTCTGTGATGAGAGCTTTGTGAATAACGCAACTTCTGCATCCTCCCCATCTTGGACTTTGACCTCTTTGACCCTATCAGCACCAATTGTATCCAGCGCTTCTTCAAGCAGCTCTGGATCACGGCTGAGTAGGAGCAGCCGGTGCCCATTGATTTCTAGCGGGGCAGGTTTTCTTCCTTGGCATGGCATGTAGAACTTATTCATACGTAGGGTATATATAAGTATGAGTTTTTCGGATTTCAAGGGTTAAAACTGCTTCGAATTTCAAGGACAGCTCGCTCAAGCAGGAACTGCGCCTCTACATCCGAGCGCTGTTGTAGTGTCACAAGTTTTTCAAGATCTGACAACGACACCGGAGGAGGCACCTGTGCTAGATCATGCCCTCGGTCATAGCGAGTACTGCGAAGCCTATCCTTTTCATCAACAAGCATTGCTCCCAAAAGCTTTGTCACAACAACCCAGCGAGACTGTGCAAGACGTGGATCATATTGAAATGCAGCACCCAAACTATCAAACGGTTTTTCACGACGCGTACGTTCTTCAGGGGTAAGCGTACTGTAGATGGATGGCAAAACTGGAAGCCGTGACACTGCATACTGACGCGGACCACCATGTGAACCTACTTGCTTAATCAGTAAGAGCTGGCCTGCATCTGAAAGGCAAAATTCAACAAACAACTCTGCAAGACGTGGATGTTCACCATGTGCACCAAGCGCAACTGGATCAGCAAAATACGATTCAAGATCTTGTGGTACCATAAAGCGAATTCGATCGCTGCCGAATCGAGCCTCAACATCAAG
>JBILLA010000203.1:0-4374 GCA_044376365.1 Bdellovibrionota bacterium | reverse complement strand
GTTCGCGCTTCTTGCGCTTCAACACGAGAAATGTTGCGGTTCCAGCTAAGGAGTGGTGAGAAGAGTCCACCACCAATGCTCCATGAACGTGCATCTTGTGAGAAGAACTCAGAGCTGTCAGTACTGCCAAGTCCTAAAGTACCAAGGATGCTGATTGATGGAAGCCGTTGTGCTTCTGTAACGCCCTCAAGGAAGAGAGACTTTTGAATTTGTTGTTCAAGAGCGATGAGATCAGGCCGTCGTTCAAGAACATTCGCAGGGATGCCTGCAGGCATGTGCTGGTGAATTGGAGAAGCATAAAGCGTTTTTGATCGTTCAATGACTCCCATCGAGCGGCCAAGCAGGACCAACAGAGCATGTTCGACACGCTTCATATCTCGCTCAAGTGTATACACCGAAGCCTGTACATCAGCTTGCTCGATCTGAGCTTGATTGAGATCGAGCTCAGGAATGATCCCTTTTTCAAGACGTTGTTGAATAAGAGTGGTAGCATCAATACGATTTTTAAGGGTCTGCTTTGCTATCGCTATGCGCTGATCAAGATCAATGAGCGCAAAGTAAAATTCAGCAACTTGCGATACAAGAGAAAGCTGTAGGGTATGATATGACGCTGTCGATGTGAGGAGCTCCGCACGTTGTGCAGCTGTTGCATTTTGAAATTTACCCCACAGGTCCATTTCATAAGAAACATTGCCTAGCAGATTAAAGGAATTATTGACGTTGAGGCCTTGTCCAATATCCTGTCGACGAGCTCCACCTGTGATATCAAGTGAAGGGAACTGGTCTGCTCTTGTAAAACCAACAATGGCTCGAGATTCTTCAATTCGAGCAACGCTTTTCTTAATGTCGCGGTTATTATCAAGTGCTTCTTTGATCAGTGCTTGGAGCTTTTCATCATGAAAGACTTGCCACCACGATAGATTAGCAATTGATACTCCTTCGTCATGCTCACGTGTAAAGGTTTCAGGAATGTGCACAAGGGGACGAGAGTACTCAGGGGCAAATGAGCATCCTGATATGATAAGGCAGCAGGGTATTGATGCCAGAAGGCGTGCACGCATTAAGTATTCTCCTTTTTCTTGTGAGTGAGCAGTTCAATGAATACGTAGAGGGCAGGGATCATGAGTACCCCAAGAATAGTTGCCACCAGCATGCCACTAAATACAGTCATTCCCATTATTTTACGACCCTCAGCACCTGATCCAGTTGCAAGCACGAGGGGAACAACGCCAAGTATGAATGCAAATGCAGTCATAAGGATAGGACGAAAGCGCAATTTGGCCGAAGTCAGTGCCGCTTCAAGAGCAGATTTACCCTCGGCAGTTTGTACTTTTGCAAATTCAACAATGAGGATGGCGTTTTTTGCAGCAAGTCCGACGAGGGTAAGGAGTCCAATTTGGGCAAAGATGTTATTGAGATATGCTTCACCAAGAAGATGCCGAGATATCCAGAGGCCACCGAATGCACCAAGTACAGCAAATGGAGTTCCCAGAAGGACGCTAAAGGGCAGTGACCAGCTCTCGTACTGAGCAGCTAAGATAAGGAACACAAATACAATGCCGAGAATAAAGACCCCTGCAGCAGCAGGTGCATTCTTTTCTTGGTATGACATCGCATTCCATGCATACGACATTGACTCAGGCAGTGTTTCTTTTGCGACTGCTTCGAGTGCATTGATTGCATCCATCGAGCTATAACCGCTGGCAGGAGTCCCAGTAATTTCGGCCGCACGGAATAGATTAAAACGATTGGTAAATTCAGGACCTTTGATATTTTGTGTTGAAACAAGGGTACTCATTGGCACCATCACCTCTGCATTATTTCGAACATGAAAGAGTTTTAGATCATCGACAGCATCTCTGTAAGCTGGGTCGGCTTGTACATAGACTTTATAGAGGCGACCAAAGCTATTGAAGTCGTTGACGTAAGAACCGCCAAGAAAAGCACCCATAGTTTGATTAATTTCAGAGAGACTCACCCCTTGTTTAAGAGCTTTTTCACGATCAATCTGGGCATAGATTTGCGGCACTGACGATCGATACATCGTCATAATACGACCAATTTCAGGACGCTTGCGAGCTGCTTCAATAAATTTTTGAGCTTGTGCGGCAAGATATGCAGGGTCTTTACCTTCACGATCTTGCAACATAAGGCTAAATCCAGATCCAGTTCCTAATCCAGGAATTGCAGGTGGGCCAAACACTGCTGCCTGTGCAGTTGGCACGTCGGTAGCAAGTTGTTTATTAAGATTTTTAATAATTGAGAATGCGTGCTGGTTTGGATCCTCTCGTTGCTCCCATGGCTTGAGCCAGATAAAGAAGAAGCCAGTATTCGTGCCGTAGGCACTTGTGAGAAGGCTAAATCCAGTCACTGTTGTTACTGAATCAACACCAGGTGAATTTTTGATGATATTTTCAACTTCTTTAGCAGTACGATCTGTTTGTTGAAGCGAGGCACCATCGGGCAGTTGTACGTTTGCAAGCAGATAGCCTTGATCCTCTTCAGGTATAAAACCAGCGGGAAGCGATTTGCCAAAAAATGAGACACCGACAATTACCAAGGCGAATGCGACGAATGCTCTCAGGAGTTTGCGTGAGAGGAATCCAGCAAGACCTGTATATGAGTTTGTAATTGAATCAAACGCCCTGTTGAATCCGCCAAAAAAACGTCCAAGTATACCAGTGGACGGTGCAGATGGTTTTAAAATAATAGCACACAATGCTGGGCTTAAGGTAAGCGCGCTGAGTGCAGAGAATAACACTGATATTGCAATCGTTACTGCAAACTGTTCATAGAATCGGCCTGCGATGCCGCCCATAAAAACGACTGGCACAAAAACAGCAGAGAGAATAAGTGCAATAGCCATAACAGGCCCTGTCACTTCTTGCATTGCTTTATTGGTCGCATCTCGTGGTGATAGGCCATGCTCAATGTGATGCATCACTGCTTCAACAACAACAATAGCATCATCAACAACGATACCAATAGCGAGTACCAAACCGAGTAGTGAGAGGGTGTTAATGCCAAATCCTAACATCGGAAATACAGCAAATGTTGCTACCAGCGCTACTGGTACCGTTAAAATAGGGATGAGCGTTGCTCGCCAACTTTGCAAAAAGATAAATACAACAAGGATAACAAGGATCACTGCTTCAAATAGCGTATGTAGGATCTCGTCGATCCCTGCAGTGACAGCTTTAGTTGTATCAAGTGAGATAGAATAATCTACATCTTCAGGGAAATTTTGTTTGAGCCGTGCCATGGTAGCGCGAACTTTATTGGCAACTTCAAGGGCATTTGATCCTGGTGTTTGATAGATTGAAATAATTGCAGCTGGCTGTCCATTAATTCGACCGATCGCATTATAGTTTTGAGCGCCAAGTTCTACGCGACCAACGTCTCGTATGCGCACGAAAGATCCATCAGTTTTGGCCTTAACAATGATATCTTGAAATTGCTCCGGAGATTGAAGACGTCCTTGAAGTCGTAGTGGGTACGTATAGTCAGTGCCTGGAGGTGCAGGCTCAGCACCAACTTTGCCTCCAGGGGCAATAATGTTTTGAGATTGGATTGCTTTTACAATATCAGAAACAGTTATCTGTAAGGTTGCAAGCTGTGCAGGATTTATCCAGATGCGCATTGCATAGTCACTGCCACCGAATAGGTTTACCTGGCCAATACCATTAATTCGAGACAGCTCATCGTTGATATTGATTGATGCATAGTTACTCAGGAAGTTTCCGTCAAAGGTATTCCGCGGTGAGTTCACTGCAATCAGCATCATAGGGAAAGAGAGCGATTTTTTTACCGTTACACCAAGGCGCTTAACGTCTTCGGGTAGCGCTGATTGGCCCTCAGAGACTCGGTTTTGTACGAGGACATTGGACATGTCTAGATCTGAACCAACTTCAAACGAGATGCGAATAGAACTAGCGCCATCATTTGAGTTAATAGAACGAACATAGATAGAGTTCTCTACACCGTTTATTTTTTGTTCGAGCGGCGCAGTGACAGATGACTCAACAGAAACAGCATCAGCACCATTGTACGTTGAGCTCACCTGAATTTCGGGTGGGACAACGTCGGGGTACATGGCGATGGGAAGTTTGGAAAGAGAGACAACACCAAAGATTACTAAGACAATTGAAATGACAATCGCAACAATAGGACGACGAACAAAGAAATTTTCTTTTATCTGAGATTGGTTATCCATGAAGTATCCTAGGAAAATGTTGGTTCAATCTTCATGCCGCTTTTTAAGCGCTGCTGAAATTCGGGAACGATAACATCGTTAGTAGAAAGACCTTCGGTGACCTCAACAAGTTCACCAACTTCTCTTCCAATGGTAATGGAGCGGATTTCAATAATGCCTTC
>JBILLA010000202.1:0-4378 GCA_044376365.1 Bdellovibrionota bacterium | reverse complement strand
ATGCCAACATCTGCCCTAGCAACAGGTCTCGTTGATATCATCGCACCACCAGAAGATATAACCCAACAACTGATTACTTACTTTCAAAACCCAGCCCTTAAGGCACAGTCCAATCAAGATCACCGACTTGCGCTCCCCCTTGAATCGCTCCACAAAATACTCTACCTCCTCCGCGCTCAATCAGGACACGACTTTTCAAACTATAAGACCAATACCATGTGTCGTCGCATAGAACGCCGCATGAGCATGCATCAAATTTCAAATCCAAATGAGTACATCAAACTCTTAAAAGACAATCCTCATGAACTCGATCTCTTATTTAGAGAACTCCTCATTAGAGTAACAGGATTCTTCCGTGACGAAGATGCCTTCGCGTCCCTGGCAACGGGACCTCTCACTACATTACTGAAAGCAAATAAAGAGAATCAAAAAATACGTGTATGGGTTCCTGGATGCGCAACTGGTGAAGAGCCTTACAGTCTTGCTATTTTATTTCACGAGCTCATCACCAAGCTTAAGCTCGAGCTAGAAGTGCAAATATTTGCTACTGACCTCGACAGCAACGCCATCGATATCGCGCGCACCGGTCGATTTCCTATAGGAATCAACTCAGAAGTCAGCCAAGAAAGATTAACAAACTACTTCGTCTTTAAAGATGGTTCATATACTGTTCGGAAAGAGATTCGCGAAATGGTTGTCTTTGCGACTCACAATGTCATTAAAGACCCGCCCTTTACCAAACTCGATTTGATCTGCTGTCGGAATTTACTTATCTACCTCGACTCAGAGCTCCAAAAAAGACTTTTTCCGCTCTTCCATTACGCTCTTAACCAACAAGGTCTGCTCTTCCTCGGTGCGTCAGAGTCAACTGGAAATTTTAAAGATCTGTTTGATACGTTAGATAAAAAATGGAAAATTTATCGACGTACTGGTTTTATACGTGGGAGACATACTGTGCCAGACATGCCATCCGAGTTACGTCCTGAAGGACGTCATGCAACAAGCAAACGCGCGCTTTCGCTGTTCTCAAGCAGCGCTCACATTTCGACTGCAGTCGAAAAATCATTACTCGCTCGCTTTGCACCAGCGAGCGTCGTCATCAATGATCGCGGCGATATTCTCTATATACACGGACGAACTGGCATGTACCTTGAGCCTGCGACAGGTCAAGCTCGTATGAATGCCATTGAAATGGCACGAGAAGGACTAAAACCTCATCTACGATCGCTCATTCGAGCAGCACAGCATACTGACGACGAACAGCTGCGTGAAAAGATCAAAGTCAAAACAAACGAACACTATACCTATGTCGATGTCGGCGTAAGTCAAATTCATGAGCCAGAAACCATGAAAGGCCTACTCTTGGTGACCTTTCGCCACGTTCAGCCAACAGAAGAAAAAATAAGTAAGCGCAAAGCAGCGCCAAAGAAAGGCAGTAAGAATGCAAGACACGGTGGCGATCTTGATGAGCTAGAACGTGAATTGCGCTACACCAAAGAGTCGCTCCAAGCTACTGTCAAAGAACTTGAGAGCTCGAATGAAGAGCTTAAGTCAACGAATGAAGAACTCCAATCTGCGAACGAAGAACTCCAAAGCAGCAACGAGGAGCTCGAAACCTCGAAAGAAGAGATGCAATCGCTCAACGAAGAGCTCAATACCGTTAACACTGAGCTGCAGTCTAAGCTTGAGCAAGTCTCTGAAGTTAATAATGACATGCAAAACCTGCTTAATAGCACGGATATTGCCACTATCTTCCTCGACAACGAGTTAAAGATAAAACGTTACACTGATAAAGCAAGCAAACTCGTCACACTTCGCAAGACTGACATCGGTCGCCCTATCGGTGAACTCGCACTGAACCTCGACTATGCAACGCTCGTTGCAGATGCTCAAGACGTCCTTAAGACGCTTGTGCGCAAAGAACTTGAGCTCTGTAGCAAAGAGGGATCGTGGTACCTCATGCGCATAATGCCATATCGTACTATAGAAAATGTTATTCAAGGGCTTGTCATTACAGTTGTCGACATCAGTCGTATTAAACAAGCTGAGGAAGATGGTAAAAAGTCACGCATCAACGTTGCTGAGTTGATTGATGTCGTTAATCAGCCGCTCCTGATTCTTGATGCAACGCTATGCATTATTGCTGCAAATCGCTCATTTCTTGATAGTTTTAAAATGCGCACAAAGGATCTAGAGGGAGCATCGCTCTATGCAATTGGCGATCACGCATTGAATATCCCTGAGCTTCGCAAGGCATTAGCCGAAGTCGTCTCAAAGAAAAAACAGCTCAAGGGCTTTAAAGTAACGCAAGCGTTCCCAAAAATTGGCAACCATACATTTGTGCTACAGGCTCGCATATTAGATCACGATCACACAACTTCTGGAAGCGTTGTACTCACTTTGGAGGATGTAACAGCTTCTTCAAAAACGTAAAGAAAAAAGAGAACCGGTATGACTGAGAAATCAGGACGCTCACAAACACTTCGAAGAAAAGCTGAGGAGATTCTCCGACTTACCGGATCTGATGTTGCAGCAATGCACTCAAAAGATATTCAATCACTCGTCTATGAGCTGCAAGTTTATCAAGCTGAACTTGAAGTTCAGAATGAAGAGCTTCGCAGAGCTCATCTTGAGCTGGAGCATTCTCGCGATGCATTCTCAGACCTCTACAACTTTGCTCCTATTGCTTACGTATCGCTCTCGAAAACTGGTGTTATCCTCGAAGCGAATCTCACCTTCGCGACGCTTCTTACTGTCGAGCGCCAGACACTCATAGGACAAAATATATCAAAATATATTGACCGTTCCAGCCAAGAGGATTGGTTCAAACACTGCCAAGCAGTCTTCGGTGGCACGGAGAAACAAATTACTGAACTCTCCTTATCTCCCCCGAAAGATTCAACACGCATCGTCCGACTTGAAAGCAGGCAGCTCCTCACTGAACATAACGACCTTGCTAAATGTCTCACCGCACTTATTGATTTAACTTCTGAAAAAGAAACGTCGCGACACGTCGCAACACTGAGTCAAAATTTAATCGATGCTGGCAATGAATTGCGAGATCTCTTGGAAGCCGCTCCGGATGCACTCCTTGTGACCGATAGCGCCGGCATATTGCATCGCTTAAACAAACAAACTGGCCGTATGTTTGGCTACACAATCGATGAACTCATTGGCAAACCCATTGAAATGCTGATACCAGAAAGGTTCCATAAAGCTTACGCAACATACCGTAAAAGCCCATCCTTCAAAGGGTATCGCTCACCCCTTCTGATTCATGCGGTACATCGTAACGGCACTGAGTTTCCCATTGAAGTCACCTTAAGCCCACTCAATCGCCTCGATGGACAGCAACATATCATTAGTGCAATAAGAAACATTTCAGAACGACAAGCACACGAAGAGCAGCTCCAACGATCTCTACGAGAGAAAGAAGTACTCATTAAAGAAGTGCATCACCGCGTTAAAAACAACCTTCAAATCGTATCGAGCATCTTAAAGCTTCAAAGTAACTCAGTAACCGATTTAAAAACCAAAGAACTATTTGATGAAAGCCGTTATCGCATACATTCAATGGCTCTTCTTCATGAGCGTCTCTACCGATCAGACGATCTTGCTCATATCTCCCTTAAAATATATCTCGAAGATCTAGTGCATGACATTTTTCAAGCATGCGGGCTGCATACTCAAAACATTGAGGTGCACCTCGATATAGAAGATGTCGTCTTGGATCTTGATCAAATGGTTGACTGTGGGCTGATTACAAACGAGCTGGTCTCGAATGCCCTTAAACATGCATTCCACGATATCGATAAGGGTCGCATCGATATTAAGCTCCATCGCAGAGGCGCCAATTTTGTCCTCACTATTGGTGACAATGGACCTGGCTTTTCTCAAGCATCCAACCTCTCATCCGTTCAAACGTTGGGACTCACACTTGTATACGGACTAGCCAAAGAGCTTGGTGGAAGCGCGCAGGTCAGCTTTAAACATGGCACACTCTTTACGATTACGTTTCCTCAACAGCATACCTCACACGTAACAAAAAAGGCCTCTTAAAGAGCTGCGCTATTAGGAACAGAGCGTAGCAAAGAGTTTCAGCTGATCCTGGCTTGAAGCGTTTGCGCTCGAGAGCATTGTTTCAGGATGCCACTGTACAGCGAGAAGTTGTGATGGATAGCGAGAGCTTTCAATTACTTCAATGATAGCATCTTGCTCTGCATAAGCCGTGGCAATCAATGAATCGCCTAACGTCTTAATAGCTTGATGATGAATAGAGTTCACCATGACTGCATTATCCTTAAACAAGGAATCAATCTGGCTTCCAGATTGGAACGATACGCTATGCGAAAGATGGTACCAGCGATCTTCTTTCGTT
>JBILLA010000046.1:0-14143 GCA_044376365.1 Bdellovibrionota bacterium | reverse complement strand
CATGACTCAGAAGAACTCTATTTCCTCGCAGCACAATGCTATGAAGCGCTTGGGAACAAAAGCGCACAACTTGAATCACTTGCTGGCGCTCTCACACTTACCCCTACTTCTATACCTGCGCTTGAACAGGCAGCAACGTTAAGCTTCCAACTCAATCGCTTTGAAGACTGCCTTATTTATCTTGATACATGGCAAGAGCTGGAATCATTACCACCTGCTGCTGAACGCTTAGTTGTTGATGCAAAAGCATCAATTATCATCAGAGACTCAAACTCAAGCGATGATCGAGCGCAAAAACTTCTTGCATTCGTCATGCAGCATGATAATGCTGCGCTTGCATTAAAAGAGCTTGCCAGCCTCAAAGAGGCTCAAGGAAACTTCGATGAAGCTGCCCAGTGTCTTATGCGACTTTTTCGATTATCAAACAATGCAGATGATATACAGCATGCCGTCACCCTATGGCTCAAGCATGGAAAGAGCGAAGAAGCACTCGCTGCGCTGCATACGTGGCAACGAATGAGCAATGGAGACTCTAAAGCCACAGTAGGAATTGCACTAGCAAAAGCTTATATGTTGCTTGGACAAGATCATGAAGCTTCAGATAAGCTTGAATCGCTTTCTGTTGATGGATTACTTCCAGACCTGCAACAAAAGGAAGTTGGTATACTCAAAGCACTTTTAGCACTACGTCGGCGTGACGCAAGTGGTACGGCTTTAGCGATTAACGAAATTGAAAAGATTAGTTTGCACGCAGCAAATGACTGAGTGCAGATGAGTCGAAGTACATGTTTAACAAGCAAAGTGAACAATTCCATCCTAGGAAACTGAAAACTATTTTGTGAGCATGAACATTGGCTTGCTCACGCTCACGCCTACGCTCAGGGGGAAGGGATTGCTTAAGAGCCTTTACTAGAGAGGGCTCTTGGTAGTCGATGCTACCCACTGCAGGATTTTATCTTTATATAGGTCACTCACACTGGGAAAATCATTGTGGTCGATGCCATCGAGCGGCTCAAATTGCTTTGGTTCAGTTGCAGCGCGAAAGACTTTTTCGCCCTCAGCAAAGGGGATAATGCCGTCTTGCTTTGAATGCACAACAAGAAGTGGTGCCTCCTGCATGCGATGCTGCACAAAATACCCTGTTGGCATCTGATCAAAGATAAGGGATGGGAAAATAGGTGCCCACGGATACTTAAATTGCGCCATGGATGGAATGGAATAAAAAGGAGCTTCAAGGATCACGCCATCAAAGGGCCGCTGCAGCGCGAGCCCTGCACAAACCGATGCACCCAGTGAATGGCCCCACGCAAAGATTCGCTGTCCTGGACGTTTTGCCTTTATGAGGTCATAGGCAGCAACGGCATCGCCAATAATATTAAGCTCTGCAAGTTCGCCAGATTCACTAGCACCATAGTTTCGATAGCTATAAAAAATAGTTTCAAAGCCATAGTCATGAAAAATTTTTGTGACGTGCGCTAAGCTTGAGAGCGACGCTGCATTACCGTGACAGTATACCAGCGAGCGACGCTCTTGCTGAACCGCATAGTCCGTTTTAGGAATGAACCATCCGTGGAGCTTTACCTTATCAAAGGAAGGAAACGAAAGATCCTCATATGAGAGACCAAAATCACGGGGAGTGCGAGGCCCTTCGCTGGTCGGATGAAATATCAGGCTTTTTTGTGTACCATAGATGTATACGACAAGGGCGAAATAGATCGATAATATTGAGAATAATAAACGCACCAACCAACGTCGCACTTTACGATAATCCTTATGAAAAAAACTCCTACCATCCTCTGCATCCTCGATGGCTTTGGGCTTAATCCTGACCGCGAAGCGAATGCAGTCCTTCAAGCAGCTACCCCTCACTTTAACACACTTTGGGAGACTTTTCCTCACCAGCAGCTCATTACTCACGGAGAGCGTGTGGGCCTTCCCGCTGGTCAAATGGGCAACTCTGAAGTTGGACACCTCAATATTGGAGCAGGGCGGGTTGTTGAACAGTGGCTTACCAGAATTTCTCGGTTACTTCGAGAAGGTCAGGTGCCAACACTGCCGGCCTATCAACAGTTCCTCGAACACAACAAAAATCGCACCATCCACCTCCTGGGGCTGGTGAGTAATGGCGGCGTTCATGCTCACATTGATCAGATCATACTGACGATCCAACAATTGAGAAAGGATTTCAGCGGCAAAATCTGTATCCACGCCATTACAGATGGCAGAGATACACCACCTCAAAGTGGGCTTTCTTTTATTGAGGCTCTCCTCACAGCTATTGCGCCACTACAAAACGTCGTCCTTGCTTCTGTAATTGGACGCCTCTATGCCATGGACAGAGACACACGGTGGGAACGTACTCAAAAAAGCTATGATCTTATGACCAACGGTACAGGAGCATCGTTTGCAACTGCACGTGAAGCAATCGAAGCATCATACCGTGCTGGTATTAACGATGAATTCATCGAGCCAATTACACTCACCCAAGATAGAGTAACTGCCCAAGATGCTATTATATTCTGTAATTTTCGTGATGACCGCATGCGTCAGATCGTTCCTGCACTGTGTGATCCAACATGCTCTGTGGTTACATCCCCTGTAAAAATTCCAAAGCAACAAGTCCTCTGTTTCACAGAATACGATCAGACATTCGATTTACCAGTACTCTTTGCGCCTCAGTCGCTTTCGAATCACCTTGGTGAAGTAGTCAGTCGTGCTGGAAAAACTCAGATGCGTATTGCTGAGACCGAAAAATATCCTCACGTGACTTTCTTTATGAACGGGAAAGTTGAAGAACCATACCCAGGAGAAGACCGCGTCATGATCCCCTCTCCTCGCGATGTCAAAACCTACGATCTAAAACCTGAAATGAGCGCCGCTGGTGTGACCAAAGCTGTCACCGAAGCAATCGAAAGCCAACGCTACGACCTTATTGTCATCAACTATGCAAATCCCGACATGGTTGGTCATTGCGGCAATCTTGAAGCTGCTATCACTGCTGTTGAAGTCGTTGATAAGGGCTTAGGTGCTATTATTGCTGCATCAAAAAAGGTTGGGGCTAACCTTCTTGTGCTTGCTGACCATGGCAATGCAGAGCTGATGATGGATTATCAAACTCGACAACCATTCACAGCTCATACAACATTTCCTGTGCCTGTTATCCTTGCTCAGTTCGATTCGCACCACCCTGCATTATCACTACGCGATAACGGTAGCCTCTGTGATGTAGCACCGACGCTTCTCTCGCTTCTTGGATTAGAGCTACCAAAAGAGATGACAGGAAAGAGCTTGATTCAAGAGCAGTAAGAAGTCTTATTTCGCTACAAAGCGATAATTTTGAATTACTGGTGCGGCCCTACTTTCCAACCACCTATAATCTTTAGATATTGAGCAAGTAGCTGCTTTTAACATTTCCCCCTCATACATAAACAAAAAGTGGGTATACGTTCGAAATGTTTGGAAGAAAAGTTTCGTAAAATTCGATCCAGAAATATAAAAAAGTTACCCTATACCTGTGGCTCTTATACCTGTGGCGCTTTTATAGAGAAGTTACCCTGTACCTGTAGCGCTTTTACCTGTGGCGCTTTCGTTTTTTAAAAAACTAAAACTAATATCTACTCTGTACCAATCGTACTACCTGCAAGATGCGTCCGTGGGCAGAGGGCGTCTAGCTAATATATTGATTATTCAAGCAATAGTTAAAGTGTATAAAAATTACATAATATTTTTTGCTTAAGCAGGAAATTCTTATATACTGATAAAACAATCTTTTAATGGATAATATAAAACCTTAAAAAATAAATTTAATTAATATAGGTCCTTCGTATGATAGAAGATAAACAAAAACAGGAATTGATTGAGGAGATTCGTCGTAGGATTGAGTATCTCGTATCAACTGACGAAATTTCTGATGATGAAAAAGTTGCTATCGCACGCAATGCTCTCAATATCTTAGATAGTGGAGATCTGACAAAAGAAGAATTAAAAGAGGTAGTACAATGACAATACAAAATACAAATCATCAACGTGTATTAAAACTTGTAGGGGATCTAGGGCAACATTCAGAAAATGCATTTAAAATTGCGCTTGCTTTTGTTATTGAGGAACTGAAAGCTAAAACAAGCGAAGAAAAACTTTCAATGCTCCCTAAAGCATTGCTTACAAAACTTCTTAATGCACTGCCTCAGTCTTCAGAGCGCAAAGCTGGAGCTGTTACAGTAAGTAATGCAAAACCAGAAGGTCGAAAAATTACTCTTCAAGGTTCGCAAGCTATAGAGATTCATGTTCAAGTTAATGGGCGAACAGTTCGCGCCGTTTTATCAAATGCCTCGTTTAATAAGGGTCACGATGAACTACGTTCATATGCCAAAGGATTAGGTGGACGACTGGCAACTCGGGAAGAGAACTGTGCCGTTGCTAAATATCTTTTAGAGAAAGAAAAAAAAGAGACCCTCAATCAGGCGGAAGCAAAATTGCTGCATACATACCGCTATATATGCGTGAGAGATTCAGAAGGTGGGATCGGCGTTGATAGTCCTCGCTTTAGCTTTAAGGACTACTCCTACAGTTACGCCGACTTTCCCTGGCACGGTGCGTTGTTTGTTCTCCCCCGCGGCGAAGCCCCTATTACACAAAATGAACAACTGGCAGCCGTTGGAATAACACCTAGAGAGTTGAAAGAGCTAGAGCCTAGTGACATTCTTTCATCGGTGGAAAATCTGAAAAATACAACTGGGGTTGTTATAGTTGGAGAAAAAGAAGCTGATAAGGCAGGTGTTCCTATTCCAGAAAGGTATAGCGAGAAGGCTCTTTTGGCAAAGGATCCATACGATCCATCAAAAACCATGGCACAGAGTTATGGCCTAGGGTTTGATGCTGAAACGAAATCATGGCTCTTAGTACGATTAAGTGTAATTCCCGGCTCCTTGGGATTAAATCGAAATCAACGAATGGCACTACCTCAACATGAGGTGGCAGGGTTAAAAACAAGTATTCCTTCTACGGAATCTGAATCAATAGCATGTTATCGGGTAATGGATGCAATTGTTAAAAGCGGACAAGGAAATCCTCTGCCTTTGAAAGGCGTATATGCTGCCACTGATTGGGAATCGGTCCCTGGTTGTCGCTTCGTCTTTGGCTATTCTGATGCTCGCGGCGTCTACAGCGGCGCCTTCTGCTACGCCCGCAGCGGCGCCTACTTCAACGGTAGCCTCACCGATAGTCGTGTCGGTGCTTTCTCTCTTGCGAATTAAAAAATTTGATCGTTGATGCTTGGATTCTTGGCATAGTGTCTTTTGGTTCATTTTGCGTAGCAAAATAAACTTGGATCTTGAATTTTTGATCCTTGGATCTTGTTTTTGGCATCTTTTTCTGGCGAAAAAGATCGCATGCGAAAAATTTTTTCTTTGTTCCGAATGTTTAATTCGGTAGACTGAATACACCTTGGTAATGTTGAGGCGCTTCCACCTTCGCTGAAAGCTTCGGCGGACAGGCAAGGGCTCCTCTCCCGAGGTTGTTCCAGCAGTAACGTTGGCGAAAAATTTCGCTGATAATGCCAGAGTCTTTGCGTCTCTAACTACGCAACCTCTCTCATGAGTTGCTCATAAGCATTGTTGATTGATACAGAGCGCTGCTTTGCAATTTTTTGAAGCGCTGGGTCTAGTGTTGCAAGTTTATCTAGATGATTCATCGACATCTTTAAGCGATATGCTTTCTTAATTTCCTCTCTACTTGCATTCGAGCGTACCCCTATAAGCCTGTATGGGTCATTACTCTCATCACTACCATGAGGCTCTGATGCTGGTGGTTCCTCTTCATAGCAATGCTCTTGCTCTGTATAGCTTTGCTGATAGCTACTGCTCGATGATGATGCCCACTTCTTATCTACTTTTTCCAACAGATAGCCAGCGACAAACATAAGAAACTTCAATATGTAGAAGGGACTGAGGAGGAGAAAAATAAGGAAGTAGATGAATAAACCAATTCTGAAGATGTGATATAGGAGAAAAAGGAATATTGGAATTCCAAACCGAATCGTTGTGTCTATAAATAAATAGATTAATCCGTGCTTTTCCATGGCCTAGCCCATTCTAGTGCAAATCAAATATTTGTCGTCAAAAATCTTTCCTCGTAACCACTTTTTCTAACCCCTTCCTCAGTCTAATAACTTTCGAGTAGCAAGCGTGGCATAAATACTTAGCACCTGGTGTGACCGAAATCTCATCCCTATCAATACAGCCAATCAGATCTAACAAGAACTTCTCCATTTTAAGTATCTGAGGAAGCAGTATTTCTGCATGACTCGCCTCTCCGAGACGAGGGGACTTGCGCGGTTTGGTGCTCCTGGGAAAACAGCTTGATTCCTTCATCTATTCTAGTATACTACTATATCGTAATATAATAGAAAACTTTAATGAAAAAGTAGGGCCGCACCTATAAGCCAAAATATTATTTCGCTACAAAGCGATAATAGAGCGTATCAAACGCAAGCGGGATATCTTTGCTGTGCATATAGATAATAAGTTCAGTAGCTGTTGATGCAAGCTCGATGACGTTGATGCTTTGTATCGCGAGCTCTTGCAGGATCTCAGAGATAAAACCTGGTGTTTCGATATAGGCTTTATGAAAGTGAATGCTTATGGCACTGACATCCTCTCGAATACGATGTCGTTGCGGCGATACGAGTTCTTTGACCAGAGCTCGGTAATGGGCGGGAAAAACAGCTGTGATTTCGACCGTACCAGATGTCACCGTCATGTGGACTTTCTTTTGATGGAGCTTGTTATACAGCTGATTCATCGCTCGATGATGCTGATCTGTTTGCTCAAGTGTCAGCACAGCTAGCCCAGAGACAATTGACAAACCAAGCGCTTCATAACGTCGGCGCTTTGGTGCTTTACTGTGACGAACATCTCGTGACACTCGTGAAAGCCCCATCTTAAGCGCGGCTGCTGAGAGTTTTTTTTGACTTCGAGCACTCACTGCTGGTGCTATGAACTCGGCAAGTGCAGTCAGATTAAAGAGTCCATGATAGAAGCCATACTCAAGGTGTGGCGTACTGGAAAGGACTGCTTTGATACTATCAGTTATCTTCATATGTTATATTTGTAACATATTTTGATGTATTTTGATAATTTTATGCAAGCATAAGTCTTGCAGGTTGCGCGTATGGTATAATTTTTGCGTCATGACGTTCTTTGCAGTAGATGCCCTACGCCACACCCCACTCTCTTCCTCCACACATCAGACGTGGGCGGGCCTTGCACCTTCTGCAACCACCTCAGTCAGAACTCCTCAGCTTAGTGAGCTTGCCTCTATGCTCGACATTGTTGCTCGTCAACCCGAATCAACGGTGGGCTCCTCTATCACGTCGCTCCAGGATCTGATTCACGCAACAAGGCACCCAGAGAAATCCTCATTGCTACTACGAACAGCAGAGATTGGAAACGCTCGCGCTCATATTATTGCAAGCCAGCAAGGGATGCGCGGCATGATTCATCATATTATCCATGAGCAGACATCCGAAGACATGCAAGCGCTTCTTGGTCATCGCCTGATGAATACTATCATCGATGAGTTTCAAGACCGCTCAATTCGCAGAGCTCATATTCTTGTGCCACAAGCTGTGGCAACGAATCATCCACTAGCGGTCTATGGCTTTGGCACGGTTGATGGCGAGCGTATTCAAGAGCGCTCTCTTGCTCAACGGCCTGATGCTTTCTGTCCGCACTCACTTCATCAGAAAGGATTCACCATCGAGCATCTCTCATGGAGCGAGCAGCAAGCTCTCTTTAAAAGATTTTTTACAGTCCCCGAACTTGCCATAGAGCCCTGGGAACAAGATGCTGCAAAGCATTACATCACTACTGGTTCACAGGGATATCTGTGCTACGGCGTTCGCGCTCATGCTACACAGGAAATAGTTGGCGCATTTTTTGGTGGCTTTGCAGCAGGACGCGGCACCTGTAATCACATCATCATCGAACCTGAGTATCGCAGACATAAACTCGCAAGCGATATGGTTGCATACGCACTACCCCACCTCTATGATAAGGGAGTGCGAACAATGCATATTATGACAACAGCAGGTAACGATGCTGCATACAATTTCTGGTCACGACAGGGCTTTATAGAACCAGAACAAGCAACATTTCTCGAAGCTGATTTTTCATAGGAGTTACAACTATGGCTGCACGTGTACTACCACTCGCAACACTAGATATTTTTCCCATACTTGGTGCCGCGTTTCCCCTACATTCTTGGAAGCACCTCGACCTCAGTGTGAATAATCCCACCATAGCAAACCGCTCTATTCATGACACTGCTGGCTTTGAGCAAGTCATTCTTGATATGAAAAAAGAGAGTCACGCATTGGTCGGCTGGGGTGGTTACCTTGAGCATCGCGGGTGGTATCAACGCGCTGAACACTTTGGAAATGCAGACGAAGCTCGCACTATCCACCTTGGTATTGACCTCTGGGTTGCTGGTAACACTCCGCTCTATGCACCACTTGATGGAAAAATTCACAGTATCAAAGACAATGCACTCTACGGCGACTATGGGCCAACGATAATTCTTGAGCACACCATCGATGGCTCAACATTTCATTCCCTCTATGGTCACCTCACCAAAGAATCACTCGATAACAAACAACCTGGTGACATCATCACGCGAGGATCTCAGTTTGCTGCAATTGGCACACCACCTACCAATGGTGACTGGCCTCCGCATCTTCACTTACAAATCATCCATGATATGGAAGGCATGCAAGGCGATTATCCAGGTGTTTGCAGCAAGAGTAAGCTCTCATGGTACAAAGAGAACTGCCCTGATCCGTCACTACTGTTGTTCCCCAGCGAGCGGTAAATTAAGTACCTACGCAAAAATTACCAAGCGGAAAGCTGCTTTCTGTTAGCCCAAGAAACTCTCGCGTCGCATACTTCGATACTATCTGCGTGCTCGCTCTTCTCTTTCCTCGATCTTGTTTTCTCTGTGAACGATGTCTGCCCTACAGGCAAGAGTCCACTGATTTTTGTCGTCACTGCCAAAAACTTCTAAGCCAGCAAGCACGCTTAAGGCAAACCGCGCATGGGCACTACTTCTTATATCACCATCAAGGGATAGTTAAGACGCTTATTAAGCAGGCAAAAGCCAAGCCCTCTCATCGCACTTTCATAAATCTCATAGAAATTGCGCGGTCTGAACTCTCTCTTATGCACCACCAACGATTCGATACTGCGATTGCCATGCCATCAAAACATGCATCACTGTTTCAGCGGCAATTTTCCCCAGCCTTTGAATTCGCCACGCAGTGCACAACAGTATGTGATATACAGATTCGTACCGATGCACTCTGGCTGCGAAAAAGGATAAAAAAGCAGTCACGACTCTCACGGGTGGCACGCATGCAAAATGTTGCCGATGCATTTGAGGCCAGTGCCGATGTCCAAGGAAAGCATATTCTGCTTATGGATGACGTCCTAACCACAGGAGCCACCATGCAAGCGGCAACAAACGCCCTCGTGCGGCAAAAAGCAGGCTCTGTTACGACTATAAGTCTTACTGCTTCAGTGCTAAGCTATGCTCACCATGAAACACCCACTGGATGAAAAAATCTTTAACCCATCAACGTCGCCGTTCGAACGTATCTGTTTAATCGTGAAACGATTACGTGACCCCAAAGATGGATGCCCATGGGACAAAGAACAAACTCATGAGTCACTGACACCATACGTCGTTGAAGAAGCATTTGAAGTCGTCGAAGCAATCACTCATCACAAAGATGATCTGAAAAAAGAGCTTGGCGACCTGCTCTTGCAGGTACTACTCCACAGTGAAATCGCAAGTGAGACTGCAACATTTACCATTGATGATGTCTGTGAAGCTATCTCAACAAAGCTCATTACTCGTCACCCCCATGTCTTTGGAGATGTCGATGCAACAACATCCGAGACAGTGCTCAAAAATTGGGAGCAAATTAAACAGCAAGAGCTCAAAGCTGGTCAGTCAATCCTTGATGGTGTGCCAACGCGCATGCCAGCGCTCTTAAGAGCACAACGCGTTTCTGAAAAAGCAGCTCGTGTCGGTTTCGAATGGGCAACACTCGATGATATCAAAGATAAAGTTATTGAAGAGATTCAAGAGTTCCTTGCAGAAGTAAAAGAAGGTGCACCGCAAGCTAAGATCGCAGATGAATTTGGCGACATCTACTTTGCACTCACACAGGTTGCACGTCGTATGCACTTAGACGCTGAAAGCTTACTCCATGCATCAACTGATAAATTTACAAGACGCTTTAAAGCAATGGAGCAGCGACTTCCAAAACCTATTAAAGAGATGACCTTACAAGAACTTGACGCGATCTGGGAACTCGTCAAGCAAGAAGAAAAGTCGCACGCAAAAGCTTAGCATTCCATTGTTATGGCATGCCTGGTAGCTGAAGCTGCAAAAAGAGTCCACGGTGATCTCCTCCAGGGATTTCTACCACGTTTGCCTGCTCAACTTTCACTTGCGGTGAGACAAATGCTCTATCAATCATGGTCTGTAAAAACCATACATCTTGATTCCATGTTGTGTGAAAACCGTGGCCGTAAAACGCATCAACAAGGCGAGACGCTTTCATAAAAGAACGAGACACTCGCCCAGCAGGCGAGGAATTGAAATCACCAGCAACTATCCACAGATCCTTATCGTGACGAGCCTGTGTTGCAATTCGGCGCGTCATATTGCGTGCTTGCTCCCAGCGCGCTGCTGAAATAGGAGGCGGAAGGTGGAAGATCACAAGATGCAACGGCTGTGAATTCGTACTGTCTGGAGACTGCACGTTAACAGTTGCATGGATAAAACCAGGAACATCAGGGCCAAGATCTGTTTGCGGTTGCCCAATGAATGGATACTTTGAAAAGAGCTCAAGCCCCCACACCGATTGATCAAAGACTGAAGCACGATACGGATAGCGTTGTTGCAACTTTGCACGCTCAACCCAACGACTGTCGGTTTCTGCGAGAGCTACAATATCAGGTTTTTGTGCATTAAGAAGCTCATCAAACCATGCAGTTTCATCATTGCGCAGATATTTATTGGCAAAGAAAAACGAAATGGGTCTAGTCGGTAATGCGCCCTCCTGCATTGTTTGCACTGGTCGTGAAACATAGTAAGGAAGATAGAAAAAAATGGAACGAATAAAGGGGATACTTACAACGAGGACGCCAAGAAAGGCTTTAAGCTTGCGAGGCGAAGTCCAAAACTGACGCAGCATCGCAAAGCATAAAAGCGCACTATAGATAAACAGATAGTGATGGAACCCTGCGAGTGTTTCTTGAATAAAGAACCATTGGCGAAAGGTTGTAAGGTAAAAAAGGCAGAGCGGGAGCCAGACAAAAAAAAGCTTCACAGTCGATGACTATGCTTCATTCCAATCAAGAGCACCTTTCTTCCAAACGTAGAGGAGTCCGCCACCGAGCACGATAATGAATGAAAGCATCGCAAAGAAACCAGTCCAGCCAAGCTCTTTCAAATTGACTGCCCATGGGTACATAAAGATGACTTCAATATCAAAAAGGATAAAGAGCATAGCGACAAGGTAGAAACGGACATTAAACCGCTGATCCTTAATAGACCCGACAGAGACTGAGCCACACTCAAAGGGTAGCTGTTTGGTTTTTGTTCTATTCTTGGGACCAAGCACCGACGAGAGCACAAGCATCGTAATTAGAAACCCAGCACAGACAACCGTAAGACCTAAAACACCAACATATGCATTCATATACGCACCATAATACCCCTGAGTGACTGCTAGGAACAAGAGGAACAAACAAGCGCCAAACCACGCCGTACGCCTTGACGCTGGGTACCAGAGGGGGAAATGACAACCGATGCAAGTTCCGCTAAAATCGGGTCTCGCTCATAGAGGGATGTGACATCCATAATGTCGACACCCTCTCTCAAGCACCTTGCACTCGTAGCTCAGCTGGATAGAGCAACCGCCTTCTAAGCGGTGGGTCGGAGGTTCGAATCCTCCCGAGTGCGCTTTTTATTTATACACGACTGACTAAAAAAGCTCTGCCTCAGCTCTAGTCTGTCCGCTCCGTTTTCTCCACAGCTTGAACTCTATGCTCCAAGATCTTCTCTTCGAACAGCTCGACAAGCTCTCTCCTTCTTTTACATCAGCACTGCTCATCAACGGCACCCTCACGCCAACGCTGTGCGATCCACAACACCGCAAGCGCTTCACTGTGATTCAATCCCAGAAAGGTGCTTTCGATCATCTCACGGTAGCTGGCATTTCAGTCATCCCATCATTAACGGATATCACTGACACAAAATTCGATGTTGTACTCTTTCAGGGTTCCCGCATCAAAGAGCAAAACATAGCACTCCTTCATGCACTGCCATCACTGCTTTGCGAGGGAGGATTATTGCTTGAGCTTTTTCCAAACGACTTGGGAGCTTCGCGCTATGAAAAGATCTTGCAGCACTCATACCAAGCAGAAATTGTGTCCGATTCCAAACGAAAAGCTCGAGTCTTTGGCATTACGAATTTTCAATCAAACCTCTTTCATCCCCCTCTATCCACTGATACCACTGCCACTAAGGCAACTTTCAATCAGGGTGAGCTTGATATTGGATCGCAACTCCTTGCAACTACCCTCGCTGGCAAACTAAGTGGCGCCGTTGCTGAATTTTGCAGCGGCAGCGGAGCACTTGCATCAGAACTCATACTCTCATCTCCTCACATTACTTCACTTATTGGCTATGAAGCTGATATTCACTCATATCGCAGATCTCTAGAACGAGCCTCAACAAAACTTGTCTTTGCATGGCAAGATATTCTTTCACTTCCAGAAACAAAGCGTTTTGAGACAATTGTTGTGAATCCGCCCTTTCATGACTCACATGGTGAAAACGTGGCACTGGGCTTGAGTATTCTTCGCAAAGCATGCTCTGCTCTTGCCCCTGGCGGTAACCTCTACGTCGTGCAAAATAATCATCTCACCTACCTCAAGGATCTTGGTCTTGCAAAGCAAGCAACGATTCTTGCACAACAACATGGCTTTTTAGTGTGGCATTATGCGACTTGATAGACTCCTTAGTAACCGCGGCTATTGCTCACGAAGCGAAGTACGACACCTACTCAAAGCAAAACGTATCCGTATTGGTGATACCTATCCATCATCACCTTCAACCATGGTCGAACCAGAGTCTGTATTCATCGACGATGAAAAAATAGATCCTGAAGTCATTACCATCATGCTGCATAAACCAACTGGCTTTGTGTGTAGCCATCGAGAGCAGGGTCGTCTTATCTATGAACTCTTACCCGAACGATGGTCTCAACGAAAACCGCAACTTTCATCCGTTGGTCGCCTCGACAAAGAATCAAGTGGTCTCTTGATACTCACAACAGACGGTCAGCTCAATCATCAACTGACACAACCTAAAAAAGTTGGCAAAGTATATGAAGTGACAGTGCGGGATAAGCTCTCGGGTGAGGAAGCTTCACTCTTTCAGAGCGGCACCTTTACCTTGCCCGATGAATCAGAGCCCCTCCTTCCTGCTGATTTTATTCCTCGTGATGATTACAGCGGTGTCCTTACTATCTATGAGGGCAAATATCACCAAATTCGCAGAATGTTTGGTGCTCTTGGTAATGAAGTCATCAAACTTCACCGCACCCAAGTTGGCAACCTCCCCCTCTTACCCGAAGAAGCTGGATCATGGTGTTTTCTGAGCCCAGAGCAGATAAGCCTTGCGCTTGCACCTTCCTTCCTTGAAAAGCATACTTAGCGCCTATGGCATACTTTATCGACCTCTTCCTTCACCTTGATAAACATCTTGATACGCTTGTAACGATGGCAGGCAACTGGTCGTATGCAGTGCTCTTTATGATCATCTTCTGCGAGACTGGTCTTGTTGTAACCCCTATACTCCCCGGGGACTCGCTCCTCTTTGCTGCAGGTGCACTTGCAGCCGTAAGCTCACTCAATATCTACCTCCTCATTGCCCTACTATCAATTGCAGCTATCCTTGGCGATGCGGTCAATTATTCCATCGGAAGAAAGCTTGGCATGAAAGCATTTGAAAATCCGAATTCAAAAATCTTTAAAAAAGAATACCTCGAAAAAACTCAGGCGTTCTATGAACG
>JBILLA010000201.1:0-4441 GCA_044376365.1 Bdellovibrionota bacterium | reverse complement strand
TACGCCATTCGCGAACTGCCAGTAGAAGCACTGCTGCCTGGCATGATTGTTCGCTGTGCAGTAGATCAAGAAGTTGTGTTTGATGGAACTGTCTTGTCTGGTCTTGCTGAGGTTGAAGAGCTTTTGCCTTTTGGAAATCCGCACTATCGAGTGAAAGCAACAGGCGATGCGCTCTATGCGGGCTCAACGATTCTTCAGGGGGCGTTGGATGTACGTGTTGAGCAACTCTATGCGGATTCAATTGCTGCCGGGTACGGCGCTTTTGTTCAAAATCAGCTCCAACGCAATGATGACTGGGCACAGTCACATGCGCTTGTCGAGCATCATACCCAGCTGTGCTGTTTACTCACGACCATTGCGGTGCTCTTGCTCTCATCTTCTCTGGTCTATATACCTGCTGTGATCGGCCTCAGCTGCTGTCTTGCAATTGAATTCTTGCTATCACTGAAGCGCATCCTCTCCAGACATCTTCTTTTAACTGCCTATAGTAAAGGGATGCTCGTGCATGATTTCCATCAAGCCATTCCTCGACTTTCAGCAGTATCGCATATTGTTTTTGATGAAATTCATGATCAGCTTCAAGAGGCTCCGCTCGTATCTGTGTCGAGTTTTGAACTTATTGATGGACGTATTGAGCCTCAAAAAATCAGATCCCTTCTTATCTCGATCTTAAGCCGCTCGAGCGATACTTTTCACCAGCAGATCGCCGCATCTTTATATCATAATTTGACGGACCCTCTTGAGCTTTTCGAGTTTTCTGCAGCATCAACAGAAGCTGATAGTGGGCTTCCTTTTGAAGCGGTAACGGTCACGATTGACGGCACTGTCTTTCGTCTTGGAAGCGAGACATGGCTCATTGGCCAGGGTATTCAGCTTGATCCAAATGAATTTCAATACACTGCATCAAATGCTGCTTGGAAAGTTGTCTTTGCAATGAATACTGAAGTGATTGCAACGCTGACTCTGTCTGAGGAAAAGCAGTCTCAGTTCCAACAAACAATGAGTGCATTAAAGAAATTTGGCTTGCGTCCTATTTTAACAAGTCATCGCACAGATGATGAATTACGTATGATGGCACAGTCCATGGCGCTGCCTCTTGAAGCCATCCAGCCCTATCTGACTGAAGAAACAAAAATCAATCGTGTCGCAACATTTAATCCTGCTCTTTTGATTGCATCTCGCCTTTCCTCAAAGCTTGTACGTGCTGCTTCATCAGTGACTGTCTCATTGCTTGATTACTATGATTCATTTGAGGAGATGTCGGGGATTATTCTATCCCGCATGCACCCGCAGCATGTACTTTGGATACTGCAAGCAGCAAAGCGCTTTGTGAAGCTTTCGTTCCTTCAAGAAAAAGCAGCACTTTTATTAGCAATCCTTATCCCGCTTGCATCGCTCGCTGCTCCAACAGCAGTTGTTTGGATCCTGTGTATTCCGCTGCTCCTTTCTTGTTACCTCAGTTTTTATAGAGGGCACTAAAATTTCATACAACCGTTCCTTTGACTGCGGGCATCCCAAGAATAGGTGGGGGTGTAGATGGCAAAAGACGATCTTTTTTCTTCAAATGAATTCGATGGGTTACTGCCAGCAACGTTAGGGTTTGCTGAGGGGCCTGAACGTGAGCTTCTTCGAGCGCTCCTATTTGATGGCATTCAGTCCTATTTTTCTTTCCAGCTCAATACGTCACCAGCTGTGAAAGAGCGATATAAAGAAGCGTATCACTGGATACATGCGCGGGACTCGGACTACGTTTTTTCATTCCAAAGTGTGTGTGAAGGCCTCGGGCTTGACGCAGATGCTCTTCGCCTTGGTATCGCCAACTTTGTGAACTCAAATCAGGTAGAAATTGATGAGATCTCTATGGATGATAGTCAGGAGCCATCGCGCCCTGTAGCGCAATCAAACTGGCGTAAATCTAAGCGTCGTCAATTGTAGACGCTTAGTATAAGGGGTTTTTTTGTATGGGAAGCTTTAAGATGACTAACGCTCCGTTAGTTACTCTAAGGAAATGTCTGCAGTTATAGTTCTAAAATTATATTCCAGCTACAATATCCGCCTTGCGGTTTTATGAAGAATCCCCAGATAATACTTAAGTGAATCCAACAGTTTATACGTATGGGCCCTACAGATTTTTCTTTTTTTCAAGAGAGGAAAGTCGTCCCCATATACATGTGATATCATCAGACGGTGAGGCTAAGTTTTGGCTTGAGCCCGTTGTTGCTTTAGCTGATTCAAGTGGTTTTCATCAGGTGAATCTTAGACGGCTTCAAAAAATTGTAGAAAAGAATCATGAAAAATTCAGGAAAGCTTGGAAAGATTTCTTCGGTGTGTGAAGTGGCAAATATATCTCCTTTTGGTGTATGGATCCTATTGGGCAGAAGTGAGTATTTCCTCGACCACAAAAGATATCCTTGGTTCAAAAATGCTGCTGTTTCTGATGTTTTGGATGTTGAGTGTCCGAGAAGCGGACATCTAAGATGGCCTAAGCTTGATATTGATTTGCATCTCGATGCAATCGAGCATCCTGAGCGTTATCCACTAGTAGCAAAGCAAGTGACGCAAGCTAAAAGTGTCCATCGCCCTAAGAAGCTTCGCCGTTCACACTAAATGTAAGGTATCTACTACATGCTTAATGACACAGATCATTTTAAGCATGTAGCGCGACAAAAATACTTTAAGTATCAGATCTCGATATCAGCAAAGTTATCCATGATCCTGTCTTGGATTAGGTGCTTCATTCTGTCGATGAATGCATCGCGGCTCATAGACACTTGTGCCTGTGTGCAGTAGCGACGCAGGGTGACACTATTTTGTTCGACCTCTTTGCCTCCCAAGATAATCATATTTGGGATTTTATGGGTGACTGCTTCCCGTATTTTTTTATTGAATGAGTTATCAGAGCGATCGATATCAACTCGGATGAGGTTTTGAAGCAGATCTTTTTCAAGAGCCTTCGCTGCATCCATGAATACTTCAGAGACAGGAATGATGCGTACTTGCACTGGAGCCATCCAAGTTGGGAACGCGCCTCCGAAGTGTTCAATGAGGAATGCGATGAATCGCTCGTGCGTACCAAGTGGCGCACGGTGGATAATGTAAGGATGATGATCTTTGCCATCTTGTCCTATGTATGAAAGGTTAAAACGAAGCGGAGATGAGAAATCAAGCTGCGTCGTTGAAATTGTCTCTTCTCGTCCTAACAGTGTGCGAGCTTGGAAGTCGAGTTTTGGACCATAGAACGCAGCTTCACCTTGACCTATGTCGTAATCGACCTGCATCTCTTTGGCGACTTCTTCGACAATTTTTTCTGAGTATGCCCAGAGCTCTGGATTATCAACAAATTTCTCTTTGTTCTTTGGATCATGAGTTGAAAGGCGTACCTTTACCCCTTCAAAACGGAACATTTTGAAATAAGACAGGGTAAGTTCAAAGGTCGCTTTGAGTTCAGCTTTGAGGTCTTCATTTGAGCAATAGATGTGAGCATCATTCATGCAAAGAGCACGAACACGCAGTAATCCAGCAAGTGATCCAGAAGACTCGTAGCGGTAGCATGACCCATATTCTGCAAGTCGAAGTGGCAGCTCGCGGTAGGATCGTGGGCGATGGCCATAGATCATATGATGGTGAGGACAGTTCATCGCTTTAAGATAGTAAGCGGATTCTCCTTCAAGTTGCATCGGTGGGAACATTGAATCTTTATAGTAGGGGAGGTGACCTGACGTATAATAAAGATCTTCTTTCGCTAAGTGTGGTGTTGCAACACGTTGGTAGCCAAAACGTTGCTCGGTTTCTTTTGCAAGATCTTCTAAGCTATCGCGAATCACTGTGCCATGCGGAGTCCAGAGTGGAAGCCCAGGCCCAACTTGATCAGAGAAGATAAACAGCTCGAGCTCTTTGCCAAGTTTACGATGGTCTCGTTCTTGAGCAAGTTTGCGACGTTCAATGTAATCGTTCAGTTGCTGCTTGTTTTCAAATGCAAGGCAATAGATACGAACGAGTTGTGGGTTTTTTTCACTGCCGCGCCAATACGCACCCGCCAGTGAATCAATGCAGAAAGCATCGGGAGGAATCTGACCAGTATGTTCTAGGTGAGGTCCAGCACACATATCGGTGAATGGTCCATTGGTATAGAACCCAATCGTTGTTTCGCCCCGTTCTTTGAGCTCTTGGCAGTACTCGACTTTGAATTGTTGGTTCTGCTCAGAGAGGTGGGTAATTGCTTCATCGGTCTTTCTTTGCTGGCTTGTGAATTCTTGCCGCTGTCCGATGATTTTTCTCATCCGCTTTTCGATGTCTTTGAAATGCTCTGGCTGAATTGGCTCTTCAAAGAGAAAGTCGTAATAGCAACCAGTATCAATCGGAGGGCCGAAAGCAAGCTTTGCGGTAGGACGAATTTCTAGAACTGCTTGGGCAAGTACGTGTGCAAGCGAATGGCGGATGC
>JBILLA010000045.1:0-14191 GCA_044376365.1 Bdellovibrionota bacterium | reverse complement strand
AAGTGCATGAGGACCCAGTCTATGTTTTGGTTGGGGTGCAGGCATGACAAATAGTTACACTGTACCTGAGGGGGGGGGTTAGCGGGGGAGGTGCATGGAGTTGAGGTGGTTGATGCCTTTTTTTTGCTCGTCGAGTGCGACGGCAAGGAGTGCTGCTCGTAGCTTTACTCGACGCTGCACGGTGGCATGGGCATTGGGAAAGTATTTTCTGTCGGTGAGTATCTCGTATCCGCCTCTTAAATCATTGTCCATCGCTTTTTCAAAAAACGCCTGCGCACTATTGAATTTTTCGTCTCTCAATACTAAATCGCCTCGCAGCCTTAAGTCAGTCAGTGTTATTTGGAACAGCGGAGACAGCTGATCAAAGGTTTTACGCTCACCATCTGGCTTATTCGTTGCCCATTTATTGTAGAGGTCAGCGGCCATATCGCGATGATCTTCTACAACAATATTAAATAAGTTTTTTACTAATCTCTCTGGGAACTTAAATTCACGGAAGAATTCACGATTCTGTTTCCATATCCTATTAGCGGCTAGCCCCTTGGCGCCTATTGAAGCGTACAGTATACGTTTTGCCTGCTGCTTGTCCGCAAAATATTGTTGATCCTCTTCTGGTTTATTAAACCAACTTTCCCAGCCTGCTGCTTTGAAATATCTATCAATTTGGCTGCGACTATACTGCCCAACATCAAAACCTGCAGCTACGGTAATGCCAGTACTGCCAGTGCCCCTCTGACGGTCTTTTCTTGGCCACGGAAATGTTATTTGACAAGCCTGCGAGGGGTTATCCATGCCCTCTGCTATAGCGAATAAATCACCCGCACTTTTTGAAGTTGCAAATTCATTGAGCCAAACACGTGGTATTTTCACATCATTAGAAATAACACTATCTTGATATGATAATCTGCCGTGACGACCGAAGTTCGTAGACTTATAGGAGTATTTCCATCCAGGTAATAGATCTTCAAGCGTTTGATATCCAACAATACCGTCAGGTTCAAGACCTTGCCGTCTTTGGAACAGCATAATTGCCTTAGTGACTTCGCTTGAAAAGAAGGTATTCCTGTGATCAAGTTTTGTATATTCTGGATCAGGGTGTTGAGCAAAGTACCTATTAAGACCGTCTTTCACCATTTTCATGAGCGGTGCTTCAATACCCTCAATAAGATATGCTCGTGCAGCGATAATTTCGTCATACTGCATATCGGTATTTCGTTGCCTAAACCAACCGCTTTGGCGAGATCGAATTTCAGCGATAAGTTTTTTATTTTTGGGTTGTGACTTGTCTAATTCATCGATATCGTCTTCGACTTTAAAGAGCAGTGGAAAACCCATACGCGTTAAAAGTTCGCTACTTACGTGTGCTCCTTTCTGATTAGGATTTCCATCAAAGTCACTGTCGCGCTGGTCTGCTTTAAATTTGGGAAACATACATCGAAACGTAAATCGTCCAAGGACACCTTGATTTCTCTCTCGAGTAACACCTTCTTTCTCTGCTTCTGTTAATTCACGCTGCAAATATTTCTGTTGCAGTACTTTACTTCCGAGGATATTTGTCTGGAATTTTTTAATATTATCCAAAAGTGGCTTGTCTAGAGTACATGCATCAAACTTATCCAGTGTTGAGACTGGTGTTAATCCTTGCCTTTTTGATTCGCCATTGCGTGCTTCGCGAGAAAGGAATCCACGAACGTTTCCAATCACTACATTTCTATGTCCAAATGCAAATGAGTTTTTCTTTGAAAATAAAAAATGAAAGCTTTCAACGCTGTCCATCGATTCTAAAAGATAATTTTGAGCTTTTCGGATAGCCAGTATTTTACTCAGCTTTGTAATATCATCTATACGGGTATCGTGTTGAATTTTTTGAACTTCGCGCTCAACACCCTTAAACGCGTTTGTTAAGCCCATCTGCTTCATGTCTGGGGGAATAGCAGAAAATTTTATTTTTGAGTTTCCATCAATAGCACCCGGTGTAATATTGTTTTTTGGCGTAACGATAAGAGACGGTGTTTTTGGAATTCCCTTGCTCACGGATGGTGCATTCGTTGGATCGTATAGGGGGTCGCTTGGTTTCTTTAGTACGGGAGGTTTTTTTTCTACCGTTTGTAGTTTTTGTGGTGTAGCTGATTTTGGTTTTATTACTGCTGGTTCTGGTTTATCAGCTTCTTTTTTAGTACTCGATGTTGATTTGGGTTGTTGTTTTTTTATTTCACCAGACCTTACTTCCTTAGGAGGTGATTTCTTTTTCGGAGAAGTTGAATACTTTGATGGTGATCCTTTCTGCTTTGATTCGTCAGTTTTTTTGGCTATGTATCCCTTGACTGTTGCAATCTTTTTTGCAGTTTTACTTTTTTGCGAAGTGGATGTTTTTTTGCTCGTTGAAACGCTCTTTTTTTGCGTAGGTAGAGTATTTATTTTCGTTGATGGTCTTTGGGTACTTGTTCGTTGAGTGGTGTCCTTGCTCTTTTTTATCGCAGAAGTTTTAGAAGGTGTCGTAGGTGTTTTATGAATAGGTTTTCGGGCTACTTTACGCCCACTATCACGAAGATTTTTATGCGGCACTTTGAGGCTCACGTCATGGTGAGTAGAGGATTTAGGTGGCGTCTTATTTGGCCCTTTGTCCCTTGTTTTTTTCAGATCGTTATGTGGCATCGTGCTTCCCCTTACACTTTTGTTAGCTTCGGTCGTATAGGGAGATCACTTAAGCATTTAGTTCACATGCTATGCCCAAAGAGGGTGCTACGTGCCTGATTTTAATAGAGATACCCACAAAAAGTTCACATTCTAACTGGTGATGCTTATTTAGAATAAAGTATTTTAGCCGATGTCACGATACAAGGCGTATGGGAAGTATAAAGCTTGCCGAGCGCCTCAAGGGACTCAAGGCAGTTCCAGGGACTCAAGCAGATGAAATCAAGACGCTCGAACAGTTTGGGTTGAAGGCCATTACGCTCGATGGTGCCCGAATTCAAACTGGGCCTAGAGCGCGAGATCAATTATTGCACTCAGGAAAACTGATTAATCTTGAAGAAGATCCAAAGATGTCAAGTTCATTTCGGTTTATTACATCGACTTGCACAAATAAATCGCCGCACTGTGTGAATCCAAATACACATAAAGCACTTCTGGAATTAGGTAAGGCTTTTAATGATCGATTTCCGGGTCAAAAATTAGACATAACCTCTAGCTTTCGCACTCCTAAAGAACAAAAGAATGCTGGCCCAAATAAAGCAAATGGCACAAGTGCCCATTCTTTTGCTGCAGCTATTGATATGCGAGTGCCAAAAGATCCTCAGCAGCTGAAGTGGCTTAAAGATTATTTTCTTGCTATGGAAAAAATTGGTTATGGGCATGCAACGCTTGAACAACATGCAACGAAATGTTTTCACGTAGTGATTTTCACAGCCCCCAGAGGAATTCAAAATCGCTCTCAAGACCGACAGCCTTCAAAGCCTTCTCGTTCAATCGATACAAGAAGGCTCGCGCAGAAAGAAGTGACTTCACCATCTCGCTCTCGTTCTTTCAGTCCTGAAGAAGAGCGTGCATTTTTAGATATAAAATCAGGTAAAAAAACAGTCGCTCTTCATGAAGTGAATGAAGCGTTGCCTAAAGTAAAAGCTAGACTCAATTACTTTATAGGTAAAGGTGAAATTCCAACAGTAACCTCTAAGAATCTGCTTACCTGCTTTAAAGTTAATGCAGATACAGAGCCATTTAAGATTAAGCAAAATAAAACGCTCGATCAGCAAACTGCTCGAGTATTAAAATCATTTCAAAAATGCCTCGGTATTCCAGCCACAGGTTGTCTGGATTCAAGAACGTTGCGCGCACTCTTCTCATTTAAGTCTATCAGAGCATAATCCGCACGGCATGACGGCCGTTTGTTCATAGCAGCCATATATTTTGGAATGGCTTAGATGTTGTGAAGCTTAGGCTAATTTGCTGATTTATTTGGCTTTTTTAGCTTCAAGGAAACTATCTTAGCAGTGGTAACTGTATAAAATTAAAAGATAAGTATCCGCTCACGTCTGAGGATGCATATCAACTAGGTAAACCATGCAAGAGTTTCAAGGTACCACAGAACGACATCATATTTCATCGTCTCCCTTAGGAGGGCTTACTTCTGCTGCGAGGAGTGTGCTCGATGAATCTTATTTAGTTGGCTTTGCAAATCGTAAGCTTGTGGATGTTCAGGGCGAGTCTTACGGAGGAGTGAGGAAGTTTGCTCTTATACCAAAAACGCTTGAAGATTTAGAAGGACTTGCACGTGCCCAGAGTGGTGAATTTGCATATTTATATCTGATCCCTTTACGTTCAAAAGGATCAGAACAGGTCGTAATTTTGCCATTTGTACCATCTGATGATCGTCTTCGTGAAGATAGTAAAAATCTTCACGAAGCTATTATAACAAGCAAGGGGGAGGCATACACAAGGAAGCTTCTTAGTCTTGAGCGAGCATTTCAGCGTTATAAGCGACATTCGTCATCATCTGTATCGAGCAAACGTAAGCAACAGTTGTCAAAAGGGCTTATCCCTGCAGTCGCAGTACTTACTCTCCTGGCAGCAACAACAGGTCGTAATGCAACGCCAAATGTACCACCGCCTGCACCATTTAATCCAAATACTATTAAAGCAAAAATACTAAATGCTTTTTTTAAAATTGATCCAGAACAAAAAGCAAAAGCGCTGTCAGAAATATCCCCCAAAGAATTTGAAATGTATTGTGCTGTAAAAGATCATGTTCATTACCAGAATCGGCTTCGGATAATGATTCAAGAGCTTCCTGAAACGACATTCAAAAATCATGAAGCGAAGCTATTGCCGCTTTGGAAGATATTTAACGATAAGGTTCGCAGTAGGTATGTCAAAACCAATATACGTGATTCAGCATATCCTTCTTTTTATAGCCCTCAGAGTTCCGAAGGTAATAGTCTCGACTCGAATCCCGATACCTCAGATAACCTTATAGGAGCTGCTTCACAAAGCGTTGAAAAGCTTCCTGGTCAAGTGCAGGCTGTCGTTGAGTCAGTTGACTCAGCTGGTATTTCTAAAGCTGTACAGCAAGGCAAAGACTATATCGCTGATAAGGCACTCGATGAGATGAAAAAGCAAGCAGCTGAAAAGGCAACCGATCTTATCTTTACACCATCCGTAGCTCTGCCATTATTTGGCACCATTTTAGGCGCATTAACGATAGGGACTTTTCTTGTGCGAGCTCGTATCAGAGCAGTGAAGAAAATTGCTAACCGAATCTTTCAAGGGCTAGGGGGCTGAATCTTTTTTGGTACTTGGCGTCTTCTGGCCCCTCGCTGATGTAATGGTAGGAGCAGGAAGAGTTTTAGGAAATGACACCTCATTTTTAATTTCGACTTGCGTAATACCTGCAACGACTTTTTCAAAGAGTGCTGCAGCATCTTTTCTTTTCATTCGTACGCAGCCATGGGATAGTTTTTCCTTATGAGGAGAAATCACTCCGACGTGCAGAGCAATGCCAGTATATGTGTTGTTTTTATCATAGAGCATCATTGCAAAAGGCATTGGTGCTCCAAATTGTTTGATGTCAATTTTCTTTGGATCTTTGCCCTGTGCGATAGCGTTCTGAATGGCTTCATCTCTCTGTTGTAGCGGGGTTTTGCCGTCAACAAGTGGATAAGAGTTTGAGTGTTTGTCTTTGTCTTTTTTCCCAATAGTAAATATCCCTGTTGCTGTTGGTCCTCCGCCATCATCATGTTTCGATCCAGTGGTCACGCGAGTTTGTTTTGATAATTCAAGCTCTCCAGTTTTTTTATTATAAGCGTACACAGCAACTTCTTGTGTTTTGAGATTAACAAGAATTCTTCCAACTTCACCGTGCTTGAGAGGGCTCGGTGCAATTTCTTTTTTGACTGGTGCCGTATCAATGACTTCGGATAGTGCGGTCTCTGGTTTTTGTTTGTTTTCGAGGATCTTTAAAAGTTCAACATAGCGCTTTAGTATCTCATCTTGATCAGGAACTGGTTCGCCTCGAGTGACAATTGAACTAATTGGTTTTCCATCAGCATTATATTCTTTTGTGGTAACTGTTCCATCAGGAGATTCAAAGATTGTTTTTGTGAGTTTCCCATCTGCTCCATACTCGCGAGTCGTTCTTTTCCCTGTATCTGTATCTGCGTTTATTTCTCGTTGCAATTTGCCATCTGGATAAAAATCTCTTGTAACTACTTTTCTATCAAGTGTTACCACGCTCTCTTTTATAAGAACGCCATCTTTACCAAAGTCTTTAGTTCTAATGCCACCGTCGTTTTGAATGAGTTGTTCTTGAATGAGATTGCCAGAGACAAAGCACTGGGTTACCTGTCGACCTTTATCATCTTTCAGGTAGACAAATACAGGATCCGTGTCGAGAGGTACGGTTTGTTTAACGTCTTTCTGTTCCTTCTGAAGCTCCTGCCTCTTTGTGGTTGGCATGTGAAGCTTGGCTTCTTTGGTTGTCAGCGAAGGTTCTTTAATAGCTTCCGTTTTAATTCCCATACGCCTAGATATCGGAATTCTTACAATAATCCTTATTGTTGGATTACACGTAGTGCTAAATTACGAAAATTTCGTACAAATCAGTGCAATGCTACCTTGTACCTCAGCAAAAGTGCATGAGGACCCAGTCTATGTTTTGGTTGGGGTGCAGGGTTTCAAGATGAGTTTGCAGCCGTAATGCAACATGCGTTGCAAGCATATGCCTTTGGTCTTGCAGATCATCGGGCATACAGTCAGGAGCAATAGCAAGCCGCTGACGAGCTTTTTCTATGACCTCAGTATCATCCTTGCTGATGAGGTGGGCAGGCTTAAACAGCAGTCGGAATGCTCTTCCTACAGGCTCTAATAGATCCTGTAAAAAACTGTATGCATCTTCAGTAATAGATTGAGCTGCGCTTTGTTGTGGAATTTCTTTGAGTGCTGCAAGAAGAATAGTCTTTGATCGTTCCCATTCTTGGTCAAGTCGTTCAGCGGGAATATGAATAAATGGTGCACTCTCACCAGGCTTCGTAATCGCAAACATTCGGTGCAAATTATCCATGCTACGTTTAAGCTCATCGCGCTGCAGATCTGAAAGCGTCATAGCTTCTATGTGTTCCTGATCAAAGTACCCATGTTTATAGACAGCGTGCAACAGGTGTATATGAATACCTCCGCGTATTTGTGGCCAGAATGTACCTCCTTGTTTATACGCATCATATAAGTAGGTAGGCACATTGATGCGTGATAGTTTTTCAATGAGGTGTTTGCGTGGGATGACGCCATCCATGACATACAACCAGGGACTGAGTTGTTCCATGCTTACTTGCTGTTCTCGAAAGAGTTCATGCAGTCTACTCTTGGGAGGTATGACGACGTAGGTTTGCTGAGCTTCCGACCAGGGTAGTACAAGCATGACTTCCTCAGCACGACGATTATTTTTAATATCTTCAAGAGCTTCTTGTATTTCAGGTAACCGTGCCATGATAAGGTCGTTTGGTGCTTGAACCTCTAGTTGACATACGGCAGTAGTGACTTTGTTACTTTTATCGATGCCGTAAAATTGTTGATTTGCACTTGAGGTTTCTCGATCCAGGCTTGTTGCAAGGTCCTCGACAAGCTTAGAAGATTTATACGCAAACATGTCTTGAAATGTTTTTGGCGCATCGATCTCATATTCTTTCAAATATGCATTAAGTCGTTCTGCTTGGTATCTGTCACGTTCAGTTGTATTTGTTGTAGTTAAACCTAACGTGTTCGACATAATAGCTAAATATAAAAGCTGAGCATGCTCGACGGGCAGAGCAGTGGAGGTCTCTTCAAAGAGCTCAGCTATTGAAGTTGCAAGAGCACCGAGATTCTCAGTTAACACAGTGATGCCTGGGAAGTCTGAGGGAGCTCCGTGATTACGATGATCTAAAACAAAAGCAACTTTTTTGACTTGATGATCGAGATCCGCTCTGCGACTTGCATCAAGCACAACATAGGTATGGTCAAGAGAATGCTCTGATTGTGGCGGTAATGTGAGACCACACTGAGAGGCAGCCCAGCGAGCTTCAGGATGTATATCTTTAAAAAAAATAGCTTGTGGAGAAGGGATGTTTTTTTGTTTCAGCGAAGGATGGTTGCGCAGCAGTGCTTCAAGGCCAAGGACGGACGCAACGCCATCGAGGTCGGGATGGTGATATGTCGTGAGGTGCAGAGCCTCGTTTCCTAAGAGCACACACTTCCCTAAAATTTCACGAAGTATCCGGGGAGGTGCCTGAGGTGGTGTCACAGTAAGCACTTGCATAGGGATAATTTTAGCTGATTCTTGCGGCTTAATCATGCACTTCGGCTATCGCGTAACTATTCTTTCTAAATACGTGTATTTTTTCGATATTCTGGGATAAGTTTCACCCATGAAATTACTCTTCTCAGTCTTGAAAAAGTTTTTTGGCTCTCTGCTCTATACTCCTGCTCCGTGGATGTCTAGCCTTGCGTCTCCTCGTTTTTTCAGAGTTATCTTGCCGATTCTTCTTCTTGGGATTGGAGTCATGGGGTACGGATACTACTGGTATCGCACTCGCCCACAACCCAACTATGTTGTTGTGTCAGTGACCAATCCTCCCGCAACAGCACTCGAACAAGATGCAACACCGCAACCTGCCACGATAAGTTTTTCCCGTGCTGTATTTCGTCCTGAGTTTTTTGAAAAAAATATTGCTGATAAGTTTCAGATAACGCCGCCACTTCAAGGTTCGATAACCGTTTCCGCAGCTGATCGTCTAACGATTACTCCAGATAAAACATGGCAGGTTGGTGTGACCTATACGCTGCGCCCCGTTCCTGAAATCTTTGATAGAAAAGCTCTGTTTCAAGATAAAATATTTAGTTTCACTACTGCGCCGCTCTCGATAGCCGTCAGCTCATTTCAGATTGAAGAAGATGCAAAAGATCCACTCAAACGGACCGCACTTGCCTCAGTACGTTTCTCACATCTCGTTGATAGATCAGCTTTTGAAAAAAGACTACGTCTGAGTCAGGTGATTCAAAATGCATCGGGCAGCCGTCAGGAAGAGATTCTTCAGCCCACGGTTACCTATGCTGATAAGGGTGATACTGCATTTGTTCGCTCTCCAAATCTTTCTATTCCTGCACTTGATGGCAAAATTGTACTGACCATTGAAAAAGGTGTTAGTACGCTTGTCTCAGGGAAAGCAATTGAGCAGCCAATCGAAGGATCTGTTATTTTGCCTGGTGCGGATAACTATTTTAAAGTCCAAAAAATTGAAGTTCGTTCAATTGATAATCCTGAAAATTTTACTGCAGAGAGAATTGTCACAGTTGCGACCTCAAGTTTGACGACGGTTGCAGAGCTCGCAAAGCACACAGAAGCATTCCTGTTGCCATTGCCTGAAAAAAAAGAGACTGCGGATACAGAAGCGGCAAGCACAGAAGAGGTAGCACCTGCAGATGAGTCTCGCTTTGCCGACGATTCAATGCCGCAAGAAGGACAAGATCAATACGTGGATCCGTCTGAGGCTTCACCAACGCAAACAATTGAGAGTGCCTATCAAAATCCTGAGTTCTGTCCAGTCCGTTCGCCGATTCAGGTGACTGATGCTTTATTGCAACGCGCTGAGAAAGTATCACTGAAGCGCATATCAGAGGATCGCCCATTTACTGATACAGCGAGTTTTCGTTTTCAAGCTCCTAAGGATCGATGCCTTTATGTTCGATTTAATGCAGGTGCCAAAAGTGTTGCAGGTGTAGTGCTTTCAAAAACAAAACAAACGCTGCACGCACTTTCAGCTTTTCCGGGAGCAGTGAATTTTCTTCATAAAGGGTCGATACTGAGTATTGCCGGAGATAAAAAACTGACCTTCTACGCTCGGAATGTTTCAAAAGTGAAGTTGCAATTATTCCGGATGTTACCTCAGTCTGTTCATCATCTTGTTAGTCAGTCGTATGGGAGTTTTTCGAATCCACTCTTTAATTACAATTTTGGTCCAGAGAACATTGCAGAAGTCTTTAATGCTGACATTGATCTTCCTAGTGCCGATGAAGGGAGCCCAGCGTTTTCTACTTTTGATTTTACCCAATATATCAAAGCGCACAGTGTGCCACAGGGGCTCTTTCTTGTACGGTTATCGCCAAGCTACGATAAAAATGGCGAGTACTTTCCTGATGTCAACCGAATTATTTTGTTTACTGACCTTGGTTTTATAGTTAAAACAAATATAGATCGCTCTCGGCTCGTTCTTGTTTCATCATTAAAAAACCAAGTTTCTTTGGCGAATGTGTCGGTTGAGCTGCTTGGTAAAAATGGATTGCCGATTTTTAGTGGTATAACTGATAGTACTGGTACGTTACCAGTGCCTTCAGTTGATCAATTTCGTTATGAAAAAGAGCCGCTTGTTTGGGTTGTGAAGAAAGATGACGACATTTCTTTCATGCCATATGCGCGGCAGGATCGAGACGTTAATCTATCTCGATATGATATTGGCGGAATATATTCACATGATGGAACTGCACGAGATTTACAGTCTTACCTTTTTACTGACCGCGGTATCTACCGTCCTGGTGAAACAGTTCATCTTCAATCCATCACCAAGCGCACTGATTGGCAGGCCCTGCAAGATAAGCTGCCGCTCATTGTTTCAATAGATGATCCTCGTGGTAAAACTATTCTGGAAGAGCCCTTGATTGCTTCAGCGGAAGGCTTTGATAGTCGTGATTTCCTGCTCCATGAAGATGCGCTCACTGGTCGTTACCACTGGAAGATATCTATGAAGCGCCGCTACGACACGATCGCTATCGGTGAGGGTAGTTTTAAAGTCGAAGATTTTGAGCCAGACCGTATTAAAATTGATAGCGCTTTAATCACTGCAGCGCCTGATGAACATCCGCTTGACCTTGCATCACTACTTTGGATTGAACCAAGTGATCTGCGCGTTACAACAGCAGTAAAGAATATGTTTGGTACTGTCGCTGTTGGGAACCATGTGCGCGCTTCTTTGCAATTAAAGCCATCGATTCCTTTGGTTGCTGGCTTTCCAGGGTATGCATTTGTGAATCCTTATGTCGAAAGTCAATCTTTTGATGAGGAGCTTGGCGATGTAGAGACAAACGAACAGGGTACCGCATCGTTTGCTTTGGGATTATCACGCTTTAAAAAAGCGCTGTATCGATTAGTCATTGTGACTGAAGCACAAGAGAAGAGCTCTGGTAAGAAAGTTTATACACAGCTCCGTACAACTATTAATCCATTACCACATCTGTATGGATTTAAGAGTAATGGCAATCTGAATTTCATTCGAAAGCAAAGTGATCGGTCTGTACACCTTATCGCTGTCAATAATCGAGGCAAGAAAGAGGGCACCGCAGGGCTGACAGCGCGTGTGTCTCGCTATGAAACTGTTTCTGTGTTGACCAAAACTGAGCGTGGTTCTTATGCGTATGAGGCGCAAGAGAAAAAAGAGCTCGTGCAAGAATCGCCACTTGCCATACCGCAAGAAGGATTGACAGTGCCACTAGGAAGTTTTGATGTTGGTGTATATGGCTATGAGCTTATAGCGCAGGATGGTACAAAAGTGCTTGAATTTCGCTTCCGTGTTGTTGGTGATACGCAGCATCGCGTCCGCACTCCTCGTGTGAGCGAAGTCAAGATGACCCTTGAAAAGAAAGACTTCAAGCCAAATGAAACTATTGCAATTTCGCTTCAGGCTCCTTATCCAGGAAGCGGCTTTATTACGATAGAAAAAGATCGTGTCTATGCTTCAAAATTTTTCAGCTGCACTGGTCTTGATTGCATGCAGCAGATCACGATGCCTGAAAAGCTTGAGGGGAATGGCTACGTCACAGTCACGTATGTTCGATCGATAGATTCCGATGATATTTTTACGAACCCATTTTCTGCTGCGACAGAGTCTATCTCAGTTAATCAAGAGCGACGAACTCTTCCTGTGTCTGTTGCTGTTCCAGAAAAAATTCATCCTGGTGAAACTGTAACGATTACGGCTTCATCAGCACGTCCTTCGAAAGCAATTATCTATGCAGTTGATGAAGGAATTTTACAAGTAGCTCGTTATAAAAAACCAGATCCGTTCTCTGTGTTTTATGCAAAGCGTGCTCTTGAAGTATCTACTGCACAAATTCTTGATCTTCTGTTGCCTGAGTACGAGATAGAGCGTCGACTCTCAGCAGCTGGAGGTGATGATGATGCCATCCTTGGAAAAGTGAAAAACCCATTTAAGCGAAAAGGACAGCCACCAGTTGTATTTTCAACAGGTATTGTACAACTGCAAACAACACCACAAGCGTTCCGTTATACAGTTCCTGATTATTTTAATGGGACGTTGAAAGTGTTTGTGGTTGCTGTAGATACAGTATCTGTCGGCGTGAAAGAAGCTGAAACAATCGTACAGGGCAATCTTATTTTACAGCCATCGATGCCTGTTGTTGCAGCACCAGGAGACACTTTTCCAGTTGCAACTTTAGTGAATAATCTGCGGGTTAATGATCCAAACATAATACTATCATACGAAATCAATCCGCTTCTTGAGCGCATACAAGCAGAGCAAGTTCGAGGTAGTATTCCTGTTGGTACTGATGGTGTTCTGACGACAACCCTACGTGCAGGAAAAGATCTTGGCGAAGGCTCCGTGAACATTATTGCCAAGAATCCATCAGGAGCCATCCTCGCACGCTCACCGCTCACGATTAGTATTCGCCCCCCTGTTGGTTTGCGAACTACTGTGACCAATCAGCGAATGCAACAGGGCACATCTACCCTGAAGCTCTCTGGAGCGCTCTATCAACCATTTGCGCAGCGATATCTTAAGGTTGCGAAAGTTCCTTCAGTATTCCTTGAAGGATTATCACTCTACCTTCAGGAGTACCCGTATGGCTGTAGTGAACAGATTATTAGTCAGCTAGCGTACCGTGCGGTTACTACTCCATCACAGGGTAGTGCAGGTGTATCGCTTATGAGTACTGCATTTTCGCTGCTCGCTGGTCGCACGCAATCAGATGGTGGCCTTGCTCTGTGGGATGGTGGTGCAACAAATAAAGAGGTCACCCTCCATCAGGCATTTGTGTTCTCTGAGCTTGAGCGGATGCATGTAACCATACCAGCAGCGCAGCGAGATGCGTTAGTGCAATACCTTGAAAGTGTCGTCAACCTCAATCCAGCATCATTGTCAGAAGCTACAGAGAGTGCCCAAGCGATCTATTTTCTGACGCAATTTGGCAGCGATACTGCCGAACGTACCACTGCTTTGCGTGAGAATCTAAAAGCAGATAAACGGTTTGCTGCATGGACGTCATCATCAATTGCGCTTTATATTGCTGCGACGTTTGAAGCACTCCAAATGCGGCACGAAGCTGATGCGCTTATTCGTTCAATCGCCCTGCCGAAACGGGCATCGTTTACTGTGCCTGAAGGAGCACTGTTTTATGATTTCTTAAGCGATATAGCGACGTACCAACTCTTGCTTCGTCGACATTTTGCCGCTACCTATAACAAGATGCATGAGGCTCTTGCTGGGCTTGTTGCCGAAGAGCTTTTAGCAAATAAGTTTTCAACCTATTCAGCAGCTCGGCTGTTGCTTGCAAATCATGGGCAACCAGTTGATAGCGAAGTGACATCAGGTTTAAGCATCCGTGATGATCAAAATCGGATACTGCAATGGAATAGTGACAAGCAAGCATACTTGATTCCGCATGATGCGAAAACTTTGCAGGTAACATCACCAATCGCTGGATATGTATCGATATTTGATAAAGGATTTGCGACTGAAGTGCCCCAGTTTGCAGAACGTGGAATTGAAATCTCTAAAGAGATACTTCAAAAAGATATGCAACCTGCACAGCGCTTTATTGTCGGAGAAGACTATACAGTGCGTCTGAATATCCGCTCAACAGTGACGACCATTCCACAAGCTGTTATCACTGACCTCTTAGCAGCAGGTTTTGAAATTGTGCCAGACTCTATGATTGTAAAGCCAGAAAGTGGACGGCCTCAATTTGTGCAATGGCGAGACGACCGTGCAACATTTTTTGGAGCGATTAGTCCTGATGTATTGCAGATAAGTTACCGCATTCGTGCAATTAGTGCAGGCACTTTTGCTGCACCACCTGCAGTAGCTGAGTCGATGTATGCTTTTGATGTCTATGGTGTCTCAAAGCAAGCAGCACAGGAAATTACTATTGCTGA
>JBILLA010000200.1:0-4461 GCA_044376365.1 Bdellovibrionota bacterium | reverse complement strand
ACTTCAACTGCAGTAATCCCCGTACTGTTTGCTTTTTGATAAAGACCCAGTTTCCCTTGAGAAACATTGCCACCTTTTTCAAGATCATCACAGACAAGCCGCAGTGTTGCAATCGATGCTTCGTCAGCTTCAACAGTAACTTCATCGACAGCCCATTTCAAAGACTTTTGCTGCTCTGTCTTTGCACCACGAATCTTTCCGATGACTTCGATAGCCAGTGGCAGTGTGTCATGCGGAGCATCGAGTGTTATCTCAGTAAGCTCATTGACAGATGGCCAATGTGTCGTATGCACTGAGTGATCTTTTCCTGATTGCTCTGCAAAGCTCCATGACCAAATCTCTTCTGTAATATAAGGAAGTACTGGAGCAAAGAGTCGCAGGAACGTCTTGAGCGTATATGAGAGTGTTGCAAGTGCTGAAGCTCTGCCTTCTGTAGCAGACTCTTCATAGCTGCGTGCTTTAACAAGCTCAAGATAGTGATCGCAATACTCCCAGAAAAGCTCTTCGGTAATTTGCAAGCTTTGGGCATAGTCAAATTCACTAAAACTAGCAGTCACTGCTTGTACGACGTCTTTGAGTTTTGCAGTCATTGCTTTATCGAGGGGAGCCGTGATGTCGCGTAGCGATGTTTCTTTAGGATCGATGCCAACACGATCAAATTGCATTAACACAAACTTACTTGCGTTAAATAATTTCGTGACAAGCTTTCTGCCGATTTTGAAGACGCCCTCATCGAATGCCGTATCAGCTCCTAGCCGTGCTTTTGCTGCCCAGTAACGTATTGCATCAGCAGAATACTCTTCAAGCAATTTCTGCGGGGTAATGGTATTGCCCTTTGATTTACTCATTTTTTTGCGATTTGGATCGAGGATCCAACCGCTAATGATTGCATGCTTCCATGGAATTTCACCGTCGTGCATCCATGCTTTCACGATAGTTGAAAAAGCCCAGGTGCGGATAATTTCATGCGCTTGTGGGCGAATATCAGCTGGGAACAATTTCTGATGACGTGCTGAGTCTTTGCCCCAGTGGCTTGCAATCTGTGGTGTTAGTGATGAGGTTGCCCATGTATCCATAACATCAGGATCGCCATAGAATCCATTCGGCTGACCACGTTGAGCTGCCGTGTAGCCAGGAGGGACATCTGATGTTGGATCAATAGGCAGTGTATTTGCGGCTGCAAAGATAGGTTTATCGAAGAGAGTCATACCCTCTGCATCAATCGGATACCATACAGGGAAAGGGACTCCAAAATATCGCTGTCTACTAATGCACCAGTCTTGATTGAGTCCTGTGACCCAATTTTCATAACGGGTAAGCATATGCTCAGGATGCCACTGTACTTTTCGTCCCTGTTCAAGCAATTGTTCTTTGTGGGCAAGCGTTTTAATAAACCATTGACGAGTTGTAATAAACTCAAGGGGTCTATCACCTTTTTCATAAAATTTGACGGGATGTGAAATCGGCCGTGGTGTACAACCAAGCAGCTCAACGATTTTTTTCTGAGCTTGTTTCACAGTGAGCCCTTTGAGCTGATCGAAGTGTTCTTGAGCAGCAGCAACATTCTCAGAGATAAAGTTTCCTTCACCAAATGTGATGGGCAGGATACGCCCATTGAGCCCAATAATTTGGCGAACTGGTAGCTTGGATTTTTTCCAGTACTCGACATCCATAATATCGCCGAACGTACAGACCATAAGAATACCAGTGCCTTTCTCGGGATCTGCATGTTCAGCAGGAAGAATTGGAACTGGCACATTAAAGAGAGGAGTTAGTGCAGTTTTTCCAAAGAGTGGCTGATAGCGGGTATCATCGGGGTGTGCAACGACAGCTATACATGCTGGAAGGAGTTCAGGGCGAGTTGTTGCAATCGTAAACTCTCCACCACCTTGTACTTGAAAAGTGATGTCATGGAACGCACCTGGTATCTCGCGATCTTCAAGCTCTGCTTGGGCAACTGCTGATTGAAAATCAACATCCCACATTGTTGGCGACTCGATGTTGTAGCACAGGTTTTTCTTTACAAGGTCGAGGAAAGACGCTTGAGATATCTGACGGCAGTGCGCATCAATCGTTGCATATTGTTCTGTCCAATCGAGAGACAGCCCAAGATGTCGCCAAAGTTTTTCAAAATTCTTTTCATCCTCAACCGTAAGGATGGCACACGCTTCAATAAAGTTTTGTCGAGAAACAAGCGTTGCTGGTTCTTTCGTACCAGGCTCTGCTGGTGTAGGTTTCCACGATGGATCGTAGGCAACACTTGGTTCGCAACGAATATTAAAATAGTTTTGAACGCGTCGCTCAGTTGGCAGACCATTATCATCCCATCCCATAGGATAGTAGATATTCTTTCCCTGCATACGCTGATAACGAGCGATAACGTCGGTTTGCGTGTATGAGAAAACGTGTCCGACGTGAAGTGACCCTGACACTGTTGGAGGAGGCGTATCGACGACAAATGTATTCTCGCGAGTCGCGGTACTATCCCAGCGATAGATCTGTTGTGCTTCCCATGCTTGTCCCCAAGCTGCTTCAATCTGTGAGTGGTCGTATTTTTCAGGTAACTGTTTCTTCATAAGCGGGGCTGATTCTATCAGATCTGCTTCTTGAATACAGTTAGAAATCAGCTGTAATTGCTCTTGAAAAACACTTTTCTTAGTTACTGACTCGCAATATGGAGCTTATTTGTTTTTCGGCTCTTTTTGGGTTCCATGAGCCTTGAGCATCCTATCAAAGACGCGATGGCTATGCCCTCCGTAACCCTTCTTGTCCAGGTGAGGGAGGTTCTTGGTAACGACATCATGGGGCACTTCCATGTCGATAGAGGTAATGGGGCGCGCCTTATCAATACTCACAAGGAGTTGTTCGGTATAGAGCTCCATAAAGTTTTCAAATTTTTCATGAGACGAACGAAGGTAGCGAGAAAATACGGTGCTGAGTGCTTTGTCTTTGCCACGTTTTTTTTCTATCGCCACTTTACTGATTGAATTCATCAAAAATTCGATCACTTCTGGAAGTTCTGCTTTCAGTTCCTCTAATTCGCGCTGCAAAAGATAGGGCTGCAGTGCTTCGAGCAGCGCTTCTTTATCTTCGAAAGAGTGCTGCACTGAAATGACTGTATCAAACCCGCGATTTTTCAAAGCAGTGCGTTCAAAATCGGGAGCAACTACTTGGCGGTACTGAGCAAAGACACAGGGTGTTTTCTTGTCTAGTTTTTTGAAATCGCTAAAAAAAGAGTCTACTTCAGCTGAAGGTATGCTCTCGCTGAGGATACACAGTTGAAATTCAGATTCCATATGGTACTGAATAGCTTTCAGCACTGAGCTTACAACATCTAAGTGTTCAAAATTGATTTCAGGTGCCATAGCTCGCTTAAACTCATCAAGAGCAGTCAGCGAAGAATTGATAAAGAGTCCCTTTATCGTAATAGTCATAAAAACCTTATAGGTAAGCTATCGGCAGAATTACCAAAAATACTTAGGGAGTACGTCGGCCCTTATTTCATAAGGCTATTTTTGCTTCTTAGCGCCGTGGAGGTTTAGTAACCTATTGAAAACTCTATGGCTTTGCCCGATGTATCCGTCTTTTGATAGCCCTGGTAGATTTTTATTAACGACATCGACTGGTATATCGAGCTTGATAATCTCTTCAAAGGCTTTGGCCTTATCCGTCGTCTCAAAGAGCTTATCGAGGTAATCTTGTCGAAGCCCATCGTATTTTTGTGATGAGTCTTTTAAGTGGTCCGAAAAGATCGTGTTGAGGTCTTTCTCTTTGCCCCGTTTTTTTTCTAGAGCAATTTTATCAACCTCGCCCATCAAATATTCAACAACATCGGGTAGACCACCAAGAATTTCTATATATTCTTTTTTATCGATGTAATCTTTAAGAGCAATTTCAAGAGCTTCTTTGTCTGCTTTGGTTCCGCGTTTTGAAATAATTGTGTCAAAACCAATATTAGCGAGGGATTGACGCTCAAAGTCTTCGCTTACATTTTCGCGTAGCTGCACAAATACACAGCGTAGCGGTTTATCGAGTTTGTTAAAGTCATTGAAAAATGATTTGAGTTCTTCTTTAGGAAATTGTTCGCTAATCAAACAGAATTCATAGTCCATTTCTAAATGGTGCTGAATCGCTTTATGAGCAGTATTAACAATTTCAAGAGTTTCAAAACAGAACTCAGGTTGCAAAGAGTTCTTAAGGTCATCCACCCCAAATAAGTTGGTATCAATGATTAAACCATTAATCGTTGCAGTCATACGTACAGGTACCCACATGATCATTATCGACACACGCGGATAAAACCTTTGAAAAAAAATCCAAAAAAAGGCTGCCTTAGGGCAGCCTTGAAATACTAACTAGTTGAAATAACTAATATTAGCGTGCAGCATCAAATTTTTTCGAAACATCGTTCCAATTGATGACGTTTGCGAATGCATCGATGTATGCGGCACGGTTATTTTG
>JBILLA010000044.1:0-14323 GCA_044376365.1 Bdellovibrionota bacterium | reverse complement strand
CATTACCCTGCTTGTTGATGTTCTCAAAGGTACTATTGTTGTCCTTATCGCTCGATTTTTTGCAATAGAAATAGCACTATCAATCGCGGTTGTGCTCGGCCATTGCTACTCACTCCCTGGACTCAAAGGGGGCAAAGGTGTTGCAACTGCGCTGGGGGTCATCCTTGCACTGAGTCCCCTCTTAGGGATCATCGCACTAGCAATTTTTGCACTCGTCTTTAGCTTAACTCGTTACGTCTCTGCTTCATCAGTGACTGCAGGTCTTCTGGTTCCAATGATTGCTTTCTTCCTCTATCCTCATGAACCGTTTGATCTTTCACTTGCTATAATTGGTCTTATCCTTACTATCCGTCACCGAGAGAACCTTGAACGGCTTGTTATGGGCACAGAGAAAAAATTCTCATTTGCTTCTTAAGGGATTTCCGCACAGTAACAGATTCGATCCACGAGCATCTTTCTCTCTTCGGTGAGAATGCCAAGCTGTGTCAGTTATCGTACAAACAGGAAAGGCTCCAAGCTCAACAACCTGTGTATGAGTCCGAAAAAACTGTAAGACTGTTTGCGGCAGATCCAAAGAGAACGTCGGTGTATCCGTACGTGCTTGATACACAGGGGCGTGCAAAGCATCAATAACCTCTTGGCCAACTTCATAGCAGCTTCCGCATGCAGCAGGACCAATCACTAGCTGCTCTATACGCTCATTAGAAATTAAGCGAAGTGCTTCAGCACAGATACCTGCAGCAATGCTTCGCCAACCACCATGGAGCAAAAGAATTGATGATTGCGTTTCAATATAGATTGGCAAACAGTCAGCAGTACGAATACCAAAGGCCATGCCTGGACATTCAGTAAGGCTCTGCTTCTTGATAAAAATTCCATCAGCCTCTGAGACTGCACCCGAACGCAGTACTTCTGCTGCTACGATCGTTGCACCATGCACTTGCTTGAGAAAAAAAATCTGTGAAAAGCCAAGACTGCGCAAAAATAAAGCATCTGCAGAATCCGCAGCTGGTGTGGCACCAAACGATACACCTTGGCGGCAATCAAAGGGCTTTCCAATGTAAGTCGCATAGCTTCGTGGATCAAGATTCCGTATAGGGAGCACTGCTGGAGCAATCACAGGCTTTCTTCCTCAATGGAACGATGAAAGAGCGCGCTGAGTCGCAAGAAATCATCAGGGAGTGGCGCCGTAAAGGTCATCTCTTGCTGTGATTGCGGATGGAGGATAGTAAGCTTATGGGCATGGAGTGCAAGTCTTTGACAGCTCTCAACGTCACGCTGTAAAGCGGCAGGAAGGCGTACCCAGTCATTGTAGAGTGCATCGCCAATTATACCACTGCGCAGGTGCTCCATATGCGCACGTATCTGATGTGTACGCCCCGTTTTAATATCAAGACTTAGAAGTGCCGCCAGACGAAATCGCTCTAAAACGGTCCATTGTGTGAGAGCCTCTTTCCCCTCTTCTTGTACAGACATCTTCAGTCGATTCACTCGAGAACGAGCCAGTGGGGCTTCAATAATACCTTCATCGTTTTGGCGAAATTGATGAGCACCCTTTTCAGGCAGATAGACTAGTGCGCGGTATTCTTTTTTCGTTCGACGCTCTGCAAACTGACGCTGCAATAATGCATGTGCAGCATCGGATTTGGCTACAATTAACACACCAGAAGTATCTTTATCTAAACGATGCACAATACCGCATCGTTGCAGCGGCACCTCAAGCTGCTGCTGTTTGTAGTAGGAAACAAGAGCATTCAAGAGTGTCTTATCTGGATTGCCCGCACCTGGATGCACGGTGAGTCCTGCAGGTTTGTTGACTACAACAATTGAGGCATCTTCATAGAGCAGTGACAGCGGCAGGTCGTATGCAGCAGGAGTATACTGAGGTGGAGCAGGAACTAGTGTAAGCTCTATGAAGTCACCCGCTTTGACCTTTGTACCAGGCTTATATGTCGCAACACCATTGAGGAGCACACCCTCACGCTCAATGTGCTCAGCGAGCTTAGTTCTAGATACTGTTGTCCCCAGGTCATACTGTGGCAGTACATTGAGTACACAGCTATCGAGCCGACCATCCTGAGAAGCAGTAAATGAAATTTTCACGGACGATACCTTTGCTGAATCGATGAAACATCTTGAGAAATTTGTGCTTTGAGTGCCTGCAGATCAGGAAATGTTTTCTGGTCTCTTATTTTTTCAAGGAACTCTACGGCGATACGTTGTCCATATAGATCGCCCTGAAAACCTATCAGATGCACTTCCAGTCGCACTTCGTGACTCTTTGAAACAGAAGGTCGCTCGCCCAGATTCGCAGCGCCTATCCACCGACCCTGCTCTGTCATGACCGAAACAGCATAAACGCCAACGGGGGGAAGCACCGCATTCTTGTAGTGAACATTTGCAGTTGGAAAATCAATCGTACGACCAAGCTGACTGCCCTTACGCACCTTACCAACCACCGTATACGGTCGACCAAGTTCCGAAGCAGCCTCTGCAACTTCTCCGCGCATAATGTGTTCACGAATAATTCGAGAACCATACTTATGATCTCCTTCTAAGAGCAGTGGCAAGATAGTCACCTGTACACCTCGCTGCTCAAGAAACTCTTTTATCAATGGAGCTGTCCCACGAGCAGCACGACCAATTCGCGCATCTTCACCGATAACAACTTCCTTCAGCTGAAAAACCTTGGTCAAGCTGACAAGAAAGTCTTGCCACTCCATCTGCTGCACTGCATACGAAAAAAAGACGGGTGCTAAAATATCAATATTTTTTGCTGATAAAAATGAGAGCCGCTGAAATAAATTGGTGATGACAGACAGTGCTGGAATTTTCTTTAGCGCAACTGAAGGGTGCGGATAAAAGGTGAGAAATACTTTCTTGCACCCTGGATATCGCCCAGCCGCAGTATCAAGAGAAGCGAGAATTTGTTGATGTCCAAGATGAATACCATCAAAACTTCCAAGGGTTAATACAACAGGCTCTGTGCATACCAATCCGCCACGCATAAACCGCGACGCATGAATACGCTCAATACGAGTTCGTCCCTTTGTCAGTATGGTTTTCACCGTTTCTTCTTATTTTTTTCAACCGTCGGTGCTGCTTTTTTTGAAGCACTCTGCGAAGCAGCGGATGATGAGACTCGAGACTTCATCATCAGTGCCTCTGGTGAATCAGGATAATCATTGATAAGTTTTTGGAGGGCAAATTGAGCAGCTTTTCCATCACCAAGCTTTTCAAATACTGATGCTTGTCGAATCAGCGCAAGTGGTGCACGACGAGAGCGAGGAAATTTAGAGACAAGTTCATTATAGGTTACCAATGAATTTTTATATTCCCCTAACCCATCATAGGTCACACCCTGCCAAAATAATACCTGCGCTTGATACTCTGGTGGCATGACGGCTTGGGCTTGCTGAAGCTGCGGCATCGCATCAGTATAGTTTCCTGCTCGGAGCTTTAAGAGCGCATCAGATAAATACGAGAACCCACCCCTATCAGCGAGCGCTTCATCTTCTTCAAGGGGCTGTACAGGCACGTTTGCAGGAGGAGGTACACGCCGCTTTAATGTAGACAGATCTTGCTTTAGGGTATCTAAGTCAGTGCCGTACTTCTGATTGGTCGAGTACTCAAGCTCTTCTGTTTTACCCGTCAGATTTCTGAGTGACCTCTGCAGATCCTCAATCTGTCCTCGCTGCTCTGCTTGCAGAGAGCGTAGATCATTAACTGATGACTCAAGCCGCTTGACCCGTTGCTCAAAGCTTTGGGGGACACAGGCAGATAAAAGCGCGAGGGATGAAAGAGATGCTAGATAAAAAGAACGTCGCATAAGCTGTTTTAGTAATAAATCAACCTCTAGTATAAATTTAAAGGCTGATTATGAACATGATAAATGTTCGACAAATGATGCATCTGGATCAGTGGACAGATGTAGACCATCCCTCAAACGCTTTTCCTAAAAATCACCAACAAGCAATAAAAAACCCCACAAAGATTATTCATCTCTGTGGGGTTTTTTAGTTAGAGACCAAACCTACGTTCAGTCACCAACTCGAAGTAACATGTTACTTAGAAACGTTAGAGTGTACTCTTCTGTTCTTAGCCCATGCAGCTTCGTTGTGCGCAGGATCAAGAGGCATCTCTTCACCATAGCTTACAGTGCTAAGGCGAGAAGCCGCGATTCCAGCTGTCTTGAGGTACTCTTGAGCAGCACGTGCACGGTTTGCACCAAGCGCCATGTTGTACTCGTTCGTACCACGCTCATCACAATGACCTTCAAGCTGAGCTTTAGCATCGCTGTTTGACTTGAGCCACTCAGCGTTACCATCAAGAATGCCCTTAGCTTTGTTGTCGAGCTTGTATGAATCGAAAGCAAAGTTAATATCTTTAAGTGGACCACCGGTACCATCACCAATGTTCTCGTCACCAACATTCTTCACCTTGCATGAGCAACCTGCCATAAGAAGACCGAGGGCACTCACAAGAAGAACTTTAGAAAATTTCATCTAACACTCCTGTAAAATTAACAAACAATAATAACTTTTTGACTAAAGCCAGGTGAAAGTTACATCCTCATGGCGCTTCTTTCAAGAGCAAAACTAAGAATACTGAAAAAAAGTCAATTTTTTTTAGGGGTTGCCTAACTTCCGAGAATAACCTCTGCCAAGGTCTCAGAAATAAGCAAGTACTAATACCATACAAATCAGACATTTCTATTTTATTTTCAAACCACCCAGAGCGGAATAAAACGGCATTAGAAAACAACACCTTGATCTGGATGCAATAAAAAAAGACCACTACTCTTCTAGAGACGGTCTTTTAAAGGCAAAAGCGCATTAGGACTGAGGTCTATCGAGCTGAGGGCCCCAAGAAGGCTGAGAATCACCTCCACGACCATTGGTAAGCTGCTTGAGGTTGCTACCATCAGCTCTAATCAAAGCCAGTGAAAACACGCTGCTCTTACCAAGGGTCGATCCAAATGTAAGGTAACGACCATCAGGAGACCAATCAGGGTCTTCGTTATCACCATAACTGGTAAGCTGCTGCGGATTAGATCCATCAATATTAGCAATGAAAAGTTGGAAACCAGCATCTGCACGACAGACAAAGGCGATTTTATCATTTTTTGGAGACCACGATGGGCTTGTGCAGTAGTTAGAGGTTACAAAACTAACGCGCTTCACATCTGAACCATCTGCATTCATGGTATAAATTTGTGGACCACCAGCTCTATTCGAGCAAAATACGATACGAGAATAATCTGGAGAAAAATGAGGCGACACATCAATCACACCATTTGAACGGGTCAACTGACGAACCACACTGCCTCTGTTATTTGCAATAACGATCTCAGACTGCAATCCATCAGATGTTGAGTAGACAAAGTCAGATCCGTTCTGCAAGAACTTTGCGCCCAGATCCATTCGAGTGTTACTGGTTACCTGCGACACACGACGAGACGGAAGATCAAAGGTAAAGATATCTGGAACCCGATTTCGATAAGACGTATATATAAGTTTTGAAAGATCAGGAGCCCATGCAGCCGAGACTGATAGCGACTTATCATTCGTTAACTGACGCAGATTGCTACCATCAAGATCCATAACAGCAAGCTCTTTAAAGCGACCAATCTTTGTAGAGAACGCAATCTGAGTACCGAAAGGACCCCACTCGCCTGTGTAGTACTTCATGAGTTCATTGGCAAAGCGATGAGCAATTTTTGAAACATCTGCAAGGCTTCCGTTATACTCTTTACCAAGAACAACAGCTTGTTTTCCAACATCGTGCAGATACATACGAATGGAGACAGAGCCACCACTTGTGGATATCTCACCACGCACAACGCCATCAGCGCGCAACACACTCCAATCAGAGTACACAATACCATTCTGGCCACCACACTTACCTGGAGCTTCTATATACGCATTCGGATTAATAACCTCAAAGAACCCGGAGAGATCAAGGTCGCGAGCAATCAGATCTGGTATCTGCTTTGCAACGCTCACATCACCACCTTGCAAGCAAAGTTGCGGCAGTCCAATCGGGATAAGGCGTGCTGCCCCACGAACATAAATATCTGTTTGAGCAAAAGCGTTACTTAGCACGATGTTTGTGCAGAGCGCGATAAGAGCGAAGAAGAAAGCAAAATATCGAATCATTACAGCACAATATCACAGTGCACTAATTTTGGGTATAGGGCCAATAGCCTACTTTTTACTGTCCTATAAGTTCCTAAAAGCTTTAGCCTCCTACGAAAGCCACCGATACAAGGGCTGTAGTGAAGATACTGATTGTTGACGACAGCGCCACGATTCGGATGAAGCTTAAGAGATCTCTTGAGCCGATCTGTAGCGAATTTATCATCGCGACCGATGGTCTTGAAGGCCTTGCTCTACTCAAAGCACATCAAGAAGATATTGCAGTGGTAATTCTGGATGAAGAGATGCCAGGACTCACTGGTAGTCAGCTCTGTATTGTCATTCGCAATGAGCTGGGCTTAAAGCATCTCCCTATCATTTCACTCACATCGCTCAACAGCAAAGAAGCAGTAAGCGCTATCTTTAGAGCAGGTGCATCTGACTATGTCCATAAACCGTTCGTTGATGAAGAACTTATTGCTCGAATCCATGCGCACTATGAGCGATACAATATGCATCGACACATGGAAGCACTTGTCGAAACAAGAACAGAAGAGCTCTCGAAAGCTTTGCAAGCAGCGCACACTGCATCAGATGCGAAAAGTAAGTTCGTTGCCAATATGAGCCATGAAATGCGAACTCCGCTCAATAGTATTATTGGCTTTGCAGATCTGTTGCTTGACCTAGAACAAACCGAAGAAGCAACAGAGTATTTAAAGCTGGTACACCTCTCAGGAACTGATCTTTTGCAGCTTATCAATGATGTTTTGGATTTTTCAAAGCTTGATTCTGGCAACATGCGTATCGAGCAAACAGACTTCTCGCTCCATAAGCTTATCGATGACATGAAGCAGCTCTTTGACCGACAATTCAGTGATAAGCAGATCGCATTTATCTTGGAAGGTGAACAAGCACTCCCCGATAAGTGCACGGGAGATCCCCTCCGTTTACGACAGATTTTGATGAATTTGCTTGGAAATGCACTCAAATTTACCCCTATCGGTGGTGGCGTCATGCTCGTGATGCTTGCATCAGATCTTACCGATTCGTCGTATACTCTTGAATGTGTGGTGTGCGATTCAGGTATTGGTATACCAAGTAATAACTTACAAAGTATCCTTGAACCCTTCCAGCAAGTTGATCTTTCGACCACAAGAAAATTTGGTGGCACCGGTCTTGGATTATCAATTTGCAAGCAGCTTGTTGAAGCAATGGGAGGAACGATTGATATCAACAGCTTTGAAAATATCGGATCTCGATTTCGCGTTCGTATCCCACTTCGTCTACAGTCACCTGCTACTATCTCACGTTCATTAGCAGCTGAAGCACTGGCCAACTCTTCATCAACCATAGAGCCTGCTCCAGTAACTCCTCTTCGCATTCTTATTGCGGAGGATAATCCTGTGAACCAAAAACTGCTGATGACGATTCTCAAACATACAGGGCATGAAGTCGCTCTTGCAGAGAACGGCGTGCAAGCAGTCGAACGTTTCATGCAAGAGCAGTTTGATCTGATTCTTATGGACTGTCAGATGCCGCTCATGGATGGCTATAAAGCATCACTTGCAATTCGAGCTTTTGAAAAAAGCAATGGCAATACGCATATTCCAATTATCGCAGTGACTGCAAATGCACTCGAAGGTGATAGAGAAAAATGCCTTGAGGCAGGTATGGATGAGCTTGTTTCAAAACCTATCAAGCGACAGTGGCTAGTAGAATGTATGAGAGAGCTTGTGAAGTAATGCTTTGGGGTAGCTGATAGCTCATTTTCTGTATTAAATATCTCAAGACAAGAATAAAAACTAATTATACCGCTTTCAGCTTTCAGCAATCGGCTTTCAGCTATCCGTTATCCTCGATTACTCTCTCGGATCAAAAGTCATTCTGACGGATCTAAAAAATTCATAGACCGAGGCTGGTGGTGGTGGCGCAGGGCTAGCCTTTAAAACTGCTCGGTAGACGGAATCATCATAGTTACGGTTCCCTGAACCTTTCGTAACCGTAATACCGCTGATTCGTCCATCAGGCGCCATTTCAAAGACAACCTGTGTTACCAACGTCGCAGTATTATCGCTCCAGATCCAACCAGATTTAATATACTGCTCAAGCTTCTTCATGTACGCAAAAAATTCAGGAGGTCGAACAACACCACCACCCATACCATTGCCACCAAGGGCTGCAGCACCGAATTGATTACCAGCACCCGCATTCGAACTTTCGCCAAGATATCGCTGCATCGCTTCTTGGTAGCGCTTATTAGCCTCTTCTTTAGGATCAACAGGCTTTTTTGCAGGTTCTTTTTTAACTGGCTTTGACTCTTCCTTTTTCGTCTCTACTTTCTTCTTAATCTGAACTTCACCAGTTTCAGCCTCTGGAATTTTTGGCTCATCTTTCTTCGGTTCAACTTTCGGATCAGGCTTCACCTGTTCAACAGCTTTTTCATCACTTGAAGTTTTCTTTGGAGGAGCAAGAGGTGCTTTCTGATCTTTTTCAGGGACCTGCGAGATACCACCCAATTTCTTACCACCTTCAATGGTGACAGAGTAGACAACAGGCTGCTCGAACGCTCCCCATCCAGAACCAAAGTTAGTAAACATCAAGATTGCAAGGACAACATGCCCAATGAGCGAACCAAGCAGACCTTGACGCCGAAAAACATCATCCTGTGAAGATGGTTGAGATGCTCCAAATGAAGGATAGCGATTACTCACAGCACCGTTGTCGTTACTTAGACTTTTTACCACCTTCAGGCATGCCAGATATAAGACCTATCTGATAAATACCTGATTCATGCAGGCGACCCATTACTGCCATAATGTCTCCGTATGAAGCTCCGGTATCACCTTTGATGTAGATTTTCTTATCAGCTTCAGCGCGATTTTCGAAGATAGCTTTCACTTTGACACCAAGCTGATCTAGGGGCACTTCATTATCAGCACCGAGGAAAGCTTTTCCATCTTTGCTGACACTGAGCACTATCTGCTCTTCATTGCCTTTCAAAGGTGCTGTGGTTGCTTTGGGAAGCTCCACTTCTACGCCCTGCTGCATCATAGGTGCTGTGACCATAAAGATCACAAGCATCACCAACATGACGTCAACAAGGGGCGTGACGTTTATCTCAGATTTGATGTCATCGCCGCCGTCAGATGAAAAACTCATAGCGCTCTCACGAAGAAAATAGTTATTACCGAGGAAATGATTTCTTAGCCACGTTCATAAACTCAGAAGAGAAGCTCGACATTGACTGTCGGAATCTCTTAATGGTGACTGTAAAAAAGTTGTAGGCAATTGCTGCAGGAATAGCAGCAGCAAGACCAACAGCAGTTGCAACAAGTGCCTCTGAGATACCAGGCGCTACCGCTTGTAGGGTTGAGGACTTTGCATTACCCAAACCATGGAATGCATTCATAATACCCCATACTGTACCAAACAGACCGATAAATGGCGCAGCACTAGCTGTCGTTGCAAGAAATGTTACACCTCGCTCAAGACGAGCTGATTCATCAACTTCTGCACGACGAAGTGCTCGCTCAACCATTTCAAGATCAAGCTCAGCTTTCTTTTGCGCAGAGTCCTGAATCATTGCCATGATTTCTCTGTATCCACTCGCAAAAACTTTGGTCAGTGGGCTTGCAGCAAGACGACGTGAGCCATCATCAATACGGGCAAAGTTTCTGGTTTCCCAAAAAAGCTGGGTGAATGAACTCGTGTCTTGGTTCGCTTTACGAAACTGGAGAATTTTTTGAATCGTAATTGACCAACATGCGATTGAAAGCAAAATAAGAGAGTACAGGACAAGCTGTACGACAAGCCCTGAACTGGTCACCATCTCAAAAAGGGACGCATGCTCGACGACGGCTGGGGTAGCGGCTGCGGCTATAGGATCCATAAGATTCTCCAAATACTGATATAAACGTGGGATAGTTTAAACTATTTAAAACAACTACCGCAATTGGTTGGATTTTTTAAAAATCTTTGGCAGGATTAGGGGGCGAGCGGGTCGGTCGGGCTGGCTCCTAACTAAACTTATGAGGAAATTCATATGACTAAAATTGCTATTAACGGCTTTGGAAGAATTGGACGTAACGTAGCCCGTCTTTTATTCAGCGACGCATACAAAAATAGTGGTATTGAGCTCGTTGCCATCAATGACCTGACCGATACAGCAACGCTGGCCCACCTTTTTAAATACGACTCTGTCCATGGTCGTTTCCAGGGGGAAGTTTCATGCACCGATAAATCAATCACTATCAACGGAAAAACCATCGCGATCTCTGCCGAAAAAGACCCTGCAAAATTGCCCTGGAAAGCGCTTGGCGTGCAAGTAGTACATGAGTGTACTGGTATTTTCACGAAGAAAGAGAAAGCAGCAGCGCATCTTGAAGCTGGTGCCCAAAAAGTCATTATCTCAGCTCCTGCAACCGATCCAGATATCACACTCTGCTTTGGCGTCAACCACACTGAGTACAAACCATCAGAGCACCACATTATCTCAAATGCGTCATGTACGACGAACTGCCTTGCTCCGATGGCAAAAGTTATTCAGGAAAACTTTGGTATTGTGAAAGGAACAATGACCACTATCCACTCGTATACCAATGATCAGCAGATATTAGACCTTCCACATAAAGATTTACGCCGTGCCCGTGCTGCTGCGATGTCCATGATTCCTACAACAACAGGAGCAGCAAAAGCAGTTGGACTTGTCATCCCTGCCCTCAAAGGCAAAGTTGATGGCTATGCTGTTCGTGTTCCAACTTGCGATGTATCCATTGTTGATTTTGTCTGTGAGCTTGAGCGCGATACAACAGCAGCAGAGATCAACCGTGCACTTCAAACAGCAAGCACTGGTGCGATGAAAGGCGTCTTAGGCTTCAGCGAAGAGCCGCTGGTATCAGTTGATTACATCGGCAATACTGCATCTTCAACTATTGATGCTGCACTAACCATGGTGATTGGTGGTCGACTTGCTAAAGTCGTCTCTTGGTACGATAACGAGATGGGCTTCTCGGCTCGTATGCTCGATGTTACCAAGTTCATGAATCAATAAAACGTAGGATTCTATCCATGGCAGTACCACAGGAAAAATTTATTATCGGCAACTGGAAGATGAATCTGTCTGTTGCCGCGTCTGTGGCTCTTGCAACAGAGGTCAAACAAAACGTTTCGTCTCTTACCCCATTGCAACAGGGAGCAGTCCAAGCATGGTTTGCTCCCTCTTACTTTGCAGTGCCTGCAGTTGCTGCTGCAATCAAGGGAACACCGTTGCAAGTTGGCAGTCAAAATATTTGCGGCGAAGAAAAAGGTGCATTTACTGGTGAAGTGTCAGCGATGATGCTGCAAGAAATTGGCGCGATTTTTGCGCTAGTGGGACACTCAGAGCGACGCTTCTTCTTTGAGGAATCAAACGAGCAGATCGCACTTCGTGTTAACGGCGCTCTTACCCTCGGTATTACCCCTGTGTTTTGCATAGGAGAAAACTTACCTGAACGTGAACAGGGCAAAACGCACGACATTCTGCATGACCAACTGGCTGCAGTACTCTTGAACCTCACACCAGATGAATCTGCAAAAATGATTATCGCCTATGAACCCGTGTGGGCTATCGGAACTGGCAAAACTGCTACCCCTGCTCTCATTCAAGAGACCCATGAGTTTATCCTTGAAGCCTGTGCTGAGCTTGGAGCACCAAACATCCGCGGCTTGCTTTACGGTGGTAGTGTCACACCTGATAACTTTGCTGAGATACTCAGTGTCCCTGGTGTTCATGGTGGGCTTGTTGGTGGAGCAAGTCTTCAAGCTGCAAGCTTCTCAGCGCTTGTTGAGATTGCTGCAGCAGCGGCCTAACAAAAAAGGATCAGTTAGAAAGTATCAAAAGCGCGATTCTCATCGCCATCAAAACTTCCATTACCAACGCCTGAACGACCAACACGAAAGAATCGATCAAGGCGAGCATCATAGGTTGAGAGACTAATCTCATCTCCTGAGGTAGAAGCAAAGGGAAGAACATAGAAGCCATTAGCATCTTGCTGAAATCGCTGATACACACGGGGCAAGAATGCATACGACTTTTGAAACGCTTGTCCATCTTTTGAGTATGCACGGAATACAAGCACACCATTAGCATCTGCAAGTTTCAATTTAAATGAACGCATACCATCTCCGTTAACGCGGCTTGGCAGACGCTTCTCAAGAATTTTTAAGCCATTACGATGCACTGTTATTTTGCGCGTATCTTTTCCAAGAACAAACCCAGAGACAGTAACTTGCGAACGAACCACTGGATTAGCGACCCATGCTCCACCACGACGAATATAATCAGAATTCTTTTTTATCTCGACACTGGTTAAAGTGAGGCGTGGATTAAATTCAAGATATGAACCATTCTTGAAAGCAGATGCTCTGCTGTTTGCTGACAATGGGCCGAATGATACTTTTTTCCACGTTTCAAAATCTGCAGCATCGATTTCACTGGTCAACATCGCTTGCGAAACGTTGATATCAAGCTGCTCAATGTAGGCAAGAGCTTCTTCAGCGGACATAAGCTTTCTATCTGCTCGCGTCATCCATCCAAGTCCGTTGATATAGTTAATCAGCGCAAAGCGAATTGTACTTTGACGTGCGGGAAGGTTTTTCAAAAGCTTTGCAGCCTGGGTTTGTGCATTCTTAAATGCTTTCTTAACTTCAGGGGCATTGAGTTGCTCCCAGGTTACTTGACCAGAACCAAGTGTTTTTTCAAGGAGCACACGATCTTGCAGCGATTGCAGATTGGCTGTCTCAGCGGTTCGAGACGGCGCAGGAAGAGATATTGAACCCTGCACACCAGATTCAACAGTTTTACCACTCTCAACCATTGAAAGAATAGAATCGAGCGATTTACCAGACTTACTATCATTGAGCAGTGAATCGATATCAACATCCCCTGCAACACTAGAAGTTGCAAACTGCGTCACTTGCTTCACTTTCGAAGCACGCTCCTGAAACTTAACGATTTCTGGGATAAAGAATAAAGAGATAACAAGCAACAAAAGCAGCGCAGAATAAAGAAGGCCCTTGATTGAAATTGTGGAGGGTATAGATGATTTTTCAATAAACGACACAGTGAGATGACCTCTCTAAAAAACAGCTAAACAACACGAACACCAGGGTAACAAAAATACGTTGTTACGCTATAGATATGCGAAGGAAAGAGCAGGAAGTGACATAAATTCGTAGGGGTGATGGCTGGCGTAACTTATTGATATTACTATACATAATATCAATTAAAGCTCTCTATAAATCTAAACCCAATCCTCCCCTCACTTTCCCTCATCATGCCAAACTATATAGTTCCTCGAGCATCTTGGATGCTTTACTATACTGCTGTCTTCATACATGAAGTCAAAAATAAAGCCATGCAACCGATACGCTTTCTTCATATCAGTGATACACACTTCGGTGCTGAGTCTGATTTCATCTATCACGGCAAAAATCCTTACGAGGATGCTCTTGCCTTACTGCAAGAGATTCAATCATTGCCTGCAACGCTTGATTTTATTATTCACACTGGGGATGTTGTATCATTCCAAAGTGAGCAAGCGTATGCATTGGCAGCAAAAACGCTTCAACCGATCACAACACCGATCTACTTTACCACTGGAAACCACGATGATCCTGTTCAGTTAAATCGCTTTCCACTCTTTGCCGTTCGTACACCGCTGGTGAAACGTGATGATGCAGTAAGTTACTACTTCGAGCGAAACGGCGTACTCTTTATTGGTATCGATGCCAAAAATCCTGACAATGAAGACCCTTCAGGTATTATCTCGCAAGATCAACTTGACGCACTTGATACCCTGCTTGCAACTACACACCAACCATACTGCATCTTTACTCACTTTCCCCTCTTACCAATTGATGCTCCGTGGATGGATCGACACCTCTTAGTAAGCAACGGTAGAGCAGCTCACGAGATTATCAAAAAGCACCAACAACGGTGCCGTGGGATTTTCTTTGGGCACATTCACCAAAAAGTTCAGATCTATCAAGACGGTGTGCTTTACTGCTCAGTACCAAGCAACACGTTTCAATTTGGCGGTTGGCCTACGGATGAAAAAATCTCTTATAATCCATCAGGCAAACCTGGGATGAATCTGGTGACACTGACAGACAGTGGAATCATTATAAAGAGCGTAGGATTCGAGCGT
>JBILLA010000199.1:0-4501 GCA_044376365.1 Bdellovibrionota bacterium | reverse complement strand
AGCACTACAAACCCTATAGCGATTGCAGATTCAATGAGGATCAGAAAGATAAAGTACAGCGTTGAAAAAACATAAAAGTGCCACGGCGCATGCACATGAGCAGCATAACCATAGAGCATGGGAAGAAAGAGAATTAAAAGAACCCATGATGCAGCAAAGCAGCTCTCAAGGTATCGTCCCCCAAAAAATGCAGCTTTGGTCAGTGGCGCTAAAAGAAACAGTTCATTTTCCCGCGCGACAAAGAAGATTTGAAGTGCATGGATACATGCAGCTATCATAAAGATAGAGGCAAACGTAGTCGCAATGAGCTCTAAAAATCCTCCAGGCTGCAGGTCGCTTGAAAATTCTTTGAGTGTGTCACGTACCGAAAAGAAAATAGCTGATGGTAACCACGCAAGGACGATAATGGTGCCAAGAATAATAAGTGCTTGCTGAGCCCAGGAACCAGTTTTAAAAATACTATTCTTTAGTGAAAGAACTTTTGGTTTAACAAGTGTTATCGCAGTGCGTAAGACCATTATGTTGTTCGACTGAGCTCATCATCACCGGTAAGTCTTAAGAAGAGGCTCTCAAGATTCTCCTCATTGTCTAAGCTACTATTTGTTTGTGATCGAATCTCTGCAAGGGTGCCAAGAGCGATAATTTTACCACGGTCGATAATAACCAGGCGATCGGCAACTTCTTCGGCTACATTGAGCGAATGTGTTGAGAGCAGCACCGTCATACCTTCGGCAGCGTAACGACGAAAAGCAGCTTTGAGAAATTTTGCACCGTGTGGATCGAGACCTACCATTGGCTCGTCAACTATCAGCAGTTTGGGTTCGTGGATAAGTGCAGCACAGGTAGCAAGACGCTGCTTCATGCCATGTGAGTAGCTTTCGATAAGTTCATACTGCCACTCGGTTAGTTTGTACTCTGCAAGCAAGCGCTCGATGTTTCGTTCGGCCATCTCAACCGGTACGTGATAGAGGTCTGAAACAAAATAAAGAAACTCTCGTCCCGTCAACTTATTATAGAGGTAGGGGCGGTCGGGAATATATCCACAGATTCGCTTTGCTTCGATAGGATTATCACGAAGTGAAATACCAAAAATTGAGATATCGCCTGCTGTTGGTGTTAGGATACCAGCCAGCATACGGAGTGTTGTTGTTTTACCAGCACCATTCACACCAAGCACACCAAAGACTTCGCCTGCTTTGATATCGAGCGAGATATCTTGTACTGCTGCAAAAGAGCCGTAGCTTTTTTTAAGGTGTGAAATTGAAACGGCAAGTGGTGCGTGCATGATATAAAAAAAACCAGCTCAGTAGATAAGGAGTAGTCTACCGCGCTGGTCTTTGACCTTCAATGAAATAGTGACTAATTGAGCACGTCTTCGATTGGGTCGTTTCTTAGGTTACGTCTAAGGATAGATTCGATGGCAACAGCAGCAAGCTCATAGCCTTCTTCTTCGCTCTTACCAGACTCAAGAGCAATCTGTGTGATTGCTTCGACAAGATCGCCGATGGTGGTGTCAATTTTTTCCATCTCTTTATCCCATTGCTTTGACATAACGCCTCTCTTCAAAATAACTTTTTTAAAACCACACCCACATCGTTCGGGTAACTTTCTTATCTGATGACCAGGGTATCAAAAACGTAGTGCATTGATTATCCCTTGGCAGCAATCTTTACAAACTTGTTACAACGTCCGAGAAGCTACTAAAAACCAACGTAGCATTGACGGGAAGCAGAAAGCATCAAAAAAATGCTGTTCAATTTTGTACAGTTGAACGAACTGACCGAATTGCTTCAAGAAAATAAATTGGCTGGTTTTTACTGAGGAATAGTTGTTCGAACTCGGTCGGAATATTGTGGTTTTTTAGGTCAGTTTGGTATAGGTCGCGCTCGGTTCGAGTCAGTGCATAGGACGGGTGTAATGCGAGCAGTTGAGCAGTGCTTGTATGGAATTCCTCGTGATCAGTTTTTAGTTGCAAGAAGCCGTTATCCATAAGTAGTAGTGCATACTGATCAAGGTAAGAAGGAGCAGTTAAACGATTCTTCTTCCATTTTGGTCTATCCCAGGGATCGGGAAAATTAATAAAAATACCACTGAGGGATGCTTCTTTAAAAACTTGAGAAACTAAATTTGCTTCACCTCGAATCACAAAAAGATTATCAATCCCACGCTTATGAGCTTTTTCTGCAAGCTTGAAGGCTCGTTTATAACGTACTTCGATACCGATAAAATATGATGTAGGGTTGCGTCTTGCCTGCTCAAGGAGGTGCTGTCCAGAGCCAGCGCCAATTTCAACAATGAGTTTTTTCTGTGCAAAGCGCTGCTGAAGCAGTGCTACCTCTTCATCGGTGGGATAGTTACCATGGCACGAAAAAATATGCTCTGGCAGTGTCTTTGCCAGGTGAACGTACTCATTAATCCAGGTGAACGTATAAATATCCCGCATATGGTGAGCATGAAGGGTAGCGCACTTTTCAAGCTCCTTCCATAATAGGCACCACATGAACTGGACCAAAAAGCTTTCAAATCTACAAAATCGTAAATCTCTTGTGGTGGCGGGTGCCATGTCAGGGACCAGTGCGGATGGCATCGATGTGGCTATCTGTAAGTTTTCAGGCCCTCCTGAAGAGCTGACTGCGACACAGTGTGTATTCTCAAGCACCTACCAGTATCCAGCCTCACTACAAAAGAAAATCCGCTCCGTAAAAACGCTCTCTATTGAAGACGTTTCCCAGATACACTTTGAGATTGGTAGAGCGTTTGCAGAAGCGCTTATACAGGCTGAAAAAGACAGCGGCCTTACCTTTGATATTTCTGGCTCTCATGGGCAGACGGTTTACCATCACAGCGGCACGACTCCAATAAAAACAACGCTGCAGCTTGGCTGTGGGGATGTGATTAGTCGTATGACAAATCGTCCGTGCATCCATGATTTTCGTGCCAAAGATATTGTGTGTGGTGGGGAAGGGGCGCCGCTCACTCCAGCGACTGATTTTTTTCTGTTTCGTTCAAAAGATACCAAGCGCGCAATCTTAAACCTTGGTGGTATTGCAAATATTACGGTCTTCGGTGAATCGCTTGTTGCAACGAGAGGATTTGATACTGGGCCAGCGAATGCGCCGCTTGATAGGTTGGTACGCATCTATACAAATAATCGCGAGCCCTATGATACCGATGGAAAAATTGCAGCGCGTGCAACAGTGAATGCTGCATTACTTGAGCGACTTTTGGCTGAGGACTCATTCCTGAAGAAAGCTCCTCCAAAGTCTGCTGGGTTTGAAAATTACGGCGATGATTTCGTTGCAAAGTTGCAACAGATCCATGGCAAAATTGATGAAGACCTTATTGCAACCACAACCCGATTTGTCGTTGAAAGTATTGTTCGTGCAATAAAGTCATTTATACCAACTGCTATTGATGAGCTTTTAGTTGCTGGTGGAGGTGCTCGAAACCTCACCGTTATGCGTTGGCTTCAAGAGCTTTTGCCTGTAACAAAGGTTAAAAATTTCAGTGAAGTTGGTGTTCCTGATGCGGCGCGTGAAGCGATGGCATTTAGCTTTCTTGCATACCTTTTTATTCATAGCTATGCACTCAACCTCTCTGGTATTACGGGGGCACGTACTGAGAGTATTCTTGGTAAGTTAAGTATTCCTTAAATATACAGCAGTGATTGATATCATTCTCTATATCATCTTTACGCTCTGCTATCCGAAGCGAAAAGATTTCATCAGGATGGGGCTTGGTATAAAAGCTCGCTACGAGCGTAATAAAACATACTGGCAACAGCACGGAACCCTCACCAAACAGTATACACAACAGCATATTCCTCAAACTGCGCAAAGCTTTCTCGTACTTGGGAGTGGTCGACTCTACGATTTTCCTATCGAAGCAATGCCTGCTGATGCGAATGTGACTCTCGTTGATGCAGATCCGTTAGCGCTTTGGCTTGCAGGATGGAAGCTAAGAATATGGAGCATGAGGCATCAAAAAAATCTTACCCTTAAAATAATACTGCAGGATGTCACTGGTGCTATTGATTACTTTGCAGCACATCAAGAGCTTCCTCCTGATCCAAATCCGCTTGCGGATATAGCGAGGCACGATGTTGTTATATCACTAAACCTTCTAGGACAATTGCCACTCTATTTTTTTAACCGAGCAGAGCTATTTCAAAAAGCCCTCACGGATAACGAGCTGCTCTCTCTTGCATGTAGTTTGCAAGAGCAGCACATCGAGCAAGTGATTCAGCGAGCTCGACAACGAGCAATTTTTATTTATGACCGTGAATTTTATTTCTATACAAGCGATATTTCCGAATGGGAAGTATCACGTGCAACACATGAAGAGATCTTTGATCGTTATGAAGAAATGCGTTGCAGTTGTGCTACATGGTTTTGGCATATCTCACCAGAAGCAGTAGAAGGTGAGGGCGTACTCCATCGTATCGGAGCCCGTGCATATTCAAAATAAAGCTTGTGTGTTTTTATGTATGTTGACTAAACAC
>JBILLA010000198.1:0-4549 GCA_044376365.1 Bdellovibrionota bacterium | reverse complement strand
TTGGCTAAAGTGTTCAACTACCCATGACTCAGAGCAGGTAAAGGCAATCTTAGTATCATGTTTTTTGCAGAGTGCAATTAAGGGATGCAGCCACGCATCTACTTTGCCAGGATTCGCTAAAAGGTACCCCTCAATAAAGCACCATCGACTTTTTTCAATAATGGATTCATCAATATCTTGAGAACCAAATTCACTTGAGACTGCAAGGCAAGTTCTCATAGTGCGTTCTGCATCAGGGGTAATCATCACCAAGCAGGTACCTGTCGTCTCACCTGTTTTCAACTTGCTTCCAAAAGTTGTGCCAAGCGCTTGCAGCTCATCGTGATAAAAAGAACCATACGTATCATTACCAATACTCGCAAAGAATGCAGTCTTTCCACCAAGAGCACCGACCGCATAGATTGTATTTGCAACAGAGCCACCACACGATTGTTTTGGCGTATGAGCACCTACTTGAGCGAGCATTGATTTTTGCTCGTCTGCTTCAACAAGGCGCATCGTTGCCTTCTCAAGCTCACGCTTCGCTAGAAACGAATCATCAACTGAGATAATAATATCGACCAACGCATTTCCGACACCGCACACATCTATTGTTTTCATAGCAGTGATTGAACATGAAAAAGAGAATTTTTGAAAGAGCACAACGACCTGCAACGAGGCACAGGGGGGCGACCTCTATGCTTTTTTAGCAAGACAGATCTTGGAACGGCCTTACCGCTTCACTAAGGAGATCTTGAACCTGCATCACTTCGCATACCTTTTCTATCACCTGATCAATCAGGGCATCAGGAGAACTCGCTCCAGCAGAGATCAGGATGGTGAGCGGGCGCTTTGTTGGCAACCAGTCGGCTGTTTGAGTAGGCTGCAAGGTCTCAAGATCTAGGTGGTGGATAAGAGCCGAAGAGACAATCCCGTCTGCATCTTTAACCGTATACGTTGGGCATGCTTTCGCACAGAGCTTGGCAAGGTGAGTCGTATTTGAAGAATTATAGCCTCCAATAACGATAGCGATATCTCCTCCTGTTGCGACCATACCCTGAATTGCCGATTGATTTTCCATCGTTGCATAGCAAAGGGTATCTTTTGTATCTGCCATACAATGCTTACCTTGCTCTTCACCGACACGTTCAATTATTGTACGGCGAAAGAATTGCGTAATTGCTTCGGTATCGCCTGCTAACATCGTGGTTTGATTGACTACGCCGATTTTCACAAGATGTTTACAGGGATCAAATCCTGGCGAGCATCGCTCAGCAAACCGTTGATGAAAGGCAGCAATACGCTCTGATTCATCTGGCTTCATAAAGAAATACGAAGAGAGCTCCTTTGCCTCTTCCATATTGCGAATCACAATACTTGGCGCATCAACTTTTGCATGGGAGAACGTCGCTCGTGTTTCTTCGTGGTAATGTTTGCCATGAATCACTACTGTAAAGCCTGCTTTACCAAGCTGCTGCGCACGATTCCATACTTTTTCAACAAAGGGGCATGTCGCATTGTACTGACGAGGATTAATACCCAACGATGCAAGCTCTGCGAAAAGCTCAACAGTCGTACCGAACGCAGGAACAATAACGACATCGTCTGGGGTAAGCTCTTCAAATGGAATCGATCGATCTCCGTGAGGCGTCATTAAAAAACGTACTCCACGCCGCTCAAGATCGGCATTCACCATGGGGTTGTGAATCATTTCAGATAGAAGGAAAACGCGCTTTCCAGGATTTTCATCAATTGCTCTAAATGCAATTTCAATGGCGTTTTCAACGCCGTAACAGAATCCAAAATGGCGAGCAATTTTAAATGTCACAGGACCAACTGTAAGAAGTGATGGAGAGATATCTCGCTTCCTCTGGTCATGATGTGTGCGAAACTTCTTGATAGAAGTCACTATGGAAGAGCGATAGTTTTCAGGAATATTAAATTTTTTCATCGCAGCCTCACACAGTATGGACGATCTGCAAGGAAGAATCGAGAGCAGCTCACCTCCACAAGTTGCTCTTTTTCACATGCAGGCAAGGAAACCTCTATTGGCGTAGCATCAATAAGCTTTACAGACTGCCCTCCGATCATAACCGTGCAGGGCTCTCTTCCCTTCGACAGAAGCGGTGCATCAACGATGATAGTCTTGCCACAGGGCAATGATATGTGTGCCACTCGGCGAACATAGATACCATCATCACGGCGATAAAATCCTGCAGCACCGTGGGGCTTTAAGACAAGAAATATCGCAGCCAAAATAAGGACAGTCACTGCTGCGCGACGCATGTGTAGTGACATCGGGGAAACTGAAGCTATACAGGCCTGTACGACGCAGGGGGCAAGCAGCGCAACCTCAATAAAATCAAGATGGCATCCAACAATAAGCGCCAAGAAAAAAGCATACCCTCCAGCCGTCAAGAACTGTTCGTTGGTTGACCATCGCCATCGCACATGAAAGATTCCCAACAGAAACAGCATAAGGCCAGCAAGGCCAAGCTCGGAACAGATACCAAGATAAAAACTGTTCGGATTATCCTGCCATCGTCCAGTTGCAAACCCAAGTGCTGCTGATGTTGCTGCAAATGTTCGATCAAAAGCATTAAAGCCAACACCAAACCAGGCGTGCTGTGCAAAAAGAGCAAGGTTGACTCGAAAAAAAACTGCTCGACTTGATAGCTCCTCTACCACCGTAGCAGGATGCATAAGCTTTGCAAGGCGATGAATACCCGTGAGATTTGTATACGATGCCAAGAGCGATACAACAAATGGCATACAGAGCACACCAAGCAGTATGCAAAGAACGAGGCTGGTGCGGTGTTTCGTTGAACGATAAAACGCGATAACTGCTGGAATAAAAAACAGCACTACTGCACCTACAGTGATTAGCACAAAAGTTCTAGAGCCACTGACCAAGCCTAAAAAACACCATACCAAGAGAGCACATACATAGAACGCTGAACGTCGCTGCTGTATCGACTGAAGGGCAATAAGGACGCATAAAGCAGCACAGAGGCCCAGCGCATTTGGATCAGTAAACAGGCCTCCAAAACGCTCAATCCCCATCCAAAAGCTCCACCGTTGTGGGAACACTGCAGTGAGGAACCCAGCATACTGCAGAACAGATAGCACCCCTATGAAGGTATAAACAGTAAATAGGAGCTGGTGAATCCGTTGCGCACGGATGGTATCGCGGTTGCGAACAAACCATGCAGTCCCCAACACAAAGATACTCATGGTGCAGAGTTCTTGGAGCGCTTGGATAATGATTCGATGCTCACGAAACAAAGCTCGCACAGCAAGCATGGGATCGATCATACACAATCGGGACAGATAGATTGGATCGACATCATCAAATATCGCTCTCAAAATCCAAAAAAGTGGGAGCAACAAAAAGAATACCATCGCTATGACGCAATCTTAGTGCTTTGATTAATTTCAAGATGATGGTTACTCAGATCAGTTTGACCATCAAGCGTTAGAAAAACGATATCTTCATCGTGAAATGCTGCTTTAATATTGAGCGGATCACGCGCCAATGTCTTGAGAATATCTTTCATGTCGCTCGTAATCTTTTTACCCGAGATAACACCAACTGGACCAATACTTCCTCGAAAGGTACCAAGCTGCGGAGCCCCAATTTGAAGAGGCACACGAGTCGCTGGGAACACGGGGACACGGAGTTGGTAACCTCCCAGAAGAGCCCACGTAGGCTTTTCCTGCTCATCAATCGTCACTAAATGAAAGCCAAGCACTGTCGGTTGCTGGTATGAAAGAACCATCGCGTACCACTGACGTACCGACAGCTTGAAATCATTGAATTCATACCGCCCACCCTTTCCATCTGAATTTTTCCAATAGACAGAGGGACGAAAAGAATCACCATGCCGAGCAATTTCAATTGAAAATCCCGGACGCAGTAGTCGCGATGAATCTATTTTTGAGACAATGACCGCTTCTTTATCTGGTTCAGGGAGCACATCAAATTTGAACCATCCAAATAGGATAAAATCACGCCCTTCTCGAGGCGTTAAGTGTTCATGGGTGGCTACAGTAAAGAATGCACCACGTGAACGTACGGGTAGCGATTGAGGAAAAACGGGATCTTGTTCAGAGGTGATTGTGGGTGCTGAGTCTTTCAATAAAAAACTGAGCACCCAGACAGGGAGCAGGAATGAGCAAAGAAAAAGTGCCCCTAAAAAAACGTACCGTCGTAACGGAGCTTCCTGGGCCACTGGAGCTGTTACTCAGCAGCTTCTTCGGTGGATGCAGCGGCCTCTTCGTCAGTCGCCTTCTTTCCACGCTTACCTTTTGTTGCTTTAGCAGGCTTCTCAGCTGCTTCAAGCTTCTTCGGAGCTTCAACTTCAACTTTCACAGGAATTGATGCAGCAACCTCTGCGTGCACACGAACGTCTACACGATACTCTCCAGCAACACGGAAAGGCTCAAAGCTTTTGATCTGCTTCTTATGGATATCGTATCCCTGAGCTTTCAACTGGGCTTCAATATCTTTAGCAGTAACAGCACCAAATGACTTTCCAGAGTCTCCAGTCTTGAGGAGGAAGGAAAGAGC